>DAIRFP010000040.1:0-30796 GCA_036794995.1 Thermodesulfobacteriota bacterium | reverse complement strand
ATGCCTTCCGGTTTGAGCGCCGCGATCTTTTCGAGCGGAAAGTTGAACGGGTGGATTTCGCAGTATACTTTGGCTTCGCGAATGCGGCGCGCGATCAGCTGCGTGTATTGAGAACCGAAGTCAAGGACGAGGATCATTCTACTCTATAGTTAGGGGCCTCTTTCGTAATGAAAACGTCGTGAACGTGCCCTTCTCGCAGAGCCGCGGCAGTGACCTGCATGAAGCGAGCTTTGGCGCGGAGCACCGTCACATCTCTGCAGCCCAGGTAGCCCATCCCCGCTCGCAACCCACCGACTAGCTGATGGATATTAAAGGATAGCGATCCCTTATAGGGCACCTGCCCTTCGATGCCTTCAGGAACCAGCTTCTTGGCGTCTTCGACATCGGCCTGGCCGTACCGGTCCCGACTCCCCTGCCCCATGGCGCCGAGAGAACCCATGCCGCGGTAGACTTTATAAGTTCTGCCCTGGTACAGAATCGTCTCTCCCGGACTTTCCTCCGTCCCGGCAAAGAGGCTGCCGATCATTACGGAATCAGCGCCGGCGGCCAACGCCTTAGTGATATCTCCTGAAAATTTGATTCCACCATCGGCAATGATCGGGATGTTTTGGCGCGCGGCGGCTTTGGCGCAGCTGCCAATCGCCGTGATCTGCGGCACGCCCACGCCGGAGACGACCCGCGTCGTACAGATCGACCCAGGGCCGACGCCGACCTTCACTACATTGGCGCCCGCCTGGATCAATGCCGAGGTTCCCTCGTCGGTAGCCACATTGCCTGCGGCCAGATCGAGATCCGGATAACGCCGGCGAACCCGTCTAACGACGTCGAGCACGTTTTTAGAGTGACCATGCGCCGTATCGACAGCGACGAGATCTACGCCTGCCCGCACCAACGACTCGACCCGTTCCTCCCAGTCGGACCCGACCCCCACCGCCGCACCGACGCGCAGGCGGCCGCGCTCGTCCTTGCAGGCGTTCGGATACTGAATTTTCTTCTCGATGTCCTTGACCGTGATCAGCCCCCTGAGCTCGAAGTTATCGTCTACAACTAAAAGCTTCTCGATCCGATGGTGATGCAGAATCTCTTTGGCCTCATCCAGATCCACGCCGGGCTTGACGGTCACTAATTTGTCTTTGGTCATGACCTCCGACACCGCCCGGTCGAGCTTTTTCTCAAAGCGTAAATCCCGATTCGTCAGGATTCCCACCAGTCGCCCATGCTGGGTTACCGGAAGCCCCGAGATCCCATATTTGTTCATGATCTCCTGCGCCTCGGAGATTTTTTGATCCGGGGCCACGGTGATCGGATCGGAAATCATCCCGCTCTCAAACTTTTTGACTCTTTCCACTTCCGCCGCTTGCGCCACCACCGGCAGGTTGCGGTGGATGATGCCGATGCCGCCCTCTTGCGCCATGGCAATAGCGGTCTTGGATTCCGTCACCGTATCCATCGCCGCGCTGATCAGCGGAATATTGAGGGTAATTCGTTCCGTGAGCCGGGTCGAAACGTCGGTGTCTAGCGGTAGTATCGAGGACTCAGCGGGAATCAACAGCACATCATCAAAGGTTAACCCAACCGGCAGGACTTCTTGCTCTAACATCACTCACCTCTGAGCGAAGCTAAAAAAAAACCCAAGCCGGGGCCTGGGTTTTTGCGCAACTGGATTGGCACACTGCAACATAAAGTCTTATACCAGTAAAGATTTACCGTTACAAGTTCGGGCCTTCGTTGTGACGCCTATGGCAATATGATAGCTACAAGAATCGTTATGCCACTCTATGAATACGAATGCACTAAAGGCCACCGTTTCGAAGCTATCCAGAAGGTCAGCGAAAGACCTTTGAAGAAGTGCTCGGTCTGTTCCGCCGGCGCCCGGCGCGCCATAACCCAACCCACTCTCCTTCACAACCGCGGCGTCCACGTCTTCGACCGCGTTACCAAAGACGACGCACTGCGGAGCCGGCCCTCCTCGCTCAAGTCATTCAAGAAAGATAAGTTCTAGCGAAATATACTTTGAATTCTGTAAACCCCTTCGGAACAATGCCATCGGAAAAACCCACGACTCGCGCAAAAACGCACAGCATGTCCTGAGCAAAGTCGAAGGAGCGCCAAGATTCAAGGGTATGTACCCGGTCGCATGCGGTGGATGCTTTCGCCGATTAGAAATCGTTTCACTTGCAAAGACCCTATGCAAGCTAAACAACTATCTATCGGCGCGAGACAGCCGCTCTCTATGCGTTTGGTGCACACAGATTCGGTAGCCAGGTTGTGGATACTCGACTAAGCTCTGGCAAGCCTAGCCGCTTGCTGACGATCGCGATTGGAATTGTTGCGCTTCTTTTGCTCGGAGCGCCGTTAGTTGTGCTCTTCCTGACCAGCTTGCGTCCGCCGAGTGCTCTTCCCCTCGACCCCGGTATGTCGCTCGACAATTTCGACACGATCTTTTCCAGCCCGAGAATGCTTACCGTTTTGGTGAATACCGCTATCTATGGCGCAGGCGCTCTTATTCTGTCGCTTACCTTAGGAGCGATCATCGCTTTTTTGGTGGAACGAACCGATATTCCCTTTCGCTCCACGATCTACTCAGCGATGTTGGTATCGCTGGCTGTGCCAACGATGTTGAAAGCATTTGGTTGGGTGTTGCTTTTGTCGCCGGGACTCGGATGGATAAATTATTTACTGCGTCAGGGTTTCGGCCTGGAAGGGGCCAGCGGGCCGCTCAATATTTACACCATGACTGGAATGATCTTTGTCACGGGCATTGGCTTGAGTAACAACGCCTTCTTGATGCTGAGCCCGTTGTTCAGGCAGATGAACCCTGAGTTTGAGGAGGCGGCGCAAACGTCGGGTAGCAAGGGGTTGACCGTACTGCGTAAGGTCACGCTGCCACTGCTATTACCAGGTCTTTTATCTGCTTTGATCTATTTCGGAATGGTATTGGTCCAGGTGATGGAAACCGCGCTGGCCATCGGCGTGCCGGGCGGGATCCGCGTTCTCAGCGTGCACATCTATCTACTAACAAAAGCCGAAGACGGCATTCCTCTCTACGGCTTAGCGGCGGCCTTTGGCGTGGTTTTGCTGTTGCTCGCGCTATCGCTGATGACAGTCTATTTCTGGCTAACCCGCCAGCAGGATCGATTCAGTGTCGTCACCGGGAAGTCTTTCAGGCCGCGCCAGCTGAAGTTGGGTCGCTGGAAATACATCGCATTTTCCTTTGTCATGATTGTTATTGCCTGCTACGCGATGCCGATGCTGATCTTGGCTTGGGCAAGCCTTGTGAAAGTTTATCAAGCGCCTTCTTTCGAAGCATTGAGCCAAGTCAGCCTGCACAGTTATTTCCGCACGCTGGCCAATCCCCAGGTGCAGCAAAGCGCAGCGAACACACTGACGCTCATGGTGATCGCGCCGATGCTCGCGGTCTTTATCGCGTTTTGCGCCAGTTGGCTCTCGATAAAGCGCAAGATGCGATGGGTTGAAGTTTTCGCGATAACGCCGATGGGGGTTCCCAGCGTCGTCCTGGCGCTCGCGCTATTTCTGATCTACGTCATGACGCCAATCCACGGTAGCATCTGGGTTTTGATCATCGCGCATATCATCGCCCACCTGCCCTTCACTACGCGTGTGCTGAGCGCGGCGTTGCTGCAACTACATAAGGAGTTGGAGGAGGCGGCGCACGTCACCGGCGCGACCACAGCTCGAACCTTACGCACGGTTACCGTACCTCTGATTTTACCCGCGCTGGTGAATGGCTGGCTATGGGCTTTTTCCGCAACGCTTCGAGATTTTACCTTTGCCATTTTTCTGATGACGAGTCGAAACATGGTATTGCCTTCCGCGATGTGGGTCTTGTGGAATGTCCCTGATATCTCAGGCACGGCGGCGCTTGGCACCCTCTATATGTGCGGATTCGTTTTCGTAACGATCGCGGCGCGCTATGTAGACCAACGACAGCGAAAGAGGGCCGGATGGGAAGTAGGTTAGAGTCAGTTATCGAAAAAAACCACATTTAACAAAGGAGTGGACATGAAAACCAATGACGGAAAAAAGTGCTTTGCAGTCGTGCTTTGTTTAGGGACTCTCTTGCTCGCCGCGATGCCTGCATTGGCTCAGGTATTTGGCAAGACCTATGAGGAGATATTGGACCGAGCCAAGAAGGAAGGAGAGTTGCGCCTGTGGTGGGAAGTGCCGGGCGAGCGAGGCGTGGGGGAGCAGTTCGAGGCGGCCTTCAAAAAGCGCTTTGGCTTTGTGCCTCGTGTGAGTCTGACTCCCGTTACCAATCCCGATTCAATACTTAGGTTTCTCACCGAAGTTAAAGTAGGGCGTGTCGAAGCTGACCTTCTTTATGCAGGCGCAAGTGATATTGCAGGACGGCCCGACAGGCTTGCGCTATTCGAAGACATCGATACTCCGCTGGTCAAAATTTTCAGCCCAAAGTTTAAGGGGGTCGATGGAATTCTCAAGAACGTCGCGGCGTGGAAGCGCCCCTATTCGGTTGACGTGACAACGCTCGCATCCGGCATGATTTACAATACGAAGAGAACGACTGCCGATCAACTGCCGCGGACCTACGCAGAGTTTGCCGAAGGCAAGGGATTTACCGACCCCAAGTGGAAAGGCAACTTTGCTATCAATACCATCGGACCCGCCAGCCCTCTGGCGGATATGGCCATCGGCGGACATTGGGATATAGAAAAGCAGAAGAAAGTTCTGCAACTGCTTCTCGCTAACAAGCCGCTGATCAAGCGCAGCAGCGGCGATGTGCGCATGGCTGTGGCCCTGGGAGAAGTGGCGGCGGCAACAGGTAATATCGGTGGCACCGAAGGTTTAAGAAAAGAAGGCTATCCGATCCAGACCAAACTGTTTGAGGACATAATGACCGTCGGCTCGATCGGCCTTACGATTCCGAAAGGTGCAAAGAGCCCTAACTTGGCGTTGCTGTATCTTGCTTTTATTTTAGAGGATGGCTTGCCGCTGATTGAGCGGATAAACGGCGAGGGCACTTTTGTGGATCCGCGCTCCCAGCTTGCGAAAGCGCTCAAAACCATGCCGAAGGCGAAAATATTGGAATGGACTCCGGAAGACATCGTTGCCGGGCAGCGCGACAAAACCAGAAAAGCGCTCCAGGCTCTCATGCCTTAGAGTGAATATCGGGAGATTCGTGCGTCGCCATCTATTCAAAAAGGCCAAAGGGATTGGGTGCCCATGTTACGCGTAGAAGGCCTCAGCAAAGCTTTCGTTACCGCAGAGGGTAAGGTTGATGCGGTTCGCGACGTCTCCTTCGAGGTGAAAACGGGCGAGTTTTTCGCACTCTTGGGTTCTTCGGGTTGCGGCAAAACCACCACGCTTCGATGCATTGCGGGTTTGGAGATTCCCGACTCCGGAGAGATTTGGATCAACGATAAGCCGGTTTTTTCGAGCAGCAAAGGTCTGCTGGTTCCGGTTCATGCGCGGGAAATCGGCATGGTGTTCCAATCCTATGCCGTATGGCCGCATATGAGCGTTGCGCAGAACGTCGCTTATCCGCTCACGCATGGCCGGCATCGGCTATCAAAAGTTGAAACCACCCGACGGGTGAAGGAAGTGTTGCAGCTCGTCCAGCTGGGCGAATTAGGAAAGCGTCCTGCCTCGCTGCTGAGCGGTGGACAGCA
Source organism: Thermodesulfobacteriota bacterium (assembly GCA_036794995.1). Taxonomy (GTDB): domain Bacteria; phylum Desulfobacterota; class Binatia; order UBA9968; family UBA9968; genus DAIRFP01. The sequence goes on along the minus strand of DAIRFP010000040.1, from coordinate 25,148 downwards.
GCAGCGTGTGGCTGTGGCGCGAGCTTTGGTGGCTGAGCCGGAGTTGATGCTTTTCGACGAACCATTGAGCAACCTGGATGCCAAGCTCCGGGTAGAGATGCGCCATGAGCTGCGTGATCTTTTCGAGCGATTGGACCTCACCGCATTGTACGTCACTCACGACCAGGAGGAGGCGCTGGTCTTATCGCACCGCATTGCGGTCATGCACGGCGGGCAGATCGTTCAACTTGGCAAACCGATGGAGATCTATAAAGAGCCGGCGAATTTATTCGTCGCGGGATTTGTCGGTACCACCAACGTGATTCAAGGCCACGCTTTGTCGAACGAGGCAAATGACTTCGGGCATGTGGAGACCGATCTCGGACGGCTGCGCTGCCCGTTGCCGCCCAATATAAAGGCTGGTCAGCCGGTTTCTATGATGTTTCGGCCCGAGGCAGTAGTGCTCCATACGGAACAGCCCGAGGCGCGCGGGAATCTTGTCTTCGGCACGGTCAAGAGCGCGGTGTTTACGGGGAACCGGGTGGGATACGAAATCAATAGCGGAGAATATCACCTCCGCGCGGAAACAAGTCCATACGTGGCGGAATTAAAAAGGGGCCAGCATGTCTGGCTGGAACTGCCCGCGGAACGCATGCGGGTTTTGGCCGTGTAACTCTCAGGTCCTGTAGAGTAAGAACAAGACCTATTTAATAAGCGACGGAAATCTCTAACGCTAAAAGGGGAGGATTATGAAATTCGTTGAATTGACGATGCCATTGAATCACCAATGGATGCCCGACGATATTTTGCCGACATCGGTAAAGTTTTTTCTTGGACCTAAGGATCATCAAGAAAAGGGGATGGTGATCGGCAGCGATTCGGGCACTTGCTTGACACTGCCGTCGGTCTTCGCAGAGTTTCGCAAGACCGCCCGACTCGATGATGTGCCGCTCCAAAAGTTGGTCTTGCGGCCCACCTCGGTGGCCCGCATCGCTAAGTCGAAAGGTGACGAGATAACCAAGACGGATGTCCAAAAGGCGCTCGATGCCGCTCGTCCTGAGAAAGGAGACGCAATACTGATCGCGACAGGCTGGGGCGACAACCTTTACGGAGAATCCTATCTCCTCGGCAGCCCACATCTATCTCTGGAAGCGGCGCAATATTTGGCCAAACGCATGCATGAGAACCAAAGCGACTTGTTGTTGATGGATACGGCGCTGATCGGCTGGCCAGACAAGCATCTTATCCCCGAGTGGTGTTCCATGTTGCCGATGCCGGCGGCAGAGTCTGCCGAGGCGCGCATGTACTTGCATCTTTACGACGGTGAGAAAACGAAAAAGGATTTTGCCACAGAAATAGCGCTTGCCCGCGAAGGTATCATAACCGTACGCAAGTTGGTTCACTGCGGGCAGCTCACGAAAGCCAAAATTAAGATCATTGTGTCGCCGTTGAAGGTTGTGCGAGGCGTGGCTTCAACGTGCCGAGTCGTAGCTTTGGAGGAGTGATAAAAATGAAACTCATCGATTTAACAATGCCGATCTGGGAAGGCGCGGGCTACGGAGAGATTCTGCCTTTTACAAATTCCTCTGTACGACTGCACGAATACATGTACTACGACAAACACGGTATGCGGATGACGCGCATGAAGCTGGACGGAGAAACGGGCAGCCCGTTCATGGTGCCGCATCAGCGCAACCCCTTCGATCCTACACCACTGCAACCCAACCCGAAATTTTCATGGCTGCTCGACGAAATTCCGCTCGAAAAACTAATTCTCCGGGATACTGTCATTCTCGACATTAGGGCTTCGGAAGGGCACGAGATCACACCGGACGAGATGGAGACGGCGATCAAACAGGCGGACTATAAAAACGGCGACGAGGTGCTACTGCGCACAGGCTGGGGCACGCGCGAGCGCGCTTACGCACTTGGTATCGACTACTATAAAAGAACTCCAAGTATTCACTTCGATGCCGCCGCCCTCTTGGCGAAAAAGATGGACGAGATGGGCAGTGGGTTGTTCATGACCGATTGCGGCCTGGTGAATCCGCCCAGAGTGCAGGGCAACAACTGGTTCCGAGGCGAGACACCGTTGATCCCGCATCCGAAGCCGTGGCCGTCGGCTGAAGCCCGGGAGAGAGTGATCGATCTAGGTGCGCATAAGCATGGTAGCCCGCACCCCAGCAGCTATGGCGCACTAATCAAGAAGGCCATGGCTGGTTGCAAATGTTTAGTCGACTGCGACCAGCTCTCCGAAAGGCGCGTGAAAATGATCGTGTTACCTCTTTTGATCAGAAAGGGCGGAGCTTCAACCTGCCGTTTCATAGCCGTCGAGGAGTAGTCACTTTATCTGGATATGCAGATCACTGTTTCACCGATAGCGGGCGCTAACGGCATGGCCGTAGCGCCCGCTATCGCGTGTTTGCGCACTGTTTTCTCGGAGTTTTCCGCATCCCAATCAATCCCGCGAAGATAGTCTTATGTTAATGCGCTAGCAGCCCAATCTCGCGTCTCATGGCCGGACCTCGCCCACCGTTTGTTATTCCCCCTGCCGTTTGCTAGGGTACCACCGCTTTCAACGGGGTATATGCTCGCCAAGGTCAACAGCGCGGCACTCTACGGGATCGATGCTCTCCGCGTCGAAGTGGAGATTGACTTGGCCAGCGGCTTGCCCCAACTCGCCACGGTCGGCTTGCCCGAAGGGGCGGTCAAAGAAAGCAAAGACCGGATTCGCGCTGCGGTGAAGAACTGCGGCTACACCTTTCCGGCGAAACGCATCACGATCAATCTTGCACCGGCGGATATCAAGAAGGAAGGCTCTGCCTACGATTTGCCAATGGCAGTGGGAATCCTGGCTGCCGAAGGCTTGATCGAGACCAGGTTACTGGGAGATTATCTATTGATCGGCGAGCTCTCTCTCGATGGCTCGATCAAGCCAGTGCGGGGCGCCCTGCCCATCGCCATGGCGGCGAAAAAGGAAAAATACCAAGGACTCATCCTGCCCGAGATCAATGCATCGGAGGCCGCCGTCGTCCGCGAAATCCAAGTGCTTGGGGTGCAAAACCTGCCGCAAGTGGTTGAGTTCCTCAATGGCGCCCAAACCATCCCGGCCACCCATGTGAATCTCGAAGCTCTGTTCAGCCAGCATTCCCGTTACGACTCGGACTTCAACGATGTCAAAGGTCAACAGCACGTCAAGCGGGCTTTGGAAGTTGCTGCCGCCGGCGGTCACAACGTCATCCTGGTTGGCCCCCCCGGCTCCGGTAAGACGATGCTGGCGAAGCGGCTGCCCGGCATTCTCCCCGACCTGACCCTCGCCGAGGCCCTGGAGACCACCAAGATTCACAGCGTCATGGGGCTATTAAACGGCGCGCCGATCATCGCCACGCGTCCGTTTCGTTCGCCTCATCACACCATCTCCGACGCCGGCCTTGTGGGTGGTGGAACGATACCCAAACCCGGCGAAGTCTCCCTCGCGCACAACGGCGTCCTTTTCCTGGACGAGTTGCCCGAGTTCAGGCGCAACGTGCTCGAGGTCATGCGGCAACCTTTGGAAGACGGCAATATCACGGTCTCCCGCGCCCTGGGCTCGATCAACTATCCTGCCGGTGTGATGCTCGTCGCCGCGATGAACCCGTGTCCCTGCGGCTTTCTCACCGATCCGCAAAAGGAATGCATCTGCACGCCGCTGCAGATCCAGCGCTATCGCTCCCGCGTCTCCGGCCCGCTCCTCGACCGCATCGACATTCAAGTCGAAGTGCCGGCGATACGTTATCAGGATCTCGCCAGCCGCGACGCCGGCGAACCGTCGGAGCTTATCCGCCAGCGGGTCAATAGCGCGCGGATGGTTCAACTGCAACGTTTTCAAAAAAGGCCCCTTCACGCCAACGCCCAGATGGGGGCCAGGGATATCAAACGTTATTGTGCCGTGAATGACGACGGCGAAAGATTGCTCGAAACCGCGATCAACAAGCTGGGCCTAAGCGCCCGCGCCTACAGCCGGGTCCTCAAAGTCGGCCGCACCATCGCCGACCTCGCCGGTACCGAAGAGATCCAGCCCGCCCACATCGCCGAGGCGATCCAATATCGAAGTTTGGATCGGAGACTTTAGATTTCGTCAACTGGCCTAAGCGCTGGGCCTATTCGTGTCTAAGCGCCCGCGCTTAGAGCCGGGTCCTGAAAGTCGGTCGCACCATCGCCGACTTCGCCGGCACCGAAGAAATCCATGATTTTATCAATGTTGGATACGGTTGAACGGTTGCTTGACTCTTATTTTGTCCGTGCTAACTTTAAAAAAGAGAGAAAAATAGAGTAGTTCATGAAAAAAATCTTTTTTGCGGCTCTATTTTTACAACTATTGGTGTTTGCACTGATGGCGCCTGGTCTGCGTACAGGTGAAAGACGGGAATTCATTTCGAAAACAATGAATTCTGATGTCCAAAAGCTTTTGAAAAACTCCGGCAGAGTAGTAATTGGCGAGGAGCCATTTTCAAGCAAAAATAATGATATCACGGACTATATGATCGGCTTTTATAATACCGATCACGGTTTACTAGTTACGCTTCAAACATTGCAGCAACGTTTAGATGAATACGGACAGGCGATCCCGGATGTTTATTCTAGCGAACTTGTGGCGATTGTATTTGTTGATAAGGTGCTCTCGTGGTATAAGTCTGAAACCGCTAAACGCACATTAAAAGCAAAAATGGCGCGGTTAATAGGAAAACAATCTATTTAACTACAATATCCAGTTGGCCTCTGGTTCTGATAGCGATGCCCCTCCTGGATTTCAATGCCCCAACCAATTACCTAGTACAACATCTGACCCCAAGAGTTGACCCTACGCTTCGTATTTAAGAAATCGGCAATACCCGGTTGGACTTCCTTACAGCGAATCTAGGAACGCCAGCAATTGATTTTTCTCCGAGTCCGAGAGCGCGTTGTATGTCTTCGTCACGCCTGCCGCCTGCCCGGCATGACGCCGGATGGCATCTTGTTTGGTGAACGACAAACCATCGTGCATCAGACGGTTACGAGTTCTGAGCGCCCACAACGGAGCGGTTCGCATCTGATTGGCGGTTGCCGCATATTCGGGCAAAGGCAGAACGGGTATGCCGTCTCCCGTCCCGATGTCGTGCAACAAGAAATCACTGTAAGGATGGATGATCTTGTTACCCAGAGCATCTGTCACCGTGAAGGCGCCACCGTTGACCTTTGTACCGGGGCGCGCCGTGGTGATGGATGGCGTGTGGCAAACCGCGCACCCGATCTTGTTGAACAGCGCTTCACCGGCGACAACGTCGGCATTGATCGTCCCGCGCGGCGGCGCTTTTGTTGCCCGCATAAAGTTAGCGAACGCCACGACGTCCACACCATCGTCCTCGGGGTCCGGAACCGGATCATACCCTGAACCGTAACCCACAAAGCGGCCATTGGACGTGTTCTCTTCGGGAAACAGCGGCGTGGTGATGCCCATTTCATTGAGATACGCATCGGCGGAAAACGACTCGAGGCTCGCGTGTTGGCCTTTCCAGCCGAAACGGCCGATCCGCGCTTTGCTGCCGGCTTCGAGCACGGGCACCATGACGGCGGCGCCCCGCATGGCCTGGGGTTGTTTGTCGCGAATCGCAAGTAAGGTGCTATTGGCGATGGACTCGATGAAGCCGTTGCCCAAGGTGTTCGTCGATATGCGGAAAGTGCGGATGCTATCCTCCGGGGAGATCTGCTCCACGATATCGGGATGAGTTGCGCGCGAGTGGATGAGGGTGCCTCCTAGAGATCCAAAGAACTGGCCGTCTACTAAGCGCCCAGATCGAAGCTCGGCCACTTGGCTGGCCCCGCCAGTAACGACATTTTGGTGGCATTCCCTACAACTCTGTGCGTTATAGGTGGGCCCCAGTCCCTCCTGAATTTTTTCAACTTCCTCGAAGATGAACCGGTTATCATTAAACGAGCGCAGCGCCACGACATTGTCTTCATTCAGTGTCTCGAACGGTGGTCCCTGCTCGTTGAAGCCGTTGGTGAGGCTGTCAAAGGCGGCTGGCGCTTCGGTGGCGCCGTTGCTTCGACCGCTCAAGTCGGAACGATCTTCGTCCTCAATCACGCCGTTGTGACGAAATCGATCGCTGCGGTTTTGCCGGTTCGACTGGGAGGAAGCGCTTGAAATCAGCAGAGCGGCTACACCCAGAATTAAGAACAAAGACACAAATAATTTTCTTTTCATGACGTTTCCTTTCCAAGTTGCGATTAGATCTCGACGTGACGCTCCACTGCGCAAATCATTTTTATGAATGCATTAGATTGGACATCGCTTCACGTCCGCTCTCAGAAGTCCGCCTTTTCGCCACACAGGCGTTTGTTAGGAATCTCCCGAGTGGCAAGAAACCTCGAGGCGCAGCTTTCGAGAATTGTTTGTGAGTAGAGCAAACCCTGTGCCTAGAGAGCGAGAGTCAGCTTGGAAAACCAAGAGCTGATTTTTCAGCGAAGATTCCCACGGCAGCCTCTAAAAATCTGAAGGCCATAGCCTTCAGTGCATGTAGTTTCCTCGCTTCGTTTAATTTTCGGAACTTGAATGCAGAATCGAACGCCGTAAACGACTCTTTATTTCGAACGGCATGATCATTATTCCGGACGTGATTGCGCGGCGAGTCCATGTCGTCGTGCTGCTTTTATGGCTGCCCGGTGACGGCGCCACTCTGTTGCCCGTGGCCAAATTTTTCGCCCTCAGATTTATCTTGCTAAGCGATGGTGATCACAATAAAGTCAGGCACGAGAATAGTCGTGAAGAGTTTTGAAGTCACGCTACAACGTCACCCCATGGCCGCTTTCCTCTTCATCCGACAATATGAATTCACCGACAATTGACGACATCGATCGGATCGCCCGACTTGACGACCCCAGGCTGCGCAATCTGGAGATCACGCAGTGCTATTACGAGATCTCTCAGTCAGTCGTCCGCCTCGCCGGCTTTTGCGCCAACTGGTGCACCTTTGCGACCTGGGCTTCTAAACAAGCAGGACAGACCATCCGCCAGGAAGACTTGATCCGAACCTTCGAGGAACGTTTTTACCTTTCAGCCGAGATCTCAACCGCCCTGGAAGCTATCGCGAGCAAACTTAAAAGCGTGGGCGCCAGGTTGCAGGCGCGCATCCCCAAAGAAGCAATTCTTCGCGCCCTCCATCCCGCGGCAGCCTTCGCTCGCGCTGGCGATGCAGTTGCCCGCGGCAACAAGAAAGTCTTCGAGGAGATCGGGCGTGAGTTCGCTCGCTTCCTGGAGACCTTTCACGATGATTCCGATTTCGATGCCGGCAAGATGGAGCGGTTTTGTGCGGCGCTCCGTCCCGGGGAGCCCCCGGACGGACAGCGCCTCCTGAGCGAAGCGTTCAGAACCTACGGTGAGGCTCGCTTCCGGAACGATGCCAAGGAAAAAGCCGAATTGATGTTGCTGGCAAATCTATGTTCCGGCTTTCACGAGCAGATCCGGCTGCAGCCCGAAATCTCCGAAGCGCTCAATGCCGCTCTGAGCCCTACGGCGGAATTGAAGCGCAATCTGCTGGCGATCCTGTTACCGGGTTTCTGGATCCGGGCCCGCTCACACCTACTCGGTCATGGAACTCCTCTCGACGCCGTTGTCGACCGGCTAATCCGTGCGGTGAATCGGTTAATTCGACAAGTCATCACCGATCATTTGATGACCTTGCATCTGCCCGGGAGTGAGGTGCTGCGTTTGGGGCGCGATCTGGAGGCAAAATTTCCGCAGCTGCTTGCAGAAATCCATAGTCCGCGGTTGACTGAGGTGCTGGCGCGGATCGACGTGACGCCGAATAGCCTGAGGGAAAGCGGCGCAGAGGATTGGGCGGACTTCAAGGATCGCATGCACTTCATCGCGGATTTCTTCCGGGTCTACCACGAACGGCAAAGTCTGTTAGAAGAGCCGTTCACAGCGGAGCAGGTGGCGCTGCTGAAGTCGGGTGTACAGCCCCGCGGACCGCTGTGATACACTCAGAAGTGCATTCATGCCGCTTGGCAGCTGCGGCAAAGGGTTACAAAACATCGGAGTTGAAAGGTGACAAACAAGTATCAGGAGAAGTTTGGTTATCCGGCGAAGCGGACTAGGTTGAAATTTTCCCGCCTGTGGGATGTCGAAGCCATCGCCGAGAACGTCGCTAGGCCGCCTTTAGGGCCTAAGGCGCCGGGGATCTGAGACAAACAACAGACCGCCAAATACAGCGCGACTGAATGACGAAAAGATTGGGAGAAAAAGATTGGGAGAAGATGAATGGCGATCGAATCGCTCTTACTTTCGGTGACGCGAGTCTCCACGTTGTTCGGAGCACAGCAGTTAACCAGCGCCACGGGCTTCTTTTTCGAGCGGGACAGCGGGTTATTTCTGGTGACCAATCGACACGTGGTACTGGACGAGGCCAGCGATCATCGTCCCGACCGGCTGGAAATCGAGTTGCACGTGGACCCGGAAAACGTCGCGGTAACAATCCAATTCTCCATCCCGCTTTATCGGGACACCCAGCCCCTGTGGCGACAAGTCGTGGATTCCGCGGGCACAGTGGACGTCGTCGCGTTAAAGCTTGAGCGCCGGGCGCTGCCGGCGAAGCTTCTTTTGAAACCGTTTACAGCCGATCACCTCGTCGAGCAACTCGATGAAATTGAAGTCGGCACACGGGTCCTCATCGTTGGTTTTCCATTGGGCTTTCACGACACCTTGCATCACCTTCCAGTGGTACGCCAAGCGGTCATTGCCTCGGCCTTTGGCATCCGGTTTCAAGGACAAGGCTATTTTCTCACTGATGCGCGAATGCACCGTGGCACCAGCGGCGCGCCGGTTGTAACGCGAATGACAACGCAAGGATCTGGTCGGGGAGATTTGCCATGGATGCTCCTCGGCGTGCACGCGGCTCGGATGGATGTCGCCAATCGCGACGTCGAGCAGGATGAACGCTTAAACCTTAACTGTGCGTGGTACACCGACGTTATTTTGACCTTGACGCAGGCCCCCTCTGCACTCCACCACTCCTCTACCCCGTCAGTCCAGTCTTGATTCGTCGGGCTCCACACTTACCTTGACCGCGAGGGTCTGCTCGCCCCCGCCATTGATCACCCCGCGCAGCGGCGTAACGTCCGAGAAGTCGCGGCCCCAACCGAGGGTCACGTGCTCCGCAGAAGGCAGGAGGTTGTTGGTGGGATCGAGATCGAGCCAGCCATTTCCCGGGACGAACAGCGCGACCCAGGCATGTGAAGCGTTTGCTCCCACCGGCCGTGGTTTGGCGGACCCTGAGCGCGTCAACAAATAACCGCTCACGTAACGGGCGGCAAGCCCGGTGGAACGCAAACAGGAAATCATGAAATGGGTGAAATCCTGGCATACGCCCCGCTTTTGCTCGAAAAATTTCATCACCGGCGTAGTCACGGTGGTGGCTTCGGTGTCAAACTTGAACTCGCGGTGAATCTTATTCATGAGCGCAACCGCCGCCTCCAGAACCGGCCGCCCCGGCGGGAAGCAGTCCCTCACGTAAGTTCGGAGGTCGCGCTTGACGCGCACGTGGGGAGATTCGAAGAGAAATTTCGTGGCTTCCAAAACCGCTGGCTCCGGGCGCCACGCAGCCCGGTAAGCAAGCATTTCGCGGACGGTCTCCCAGGGAGGTGTGCTGTCGACGCCAAGGTGCAGCCGTCCGTCGACTTCGACGATGGAGCGGGCCACGATGTCCAGTTTGCTATGCGCCGACTCGATGGCTATTGCAGTAAATGGATTGCCAAACATATCCACGCCTTCGCGCCGATGGGTCGGCGCCGGCAGGATCATGACGTCATGGGCGCGACACCGCTGGTAGTCGACGGGACGGGGCGTCAGATGGAGCTGCTGATGGGAGAGCGTGACCACCTCTGAGTAACTGTAGATCGTATGGTGCTCCACCCGGTAACGCCGCATGAAGTTGGTGCTCATGCCGCAACACTCGCCTGGGCGCGCTCGCTCGCGAGGGCGAAAAACCGGTGGGACAACTCATCGGAAAGGCCGGAGACGCAATGTTCGCACGCCGCCAGAAGCAGGGCCAGTTCCTCCCCGCGGGGAGCGGCCTCACCGTAAGGCAAGCGCGGATTGTCGAGGCGGGCAAGGTCGAATTCACGGAGCCCCCGCAGCACCGAACTCGGATCGTTGACCGGCCGGAAATTTAGCCGGGCACCGAATTCGCGGATCTCGCGGCTTAGCGCGGCGAGTTGGTGGCACACCGCGTGGGGATTGGATTCATCGAGGACGAGAAGATCGAGCACGGGCAATAGCTCGGGCTGCCGTTGGTAGCGGGCGCGGTAAGTAATAATGCTGTCGCCAATTTCGAGGAGGGCGCCCAGCGTTGCTTCCTGTTCCTTCTCCGGCCACGCCAGCACGCGAGCCATCATCGAGCAAAAGAAGATAATCCGCTCCAGCCGGCGTCCGCCGACCAGAAAGCGCCAAGCGTCGTCCCGGGTCATATCATCGAACGCATACCCCGCCAATGCGGTGCAGACCGGCAGAATGCGATCGAGGGTGGACAATGCCGCTTCGATATCCTGGGGCGGGGGCTCGTGGGCGTGGGCGAGGCGCTGAACCGTATGCCAGTTGTCGAGGGAAATGCGATCCCGGAGCTGCGCGGCGCAATAAAAAAGATGCGCCGTATTAGCGGGAAGGCCATTTACGACCCGTTGATCTCCCACCGCCTTAAGCAACCAATCGTCGCCGTGGTTCAATGCATTTTTTGCGGTCTTTTTGTTCGCGGACTGAGCGGGGCCCTCGGATAACAGCTCGCGCAGCCGCGCGTCGTCGCACAAGGCGGTCAGCAATTCGAGTCCGGCGGCGCTCGATGGATCGATCTCGACAAGGCGTTGAGCGGTGGCTCGCAACAACCGGCTGACGTTTTCGACCCGCTCGGCGTAGCGTCCCATCCAAAACAGGTTCTCCAGCGCGCGGGAGGGAGAATAAAAACCGCCGCGCAAGATGTCCCGGGCGGTGAGACGGGGCTGCAGCAGCGACTCCCACTTCGTCGCCGCGCCGTTGAGCACCCACGTGTCCTTGCTCGATCCACCGCTCTGCATGCTGATGACCTCGGCGCCGGTGTCGGGAGAAACCCGGGTCAGACCGCCGGGCATGACTTCATAGCCCGCGGCGGTGGCCACCGCATAAAGCCGCAACCCGATAACCCGAGGCTCGAATTGTTCGCGCTCCCGTGACCATGTGGGAGCCTGAGCGAGACGCACCCATTCCTGAGCGACAAAGGCGTGGGGGCTAGCACGCATGCGCTGGGCCATCGCCTCCCGGCCGGCGTTGTCGAGGGAGTGTCCGAAGGTCGGCTCGAGTTTCATCGAGGGGAACGCCGGCTTGATCACGAGCTCTGGAAGATGCGCGATGGCGTGTTCGAGGGCCGGCGGCTCGCCACACCACCAGGTGGCCACCGAGGGTAGTTTCAACGGCTCACCCAACATGGCTTCGGCGATGCCGGGCAAAAAACCCGCTAGTGCCGGCGTCTCGAGCACTCCGGAGCCGAGGGCGTTGGCAATCACCACGTTTCCGGCCCGCGCCGCGCCGAGCAGTCCTGGAACTCCCAGAGTCGAATCGGCGCGCAAGGCCGCAGGGTCGCAGTATTCGTCATCGAGGCGGCGCAATAACACGTGAACTCGCTGCAACCCCTCCAGCGTCTTCAAATAAACGCGGTGGTCGCGCACGGTGAGATCCGACCCTTCCACGAGAGCGAAGCCGAGATAGCGGGCCAGAAAAACATGCTCGAAATAGGTCTCGTTGTATGGCCCCGGAGTCAGCAGCGCGATGACCGGCGCTTCACCGCCGGTGGGCGCGAGGACCGCCAACTGCTGCTGTAAGGTACGAAAAAAATTCGCCAGTCGCTGCACCGCAAGGGACCGAAACAAACTGCCATACAACGGCGTAACGATGAGCCGGTTCTGGAGCGCGTAACCCGCCCCCGAGGGACCCTGGGTGCGGTCGGCGATGACCCACCAGTGACCGTCCGGAGAGCGGGCGAGATCGCAACCGTAAAGGTGAAGAAAGGTGCCGCCGGGCGGCTCGAGCCCGCGGCAAGGCCACAAGTAATTGTGATGGCCGTGGATAATCGCGGGCGGGAGGAGGCCTTCCGCAAGCAGCCAGCCCGGACCGTACAGGTCGGCCAGCAACGAGTTGAGCAGGCGTGCGCGCTGCTGCACTGCATGCTCAAGAAAACGCCACTCATCCTGACTGATGATCAGCGGCAGCACGTCGACTTCCCAAGGCCGGTCGGCTCCCTTGGGATCGGCGTAAATGTTGTAGGTGACGCCGTCCTGTTCGACGGCGCGGCGAATAGTTTGCGCGCGGCGAGATAATTCGGAACGGCCTGCACGCGACGCCGCCTTGGCGAACCGCTCCCAGTGGCGTCGCGGCAGACCCTCAGGTCCGAAAACTTCGTCGTATCGCTCGGACTTGGATGCGTAGCTAGTGAAAGAGGAGGAGGGCATCGGCGAAAAGCGCTAGTATGAACGGTTCAAGTTGAGGCGGGCTTTTTTTCGGCTAATAGCCATTGTACCACAGACAGCAGTGCTTCGGGACTTCAAATCACAGATTTCAAACTGCAACCTAAAACCTGACGCTGGAATCGGCTCCCTGGAAGAAGTCTGGGGACTGGAATCACTCAGCAATGACATGGGTTTCAGTCTTCTTTTCCCCAGCAGTCTCTAGTTGCAACAGGCATGGGCACTAAAGCTTGCGGAGATCCAGTGTAAACGGGAATTCCGGATCCACTCGCGGCACACCGCCCTCGATACGCCCGGGAGTATGGCTGTTGCGAAAGAAACGAGCCAGACGGCGGCTTTCGGCTTCGAAGGCGTTTACCGGAAAAGTCGCATAGCTGCGCCCGCCCGGGTGCATCACATGATACTGGCAGCCACCCAGGCTGCGCTGCATCCAACCGTCGATGATATCGAATGTCAGCGGCGTATGCACGCCGATGGTTGGGTGCAGCGCTGACGGCGGCTGCCACGCGCGGTAGCGCACGCCTGCCACGAATTCGCCCACAGTCCCCGTGGGCTGCAAGGGAAGCGGCGTGCCATTACAGGTAATTGTGTAGCGATCCGGCGGCAGGCCGTTCGCTTTGAGCTGCACCCGCTCAAGAGACGAGTCCACATAGCGCGCCGTCCCGCCGGCGCCGCCTTCCTCGCCCAGCACATGCCAGGGCTCCAGTGCGGCGCGTAATTCTACATCGATGCCGCGAGTGGCGAAGTCGCCGTATTTGGGGAAGCGAAACTCGAAGTGCGAAGCGAACCAGCGCGCCTCGAACGGGTAGCCGACCTCGTTCAATTCCGCGATCACGTCGCTGAAATCCAGCCAGACGAAGTGCGGCAGCAAAAAACGGTCGTGCAGTTCGGTACCCCAACGCGCCAGCCGCGGCGGCTTGTAAGGTGTCCGCCAGAAGCGCGCGACGAGAGCGCGCAGCAGCAGTTGTTGCGTCAGACTCATGCGCGCGTGGGGCGGCATCTCGAAGGCGCGCAGCTCCAGCAACCCGAGGCGCCCGGTGGCACTGTCGGGAGAATAGAGTTTGTCGATGCAAAACTCCGCGCGGTGCGTATTGCCGGTGACGTCGATCAGCAAGTGTCGCAACAGCCGGTCCACCAGCCAAGGGGGACAGTCCCCGGAACGCCCCGATTGACGCTGCTCCATCTCCCGGAACGCGACTTCGATTTCGCGCACCGAATCGCCGCGGGCCTCGTCGATGCGCGGCGCTTGCGAAGTGGGACCGATGAAGAGCCCGGAGAAAAGATAAGAAAGCGACGGATGGTTATGCCAGTAGCTCAGCACGCTGCGCAGTAGATCGGGCCGGCGCAGCCAGGGCGAGTCGTTCGGCGTTGCGCCACCCAGCGCGAAATGGTTGCCGCCGCCGGTGCCGGTGTGGCGGCCATCGATCATGAACTTCTCCGTTGCCAGCCGCGACTCGCGCGCGGCTTCGTAGAGAAACGCCGTGCGCTCCGCCAGCTCATCCCAGCCAGCGGATGGGTGAATGTTCACCTCGATGACACCAGGATCCGGCGTGATCCGGAAATTGATCAGCCGCGGGTCCCGCGGCGGCTCGTAACCTTCAAGGAGAACGGGTTGGCGCATCGCCTCGGCGGTGGCCTCCATCGCGGCGACGAGTTCGAGGTAATTCTCCAGGGATTCCACCGGCGGCATGAAAATGTAGAGCACACCGTTTCTCGGCTCCGCGCACATGGCCGAACGGTTGATCCACGACGCGCTCTCGAAGAGGCTCGGAGCAAGGTCGAAGGAGCCGTCCCGAGCCGAACCGGCGCTCCCGGCACGGCTCTCGCTCGAAGTTGCCTGGTCGGCGGACCGCTTTCCGGCGACCTGAAAGCGGAATTCGGCATGGCTCGCAAGGGGAGCAAACGCCGCCGTGGGGTCCGGCGGATGGACGTACGGATAATCGGTGGCTTTCGCCCACGGCAGCGAGTCGAGGGGCAACCGATAACCCATGGGCGAGTCGCCGGGGACCAGATAACAGTGCTCGCTGCGCAGAAACCAAGATCCGCTGCGCCAGCGTCCGCTCGCCGGGTCCCGCGTCACCGGGAGGGCATAGCCGACGACCTGTTTGAGGCCTTGAGAGAATACGCGCACGAAGCGCTCGCGTTCGAGGGGATCGTCGAGCCGGGAATCGAAAGGATCGACGTTGGCCGGCAGCCGGCGCTCCCGCCACATGAAATAGAGAGCGTCCTCGTAGGCCGGAAAAATGTGCCGCGCGTCGAGACCAAGCCGTTCAGCTACGCCGCGCAGAAACTCCGCGGCCGTGGCATCCGTCGCAGCACCGGGCCGGGACTCATCGGCGATCAGCGACTCGGCGAGCCACATCGGCTCGCCGTCGGCGCGCCAAAAGCAGTTGAGCGACCAGCGCGGCAGTTGTTCCCCCGGATACCATTTGCCCTGGCCGAAATGAACCAGCCCCTGGGCGCCGTAGCGCCGGCGCAGACGGTGATAGAGATCCATGGCGAGCTTTTTCTTGTCCGGTCCCACCGCCGCGGTACTCCATTCCTCCCCGTCCGGATCGTCAATCGAAACGAACGTCGGCTCGCCGCCCATGGTCAGCCGTACATCGTGAAGCGCAAGGTCGGCATCGACGGCGCGGCCAAGCTGTTCAATAGCTTGCCATTCTTCTTCGGTATAGGGTTTAGTGACTCGGGGCGCTTCCCACACGCGCGTGACCGCCATTTCGTGGAAGAACTTCACTTCGCACTCGTCGACCCTACCGGTAATCGGCGCAGCGGATGCGGATTCGGGCGTACACGAGAGCGGCAGATGGCCCTCGCCAGCGAACAGCCCGGAAGTCGCGTCCAGACCGATCCAGCCGGCCCCCGGAAGGTAAACCTCGGCCCACGCGTGGAGATCGGTGAAGTCCTTTGCCGGACCGGACGGTCCGTCCAGCGACTTTACGTCAGGTGTCAATTGAATCAGGTAGCCGGAGACAAAACGCGCCGCCAGTGCAAGATGGCGCAGTAGCTGCACCAAGAGCCAAGCCGAATCGCGGCATGAGCCCGAGCCCTTGGTCAGCGTCTCCTCAGGGGTTTGAACCCCCGGCTCCATGCGGATCAAATATTGGATATCGGCGGCGAGCTTCCGGTTAAGCTCCACCAGGAACGAGACACTGCGGGCTTTCTCCCGCGGTACCGCGCTCAAGTAGCGCTCGAACAGCGGTGTCAGCGGCTCCTGCTTGAAGTACGGCGCTAGTTCGACCCGTTGCCAAGGCTCATACTCGAACGGATAGTGCTCGGCGTGGGGTTCCAGAAAAAAGTCGAAGGGGTTGACGACCGCCATCTCGGCCACCAGATCGACTTCAACGCGGAATTCGCGCGTTGCGTCCGGAAAAACCAGGCGCGCGAGGTAATTTGCCTGTGGGTCCTGCTGCCAGTTGATGAAGTGTTTGGCCGGCTCAACCTTGAGTGAGTAGCTTAGAATGCGCGTGCGGCAGTGCGGCGCCGGCCGCAGGCGGACCACCTGGGGTCCCAGATTGATCAGCCGATCGTAGCGGTAGTCGGTAACGTGATGCAGAGCGACGTGGATCGACATGGACGGATGAGGGCTAGTACACCGGCCTTTACTGTAGAGTAAGCCGATACCGAGGTCAACTCTGGCATCTGCTAGTCTCTGGCATCTGCTAGAATTAGCGTTAGGAGCGCGCTGTAGTGCAAGCAGACTCTCGGTCACGGAAAGCACAACCCCGCGCCGTTGTGCGGTAGTGCCGGCTCCTTGATGAATCGAAACGCGCCTGCCAACGGCGACGTTTGTCGAACAAAGATCCCACTTATAGGGTCCTCGTACGCCAGCGTCCATCCCGCCGTGAGCTGCATCAGGTTAAAAACCGGAAATGCTCTGCTGACGAGGGCGACATGAGTCTCCGGCTTTCTCACGAGTCGATCCCAATCCCCCACGCCATTAATGAAACGGAGGTTCTCAGCATAGGACCGCTCCGAGTAGACGGTTTCCCGGCGGCCGTCGACCGAGACTTTAATCCGTGGACCCAGATGCCACAGAGCGTACTCCCCCCAATCGAAGTGAACGGCCAGATTTCCGGTAGCATTGGTTTGTTTCAACAAAGCAACCGCCCTGGCCGGAAACTCCGTCTTTCGACCATCGACCCGAATGCACTGAAAATGCGGCAAAGAAACCCCGATCAGGACCAATGCTACGACGAAACAAGTCACGGCAAACCAAGAGCTGTGCGAGGTATCACGGTTAGCATCAGCCAAAACCGGCGATGCCCGGTCCCACATATCAGCGATGTGCTCGGCAGTCAGCACCGCGCAAGACAAGCCAAACAAAGGCATGTGCCGGGTGGCGATCAAAGGCAAGATCGCGGTGCACGCGAACAGCGTGACCAAAACGGGGCTGCGTTCTTTGCGGCTGAAGATCAGACCCATGAACGCGAGAACCAGAAGCAGCCCATAGACCAAACCCTCGACGCTGATTAGCGCGATCGGTTGCCACTCCGCTATTTCAGGCCTCGGCACCGTCGCCGTGCGTAAAAGAAAACCCGGCAGCTGGATCCCGTACGGGTTCAACCACATGGCGGCAACGGCGGCGAGGGCAACAAGAATAATTACCCGGTTCGATGGAGCGAAGATCACCGCGAGGCTTTTCTCACGAAAGGCGGCTAATGCTAAGAATAGCGAGATCCACAGGAGGAAGAGCCCTGCGCTGGCTAACACCCCGCCATGGAGGTTTGCCGCAAAGGCTAACAAGGGTGGCCCAAACCAGAGCCATTTAGGCTGCCCACGGTCGGCCTTTTCCAAGACGATCAAAACCAGCAAGAATATCAAAAATGTGAAAGCCTGCGGACGAACAACCGCTAGATAAGGAATCAGGCTCAATGTAAAGACAATTGCGAGAATGGCCGCCCGCGGAACAACTGAGATTTGCTGCCGCAAATACCAGTAGAGAATTCCGACAATGAGAAGCGCAAGGCAACTCTTGAAAACAATCAGACCGGGTGCACCGCCGCCGGTAAAGACGGCGGCGAACATAGCCTCGGCAAGCCATTCATGGTTGATCCATAATTGATCGCCGCTCAGGTATGAATAAATGTCTACACGGACGATCTTGCCGGTGCGCCAAAGATCCTCGCCGAATCTAATATGACCCCACAGATCCGGATCGGCGGATGTCCGAGAAAATACGTAGAACAAGGCACTGCCAAAGAGACACAGAATACCGATCTCGCGCCAATTTCGAGTTGACTGTGGTTTCACTGCTTGGTCTTCCCGAGCTCCATGCAGTCGGGGATATTCGCTGTCAGTCGAGCGCTTTTGCACCTGCATATCGCGAGCACCGACAGAAAAATCGAAGCGATCGGCTGTGTGGCTTGAGTGTGGCCACACCCACAAAAGGGGAACGGGTTGATATCGCGCACGTTAAGACGCCCATGATTGAAATTGATGGCTCCACCATCAAAGCCACTGCGCAGTACAGCCATAAACACCATGTGAGGGTATTATACATGATCGGCCGTGATTGAAGCGAAACATTGGATCCTGTGCTTATCAGCAGTTTTCGTTGCTTAAATCGACACTTTCGATTAGACTTACAGATCAAATCTGTGTGGGTGCAGGCATCGGAACAAGCATTGGCCAGTCTCGGCACCCAGGAGCCGTTCAAGATTGCCGGGCCCTCGAGCCAAAATTCTGGAAACTAATCGTTCACTACAATCCTAGATGTCGGCCGATTACCTACAAAAAACTGCAAAAAATTAGCGCTTCAAGAATCGAAACAATTGCCTGCTTTGCTCACAGAGGGTCCCACGAATTGGCTTTGTTACTTTGGCCCAAAGATAACAGCCGACATTGCGAATAGGGTAGTTTTTCGATCCTGCCCCAGCGTTGGAAAGGTGCAGCCCAGGTAGATCAATGGCAGACGAAGTAGCTGAAACCAAACTCCGCATCCTTCGTGAGGCGATCCGGAGCAATATCGAAGTCGTGCGCCCCGACAGGGTGAAGCCCAAGGAATCTCTCAAACGCACGCCGCTTGTCTGGCTTTGGGGTTCCTTGCTGATCGCCGGCGTCAGCTACCTTGCGATCCCCTCGCTGGTCGTTTCGCGGGGGAAAGAGCCGTCGTCCAGCGCAGCGATTCTAGAAGCCAGGAACGCTTCTTCCTCCGCCAGCCAAACGCCGGGTACAGCCGCTGCGCTTCCGGTGCCGTCCGGGATAAACCGGTCGGTGCTTCCCCTCTCGGTCAAGCGAATCATAATCGACCCGGGGCACGGCGGAAAACAACACGGTGCCATCTCCGAGTCCGGCGTGTCGGAGAAAGATATCACCCTGGACATCGCGTTGCGGCTCCGCCGCCTCATGGAAAACGCTCCCTTCGAAGTGATCATGACCCGAGAAACGGATGACACCCTCAGCCTCGAGAAACGAGTGGCTTTCGCCAACGCCAACAACGCCGATCTATTCGTTTCGATCCACGTGAACTGGATGGAGCCCCGTGAAGTCCGCCCACTGGAAACCTACTATGTCGGTGCCAGCGATGACCCCGCGGTTATCAAACTCGCCAGCATCGAAAACCGCGATTCCGGTTACGCTTTGGCAGACTATCGCCGCATGCTCGAAAAGATCTACTTCGACGCTCGGCGCGACGAATCCCACCGGCTCGCCAAGACCATCAACGCCGAGCTCTACCAGTCGCTCAGCCAAATCAATCCCGAACTGGAGAATCGCGGTGTCAAGATGGCGCCATTTGCGGTGCTGATCGGCACGCAGATGCCGGCGGTATTAGCCGAAGTTTCCTGTCTGTCCAATGAGGATGATGTTAAATTATTGACCAACCCCGACTATCGGGAAAAGATCGCGCAAGCGCTCTTGCGAGGCTTACGTTCCTATGCGACCAGTCTCAATGGTTCCGAAAAAAAAGGTAGCTGACTATGGAAGAAACCAACGAAACTCTCTGTATCGGAATCGATCTGGGCACCTCGCGCAGCTCAATATCCGCTTCCAACGGCGAACGTCACGTGGTCGACAGCTACGTAGGCTGGCCCGTGGATATGGTGGCTCGCAAATTGGTAAAAAAGACCGTGCTCGTGGGCCGCGAGGCGCTGGATCATCGAGTCATGTTGGATCTTCGCCGCCCGCTGGAGCGCGGCGTTATCAAAGAGGGATCGGCAAAGGACGAGGAAGCGGTCCAGGAACTACTCCGCCACTTGATTTCTCTCGTAGGCATCAAGCAAAAGAGCAAGAACCGCGGAAAAGTACGGGCAGTCGTCGGAGTTCCGGCCGAGGCGTTTCGGGAAAGCAGACAGCGTCTCCGTGGCGCCATGGACGGTGTTGCCGACAGCGTGATGTTGGTGTCTGAACCCTTCGCGGTGGCCTACGGCTTGGAAGCGCTGCTCCACGCCATGATTATCGATATCGGCGCCGGCACAGCGGATTTCTGTGTGATGCAAGGCCGCTATCCCACGGAAGCGGATCAGCGAACCTTGCCCAATGCCGGGGATTCGATTGACGAACGTCTCTTTAAACTGATGCACGAGCACCATCCCGAGGCGCAGATTTCCATCCATCTGATTCGCGACTGGAAGGAAAAATGGAGTTTTGTCGGTGAACCGAAGAGTCGCGTGACAGTTTCGGTGCCGGCCAAAGGCAAAGCCACCGAGTTCGACATTACAGACGAAATGCGCGCCGCCTGCGAATCCATCCTGCCGCCGATTTCCGAAACCATGATCGACCTCCTTTCCCGGGTTGAACCGGAATATCAGGAGCAGGTGCGCAATAATATTATTCTAGCGGGCGGCACATCCCTTATTGCCGGGCTGCCGGACGCTATCGAAAAAGCCTGTGCGGAACTTGGAGGCGGGCGAGTCACGGTGGTCAAGGATCCCATTTTTGCAGGTTCCGATGGCGGACTCGCCATTGCGCGTGACGCCTCCGCCGCGGATTGGGAAAAACTTTCCTTATAAATCGCAACCCTTGGCCGTCCCTTGGCTGCAGCTCTTTAGTAAGAATCAAAGATGGACTAGAATGCCGTCTTATAGGTTTTTGTCGTGCTCAAACTTTGCCTCTTAGCCGCAGCGGTTTTCCTTTCAGTTTCCTGCGCCACCGTAAAAACTGAGACTTCTCAGATCTCGATAGAGCCGAAGGCTCCGCCTTCTAGCCCTGAAATTCCTTATCGAGGAAATCTTTTCCAGGCCGACGGCGTTCCAAGCCCTGTTACCTTTTCTGGTAATACTTATCTTCTGAGCTTCGGCCCTAAGCTGCTGGAACTGAAAGCCTCATACGTGGAAAAGCAAGAACCGGCCGCCCCTGAGACGGATCGGTTACACAATGGTAATTTACGGCGCTATTTGAATCTACTCGCAACCTCGACCTTCGGCGGCAGCGGCCTGACAGGCGAGGGCGAGCTGTCGTACAGCCCGCTCAATGCTTCGCAAGGACAGTGCGCCTGCCGAGATTGGCCGCGAATGCTGCGACTCGGACTCAGAAATCGCTGGGGTGGTCTGGGCTACGGCGGCGATTATAGATCCATCGAGCGGGGATTTGTTTCCTTTGCAGGAGCCGTCACGGATCAGACGCGGGACGAAGGCGAGCTCTGGGGTGAACACCCTTTGGGCCCAATCAATATCCGCGGTTCCATCGGTGAGTCGAGGGAAAAGGTCCTGGATGTGAACGGCCTCCGCGTGACGAAAAGTGCGACGACCTCATTGAGCATCAACCGGTCGCAATGGGGAGGATCACTGGCATCGAGCTACGGCTGGGTGGAGCAAGGTCCCGGGTTAAATCAGGAAAGCATGGTTTTCACAAATACCCTCGCGGGTTCTTATCGCCCGCTTGACTCGTTATCGCTTAACCCGAATTTCAGCATCAAAGAAGAGCGTAACCTTTACACCGGGATCAAGACAGATACCCCCCGAACGGAGCTTGTGTTCGCCTATGCTCCGCTGCGAGATTCCTTTAGATTGACCGGTGCTACGTCTTTTGCCCAAAGCTTCAATGGTGACGGCTCAAACAATAACAGAACCTTTGGCACCGCAGCCGTTCTAGACTGGAAAATCGGCAAGTTTCTCGGGAAAGACGACACTCTATCCTTCAACTTCAATTACAACCAGCAAATCGGTTTCACCCCATCGGTCAGCTCCCACAACGATCTCTCCGGAATGCTCCAACTAAAAATCACCGGCTTCTGAACTGCGCCCCACCTCGCTGCGCTATCGGATCCGCCTGGCGCCCGGCAACGCCACGGAGATCCCGATCATGATCAGCGCCCCGACGGCGCTCATCGACGCTACCGCCCACTGTGCCCCGACGATCGATGACAATGCACCGACGAGCATGGCTCCGATTGTCAGCACAACCTGGCTCATGTGAAAGATGGCCATGGTCCGGCCGCGAAACTCCGCCGGTGAGTAGGATTGGATGACGGTTTGCACAAGGGCGTGGGAGTGCACATGGCACAGGCCTATGATGACCATCAGTACCAGCGAAAGCCAAAACCAGGGCGAGGCCGCGAACATCACGGTAAAAAAACCGTAAAGCATCACGCTGCCCAGCATAATGATGCCTCTCGGCAAGCGATCTCCGGCGGAAGCGATGAGCACAGCGCTGCACAATGCACCCACGCCCATCGCGGTGAGCAGCAGCCCCTGCCCGGCGGCGCCCACGTGCAAAATATCGCGTGCGAACACCGGCAGCAGCGTGGTGAACGGGCCGATGAACAACGAGACGAACATCACGATGAGCAGCGCGGTGCGCACGATCTCGTTCCGCCAGCTGAATTTCCATCCTTCGATAATACTCTGGCCGAAGGATTCCCCGTGAGCAAAGTGACCGCGCGAGTCGCCGGCAGCGCGCCCGGCCGAACCCAGCTGCGTGGTCCAGATCGTCGCCATGAAGAAAAAAAGCGCTTGAACGGCATACGCGCCGCCGGTGCCGAACTTGAAGATCAGCACGCCGGCGAGGGCAGGGCCGGTGCTACGCGCGGCGTTAAAGACAACCGCGTTGAGACCGATGGCATTGGTCAGATTGTTGGGCGGCACGGCATCGGAAATCAGAGCGGCCCGAGCCGGCTGCAGAAAGGTTTGAACAATCGCCATCAAGACCGCCGTGACATAGGCGTGCCACGGCTGGATCAGGCCGGTAAAAATCAGCAGCGCCATCACTGCAAACAATATCCCGTCGGCGGTTTGGGTAAGCACCACCTGCAGCTTGCGCGAATAGCGGTCGGCGACGCTGCCCGCCACGGGAGATAGCAAGAGAAAGGGTATGGCTTGAATTCCCCGTACCAGGCCGAGCTGGAGCGCCGAGTCCGTCAGCTCATAGATGAGCCAACCCCGGGTGACCTGATCCATCCAGGTGCCCATGGACGCGAAGATTTGCCCGTACCAGATCAACCGGTATTGACGATGGCGCAGCGCCTCGAAGGTCTTGAATCGAAGCAAGACACGGAGCGGACCCTGGAACGGCGGCGAGACTTCCGGCGAAGCGGTTTCGGGCTTCGGCACTTCGGTGTTTTCTTTGTCGATCCCCGGTGAAGGCAGACTAGACTCCACAGCTGGCGAAAGCGGGCGAGCGTCCTCGATGTCCTGAAGCCAAGTAGGTGAGATTAGCTCTATTCATAACACGCGGGAGCCGGCAGCGTCCAGCTAAGCTCGAGAGGAAACCGGACCGAGCCGGTAGAGGCGCATGGCGGTGTTGTGAAATAGCGCTTTGCGCTCATCGACAGAATGTCTTTGGCTGATCCGTTTGAAGGCGTTCCAAATCGAAAGATAGGAATAAGAGGCTTTGTCGACGGGAAAGTTGCTTTCAAACATGCAGCGATGAACACCGAACTTTTCTATGCAAAAGTCGAAATAGGGCGCCATCGCGGTTGCGAGCTCCGCAGACGCCGGCTGGAGCGCGCGCTCGTGCCAATCATAGCCGGAACGAGTGGAGCCAAAACCGCCGAGTTTCAGCGCGACGTTGGGACAGGTGGATAAATCAGCGATTCCTTTGCTCCACCCGTGGAAAACCTCGTCGCGTTTCCCCTTATAGGGTCCGAGACCCAGCGGGCCGCCGATGTGATCGAGAATAATCGTCACACTCGGAAACGCCCGTGCCAGATCCACCAGCTCCGGAAGCTGCGGGTGGTAGAGCCAGGCATCGAAGCTTAGATGATAGCGCTCCAGGCAAGCGAACCCCTGCCGGAAAACGCTATCCGCCAGCAAACCTCTCGGCGCATCGCTTCTGATGGTCTCACTTTGATCCCATGTCGTCGAATGACGAATGCCGCGGAAGCGGCCGGGACTAGCTCGCAGATGCGCCTCGAGTACCTCCGTCACGGCCTCCCCCAAACTCAGATCGGCGTGTCCGACAATGCCGGCCGCAACCTGGGTCGAGTGCTTTGGATCTGATGCGGCTTGAGCGGCAACGTTATCGAAGAACTCGGTCTCTCCGATGGGCTTCATCGTCTCAGGACCATCCTTGCGATACATCGCGCGATTTTCTACACAAACCGTCGCAGCGATTTTGTGCCCGGTGCAGGTATCCTGAAGAAATTCTCCCAGGAAGTAACGGTCGTTGGGCCGCTCTCGCAGATGGTGGTGCGGATCGCAAATCACGAGATTGGGCTCCAGGGGAACTGTATCCAACAGTTGTGCGTGTTCATCCGCAGTCGTTGCCATATCTTCTCCTCTGCACGTGAGATTCTGAGCTCCTCCTGGCGTTCAGGCTTCACTGTTCTGGGTTCAACGTTGGAACCCCTCGGGCACAGTCAGTTTGAACGCGGGACGAGGTCTTTCGTTAACGCGACGGTCAATGATGCTTTCAGTTGCGCTGCGATGCTCGGAGCCTTACACCGGCGAGGCGGCAGCCGTCAAGGTTGACAGCGCGAAGACCGTAGTGTTAAGCGATGATCAAAGCGAAACCCTGAGGCATAGTATGAAAAAAATATTTTGGTTGATGACCCTCCTCCTATGGACTTCTTCGGCGACGGCGCAAAGCCCCTTTTATCAAGGCAAGACGGTTACAGTCGTCGCAGCCGCCAGCGCTGGCAGCCTCTATGACTTATACGCCCGCCTCGTGGCCCAATTCATGGGCAAACATATTCCGGGAAACCCCAATTTCATCGTCCAGAACATGCCCGGCGCGGGATCCATCATCGGCGCCAACTATATCTACAACGTGGTCAAACCCGATGGGCTAAGCATCGGTGCGGTCCAGCCATCGATCTATTTCAACCAGCTCCAAAAACAGGCGGAAGCAAAATACGATTGGGCGAAATTCGGCTGGATCGGTAGCACCGATAAGTCGGATCATCTGCTCTACATGCGCGCCGATACGCCCTATAAAAGTCTGGCGGACGTAAAGCGAGCCAAGGAACCGCCCAAATGTGGTTCCACCGGCGCCGGCACCTCGGGTAGCTACATGCCCAAGCTGCTGGAGGAACTGCTTGGCACCAAATTTACCGTCATTGCCGGCTACCAGGGTGGTGGAGAGATCGACCTAGCGGTGGAGCGTGGAGAGCTCCAGTGCCGCGCACTGACCATCCAGGCCTACCATTCGCGGGAGCCTTATCATACCTGGCGTCGAACCGGCTTCGCGCGCATTCTGATGCAAACCGGCAAAACCCGCGATCCGCGCCTGGCTGATGTTCCTACGCTCTATGAGCTCATGAATGAGCACAAAACTCCCGAAGCGGA
>DAIRFP010000250.1:0-7190 GCA_036794995.1 Thermodesulfobacteriota bacterium | reverse complement strand
GGCACGGTCAACCGGCGCTTCGAATCGAGAGTTACAATCATGGTGGGATATTCCCGCTATCAACCGATCGTGTCAACCTGGGCCGGGGAGCAGAGAACGCTTGCTCATTTCGGATTTTGCGGCGCGATTGATCATCGAGCGCGGCAGTGGAAGTTGCGCGAGCGGTGGGTCGAGGGACGAGCTACCTGAAACCCGAAAACTGACACCTTGAGTGGCACATGGTTTCCGGGACTATCGAAGCTGCTTCGGCAGAGAGGCGACGTCCCTCAAAGGCCAAGCTGAAATGTCCTCTGAAAGAGGATAGCGATGATCTCCGGGATGGATGATCCACAGATGCGCCAGCTTCAAACTCTGAAGGGCTTGATGCATCGACTTGGTTATTTTAGGGGCTTCGCTGAATTTGCATTCGATTCCATATCGACGGCCGTGAAAAATAAACAGGAGATCCGCTTCCGCCCCGCTGTGTGTGGCCCAGAAAAAGGCCTGGGGCGGCCTGACCGTCTGCAGAACTTGTTCGATAGCAAAGCCTTCCCACGACGCTCCTACCCGCGCGTAGCCGTGAAGGGTTTGAAAATCTGGGATGTTGAGCAGGGCATGAAGAAGACCCGAATCCCGCAGATAAATCTTAGGCGCTTTGACCTGGCGCTTGCCGATGTTCTCGTACCATGGTTGAAGCTGCCGGATCATAAAGGTTCCCGTGAGAATATCGAGATAGGATCTCACCGTTTTGTCCGAGAGGTCGAGGGAACGGCCAAGCTCGGAGGCATTCCATGTCTGACCGTGGTAATGGGCGAGCATCGTCCAGAAACGACGCATGGCCGCAGGTGGAATCGAGATGCCGAGCTGTGGAATATCTCGGGCCAGGAAGGTCTGAACGAAGTTGTCGCGCCACGCCAGACTGTCCTCATCGGAAGGAGCAAGAAAAGAACGAGGGAATCCACCCCTGAGCCAGAGAACGTCGGAACGACTTGATCCCGTCTCGTGAACATCGAAACCGGAAAGCTCGACGAATTCGATTCGACCGGCCAGGGTTTCGGAAACATTCTTGACCAGGTCGGGAGATGCGCTCCCGAGAATAAGAAATCGAGTCTTGTTTTCCGGACGGTCGGCCAGCACGCGCAACACGCGGAACAGCTCGGGCATTGCATGAACTTCATCAATGATCACGAGACCACGCAAAGAGGCGAGCATGAGATGGGGATTTTGGAGGCGGTTTAAATCGATTTGGGATTCGAGGTCGAAATAGGCAGCAGCTCCGTTTTTCTCAAACTGGCGGGCAAGAGTCGTTTTCCCGCACTGCCTAGGACCAACGAGGGCCGTAATCGGGGAGCGTTTTACAGCGCGGGATATCTGCTGCAGGTAGCTCGGGCGATCAATCATGGTCTAAAGTTTATCATTGAAAAATCGGAGTATCAATCCGAGATTTCAAGGAGAAAATAAAGGCTCAACGGGACTTCGTTAGGATGAAATAGGTCGGCTATGACGAAAGAGTGTCGAGGGACAGGGTTCAGGCGTCGGGTTTTATTCGGGATGCTCGATCCGGGATGCTGGATACGGATTTTGAGTCTTCATGGCGTACTTGACGCCTTAGCGCGATGCATCGGGAGGCGCCTGTTGCTCCTATCCCGGAACAGCTGGCTCGCGTTTCCCTCCTCCAGGGGTTTTACTTTGGCGCCGGATTAATTTTCGGGAACGCTCACGCCAAAAGGCTATCTCCTCTTTCTTAGTCATGCCGCGAATTTTTTTTTGAACTTCTTCCGCTCCTTGGTGCATCATCTCAACGCAGTCGAATCTTTTAGCTTTCATACTGGATAACCTCCAACGGAGAAAATATTCCGATATTTTCATAACCTTTCAAGGTGTGGCTTGTGGCCGGGGGATTTTTCAACTTAGAACTAGAGGGTAACTGGGCTTCGTCCGTCAACCAGAACACCGGAGCGCTGATGCCGGTGAACACCAGCCAGATGTTTCCATTGCCTCCCGGTGACATCTTCGGCGTCCCCGCATGGAATTTTGCCCAGTTCCTCTCGCCTTATTTTGGTTTGACCCTTGGCAAGTTCGCCACCATCATCAACAACCTCCGGCGACATGAACGAATTTGCCCACGGCAAGGGCGCCACCCAGTTCATGAATATGGACTTTAACTTTAATCCGCTTTTAGCTTTCACGGTGCCCTACTCGACTCTGGGCACCATGGAAGGATGAAGAATGCATTGGAAAGGGCAATGGCGGTCTTGCAACGTTCCAGTATTCCACTATTCCAGCACTCGACCTGGAGATCTCGGTCGAGCTAGCCAAAGTTTCAAGGATCGATTATGCCTCCGCCATTTGTAGAGAAATCCAAATGTTTAGGAGCCAAAAAATTGGCAAACCAAAGTTCAGTACTGGCAAGCCAAGAAAGTCAGAACAACTCGATCCGGCCTGAGGCGATCTCGAGCCAAGGGATGATGTCGATGCCGGAGGACAGGCGACGCCTCTCAGACCCGGTCGTAACCACCCAGCCCCGGCGCAGGCCGAGATCTTTCATGCATTGTCGGAGACCGGCCACGGCATAGTGGTTCACCGCAGCTCCAAGCTTGATTTCGATCGGCAATATTCGCCTTCCTTCGACGATCAGCAGGTCGACCTCTGCGCCGGCCTGTGTCCGCCAGAAGAAGATCCCGGGACGAACCAGGCGACGAGCGGCGAGCGCCACGAGTTCCTCGATCACCATGCCTTCGAAGGAAGCGCCGCGCTTGGGCCATGTCGTCAACTCCCGCGGCTGGCGCAGGCCTGCCAGAAAATGCAAAAGGCCGGTGTCTCTCACATAGAGCTTCTGGCTCTTGGTCAGGCGCTTCTGCACGTTGGCGTGGTAGGGATGAAGACGGCGGATCATGTACGCCCCTTCCAGCACGTCCAGGTCTCCGGCTACTGTGTGGGAGGATACGGCAAGCGAACGCGCGAGGTCAGAGACGTTCAGGAGGTTGCCATGGACATGGGTCAGCATCGTCCAGAGCGTGCGCAACCGCCGAGCCGGGAGGCCAAGGCCGAGAGCGGGGAGGTCGCGCTCAATGAAGGTCGAGACGTAAGCATCGAGCCACTCAGCGCGCGCGCGAGAGCCGCGCAGGCTGAAAATCGGCGGAAAGCCGCCCCAGAACCAACGATCGGCGGCCCACTCGGTCCGTCCCAGCTCGGAAGCGAGGAACGGGGTAAGTTCCAGCAACGCAACTCGGCCGGCAAGCGTTTCCGAAACCGAACGCATAAGCATTGGGCTGGCCGAACCCAGAAGAAGGAAGCGCCCCTTGCCGCGCGCGCGGTCGATGACGTAGCGCAGAACCGAAAAAATTTCGGGCAGGCGTTGTGCCTCATCGATTACCACCGACCGGGGGTTGACATAAAAAAAACCTTCAAGATCGGTGCTAAGAACGGAAAGATCGGCTGGGCGTTCAAGGTCGAGGTAGGTCCACCCCGGCAGAACATGGCGCGCGAGAGTGCTCTTGCCGCACTGACGCGGACCGACCAGGAGCACGGCCGGAAAAGAGCGGAGCAGGGACCGAAGGCGTTCGGTCTGTTGTCGGGTGAGATATTGCATATGTTGTAGATTTGCATTATCAGTTCAAAATAACAAGGCATGGGTTCATGTAAAAAGGTGACCCTATCATTCAAATTATCATGATTATTTGAAGTGGTGCGAGAAAAGATCGACGAGGCGGCGCTACAACAAATGGTCGCCTTCGGCCGCTCACGCACCTTGGAACAGGATCCGGCGTTTGCGTTTCGTATTATGGTCGACATCGCTTCCCACGCGTTATCCCCGGCGATCAACGACCCCACCACCGCAGTCCTGGCTCTCGATCAGCTACAATGCCTGTTGCGTTTTGTCGGCGAGAAGCAGCTCAATGCCGGTAGAGAATTCGATGCGCAAAGAAAACTACGGCTCATGTATCAGACGCCGCGGTGGGAGGAGTTTGTCGCTCTGGCTGTGACCGAGGTTCGTCTCTTCGGCGCCGCAAGTATTCAGGTGCCGCGCCGGCTGCGTGCGATGTTGGAGCACCTGATTGCGGTTTTGCCTGAAGCGCGTGCGCCGGCGTTGCGCCAGGAACTCGCCTCTTTGCAAAGTGCCGTTGAACGCAATTACGCGGATGCCGAGGACCACCGGCGTGCACACACCGCCGACCGCCAAGGGATAGGCGGTTCATCAACTCAAAGGGCCGGCGCGTAAGAAAGGTGTCACCTAGTTGCCAGCTGACGGCGGCAAAGCTTTCATCTCGCCGGTTAATCGGAAAATGGAATTTCTTGAATTCATACGCTCACATGCTCTGGCTCTGCCACCGTTGGGGAAGTTTGCCCTGGGCATGGCGCTTATTTTCGGATGCTCCATGTGTGCTGATGCTTATCACTGCCACTCTTGGGCCGGTTTTGACACAAGTCGTGGCCCCGTATATGCTCGACGATCCTTCCGCGAAGAAAGCTCTGAACGCATGAACGATTCAACCCAAACAATCCGCGACGAGTCGCGCTGGCCTCCCGCCCTTTCGATAGTCGTAGTGCTTTGCATACTTGCGACGTTGCCCGGACATGTCCACGCGCTGCCAACTTGGGTTTCCTACCTGACCGCGCTCGCGGTTCTTGTGCCGATGGCAGGCGTCGCGTTAACTCGGGGGAACACGCTGTGGCTCGGTATCGAGCGAACGATGATTATTCTGCTCGCCGCGGCCTATGTAGCCAACACCATCGCAGAGCTGGCGGATATGATTGGCGTCATCACGATCCACCCGTCGGGCGAAAACGCCTTCGCGCTGCTTTCTTCAGCGGTGGCGATATGGCTGGTGAACGTTCTGGCTTTTTCTCTGCTCTACTGGCAAATCGATCGCGGCGGTCCCTACGCTCGAGCGAGCAAGTCGAGCGCAAGGCCGGATTGGGTCTTTCCGCAACCGGGGACGCCCGAGGACCAGCCGCTCGACTGGCGGCCGTTATTCCTCGACTATCTATATCTGGGATTCAACACGGCAACGGCGTTCAGCCCCACCGATGCCGCGCCGCTGACGCGTCGCGCCAAGATGCTAATGATGATCGAAAGCACGATCTCGCTTTTGACGTCGGTCATCGTCCTGTCACGCGCCATCAACGCTATTCCGAGTTGAGTAGCCGCGCGGTTGATCTCTCCCTCTTCACTCGTATTGGACTAAGGTCCAATAGACGGGTTTTTTGATTTCTACTAGAAAGAAGGCTAGTGTTTCTGGATCGTGACAAAAATTAAACCAAAGGAGTTTGTCAGTATGATTTCTAATAGCGTTCTAAAGAAGGGGTTTACAACCCTGGGTTTAGCTTTGCCAGTGTTAGTTCTCCAAGGATGTCTTGCTACCCAGGATTGGGTGAGGGAGCAACTAACACCGACTGAAAGTCGGGTCGGCACACTGGAAGGGCAGTTGAAACAGATGTCAACTCAGCTATCCGCCACCGAGAATCGACTCGCCAGCGCCGAGGGTCGCATCGGTCAGGTGGATGCCAAGGTCGATCAAGTCAGCACCAGGCTCGATGAGGTCAGCATGAAGGCCGATAAAGCTTTGGATAGCGTCGCGAATCTTCGCTTGGACCGGAAGCTGTTGCTGGATCTGAAAGATGGAGCTTTCTATTCTACGAACTCCACTGTGCTAACGGCTGCAGGAAAGCAGAACATCGACGTGTTTCTGAGCGACCTCAAGAGCGATCTCGCGGGAAATAGCAATGTAATGATCGTGGTTGCCGGCTTTGCCGACAACACGGGCTCTCCGGAATACAATTACGAGTTGGGGCTTTTGCGAGCCAAGGGGATCATGAAATATCTGACCCTTGAGAAAAGCATCAATCCAGCGCGGGTAAGCTCGGTGTCCTATGGCGCCACTGCGCCGGTGGGCGACAATAGCACTGCCAAAGGCCGTGAGCAGAACCGGCGCGTGGAGATTCGTGTTTACACCGAATTGGTTACCACGGGCGCTGCCGCAGCAGCTACACCGGCTCCAGCCGCAAAAACCACAGCGGCGCCAAAGACGGCAACAGCTCCAAAAGCTCCGTAGCGCTGGGCTGCTGGACTTCCTAGTCTGGCAGGGGGTGGAAAAAGCCTTCCATGGTTCGTTGCGCTACCGGTGTTTGAGACGGCTTTCCTTCGTATTGCAAAACTCCTTTTGAGGTTTCCACTACGATCCTATTGGACGAGGTTCCAGTAAGGAAAGAATCGGAGCAAAGTGGCGCGCAAAAAACCTCGAAATCCCAGCGCGAAGCCGCTAACACCGGCGGAAAGACCCCGGCGCGGCCTGGTTTGGGGCGGCATCGGCCTAGTGGCACTCGCGGTCGGGGGTGCGCTGCTCTATTTCTTGTACAGGCACCCTCACCCTGGCCCTCTCCCTGAGGGAGAGGGAAGAAAAAGTGTGACTCTCAGAGGGGGAGAGGGAAAGATTGATGTCCCTGTCACCGCTCAATACGTCGGCAGCAAGGCTTGCGTTTCGTGCCACGCCAAAGAGGCTTCTGAGTGGCAAACATCGCAGCACCACGACGCGATGGCGGAAGCGAGCGAGCGGAGCGTGCTGGGTAATTTTAACCACGCAAAGTTCAGCTACGCCGGGATCACGTCGACTTTCTTCAAACGCGACGGCAAATTTTTTGTCAACACCGACGGGCCGGAAGGCAAACTCCATGATTACGAGATCAAGTACACCTTCGGCATTACGCCGTTGCAGCAATACCTGATCGAGTTTCCTGACGGCCGGCTGCAAGCGCTCTCCATCGCCTGGGATGCGCGCTCCAAAAAAGCCGGCGGCCAACGTTGGTTCCATCTCTACCCGAAGGAGCGGATCAGCTACGACGATGAGCTGCACTGGACCCGTCCATCGCAAAACTGGAACTTCATGTGCGCGGATTGCCACTCCACCGATGTGCGCAAGAACTACGATCCCGCTACGGATAAGTTTCAGACCCGTTGGGCGGAGATCAACGTCGGTTGTGAAGCCTGTCACGGCCCCGGCTCGCGCCACCTGGAATGGACAAAGTCCGAAATCCCCCCTTTGAAAAAGGGGGGCAAGGGGGGATTTGAGTCCGAAATCCCCCTCAATCCCCCTTTTACAAAGGGGGAGGAACCCCATCGAACCCACAGTGACAAGGGCCTCAGCGCGCGCCTCGATGAACGGCGCGGAGTTACGTGGAGTGTGAATCCGGCGAGCGGCAACGCCGCGCGC
>DAIRFP010000039.1:0-30832 GCA_036794995.1 Thermodesulfobacteriota bacterium | reverse complement strand
ACGCGAGAGATCTTCGTTGCGGATAAGCACTTTCTCCCACTCATCGGCACTTGCGATATCCAACGACGGCAACGAGGCCGCCTGTTCCATCAGGGAGGCGACATCGGCGCGCAGCGCCGCTTTGAACTGGCGCATTTCAGGTCCGTCGAACTCGGGGAAATAACTCGTAAGATCCCAGGTCATCGCAGTCCTCGCTGGACCCGATCATATCGGCGTGGCCGGTGGGCGGTTACCAGTTTCGGGTTGGCAGTTAATCCATTCACCGAAACAAAAGATTCGAATAGGAATGGCATGAACCAGCGGTCAAACGGCCACATTCGTGCCAACCTTTAGCTCCTTTGCCTTGCGATAAACGAGTTGCGCCGTCGCGACGTCCTGAATGGCGATGCCCACAGATTTATACAGCGTCAGTTCACTGGCGCTGGTCCTTCCAGACTTCACTCCTGCGAGCACCTCGCCGATCTCGCCGTGGAGATGATTCTCAGTGACGATCTTCTCTTTGATGGCAAGGAGAACATCGCCGCACTCGGCCATAATCGCCTCCCGTGAGTCGATGACTACCTTCGACCGCGCCAAGGTTGGTCCATCGATTTCTCTCGAATCCGGGCGATGGGAGCCCACCGCATTAATATGCGCGCCGACCTTCAGCCATTCGGAGCTGAGAACCGGTTGCTGCGACGTGGTGGCAGTGACCACCAGATCGGCGTCGCGCACTGCTTTCTCCGCGGTATCGACGGCGTCGATGGCGACTCCGACGTCGGGCTCGAGATCCCTTTTAATGTTTGCGGCGCTGCTGCCGGAAGGGCTGTAGAGTTTGATCCGAGTCAATTTCCTGACGCGGCAGAGCGCCTGAATGTGCGCTCGAGCCTGCACGCCGCCGCCCAGTATGCCCAATACCGGTGTCTCCGGGTTAGCTAAAGCCCTGGTTGCCATTGCCGAAGCGCAAGCCGTGCGGATGGCGGTAATGTAGCTTCCGTCCATGACGGCCATGACTTTGCCCGTGTCCGCGCTGAATAACAGGATGGTCGCGAGAATGGCGGGCAGATTCTGTTTGGGGTTGTTCTGGAAATAGGTGACCACTTTCATGCCCAGGGCTTGGTCCTCATTGAGATATCCCGGCATGCTGGTGATGCGTCCTTGGATTTGCGCCAGCGGCACGACAAGCCGCACCGGCATGACCGCGTTTCCCGTGGAATACTGGATGTGAGCCCGCTCCAGCGCTACGGTCAACTCCTCGATGTCGATCAGGCTTCGCACCTGTTCTTCAGATAGGACGAGCATAAATGATTCTGATAGCATAAAGGCGCCGCCGAATGATACTGTATGAAAACGAGTTCGAGAAATGGAACGGGTCAAGAATTTTACGCAAAAAGTTGACCTGCACGGTAGTGACGGCGACAAGGGTTCTTCGCACGCATCGCGTGGTCCAAGGGTGTCTTAAGATGCCGATGATACCCCCGCTCATTTTCGTTGTCATAATGATCTGGACCGTGGTGCCCGTCGGGGCCCAAGTGGAGCGTAGGTCGCCGGAAGATAGCCGCACCTTGGAGCTGGTGGATCAGCTCAAAGAAATCATTCAAAAGGCGGAAAAAAGTCGCAGTATCAACCCTGCGATCTTAAATCAGCTTCGAGATTTGGTGAATCGCTACGACTGGCCCTGGCGAGTGAAATTGCTCTTCGATGATTTCAGCGACGGCGATTACACCTTGAATCCTGCCTGGTCTGTGAGTCGCGGCGATTTCCGCGTGGTTCGCGGATCGGGTCTTCAAACTATCGTCGGTCCGCGATCGAGTCTGAGCCCGCCCGAGAGCCCAAACAAAGGAGAAAGTTCCCCCATCGATATCATTGGCGGAATTCTCAGGGGCGTTGCAGACCCCAAGGGTATCATGAGGCAGTTCCGGGCTGGGTTGCCGACGGCCGAGATCTCTATACCCGTCGTCATTGGTAACGCGTTTGCCATCCGCGTCCGGCTGGTTTCCCGCGACCGGACCCAAGACGGCGCGCGCCTTGAATTCGGTCCGTTCCGGGGCAGCGATCGATACTGGGGTTATCGGTTGGTCTACAATCCCGGCCAGCGGCCGTCTTTTGAGATTCTACGATTGTTTCCGGGGCGGTCGACGATCGTCGAAAAGTTGGACGCGGCGATCGAGCTCGAAGATGGCATGGTCCATAGTCTCGAATGGCAGCGGGATTCCGAGGGTCTCATCCAGGTGTTTCTTGACGGCCGGGAAATTATGCGCACGATCGACCGCGGGTCTGATTTTTTTGACGGCTTTACGATATTGAACGGAGGCGGGGATTATAAATTCGAGCGTATCGAGATCTTCGGCACTGCGCGGTAAAGGTTTGAGTTTTATTTCGTGCCCCGGGAGCGTACGATTGGCACGCGCCTGCGTTGTCTTGTCATTCCAGGACGCGCTTCGGTCCGAGCATGCTGTGAAGCTCAGCGGCGCTGATTTCGCCTTCGCGGATAAGCCTGATACGGCCTTCCATGACTTCCAGCACCGTGGAGCCGCTCTTTGAAGTCAGTGTGCCGCCGTCCACGTAAACGGCGATCTGATCGGTAAAGTAGTTCTCGGCTTCTTGAACAGTTCGCGCCGGTTCTTTGCCGGAAGGGTTAGCGCTCGTGGCTGTTACAGGACGACCCAATGTCTTAACCAGTAAGGTCGCGATGGGCTGGCTGCTGATCCTCACTCCGACCCCACCGGCGGTATTACAGAGCTGTTTGGGAGTGTCCTTTCGTGCGGGTAGAATTAGGGTCAATGGGCCGGGCCAGTAGCGATCCATCAACTGCTCTGCTGCCGGCGCTATCTCGGCGACCACAGTGCGAAGCATTTCTTGGTTCGCCACAAGCACGGAGAGCGGATGGTGAGCTTCCCGACCTTTGAGGTTGAATACCGTGTCCAAGGCCGCTTGGTTGAGCGCATCTGCCCCCAAGCCATAGAGAGTCTCGGTGGGGAAAACGATCACTTCGCCGCGCCTGAGTGCCTCAATAGCCGGGGAAAAATCCTCAACCCTTCGATTTCTCGCTTTGGAGTTTGCGATCTCGGTCTTCGACACCCGCAGCCATCTCCTTTTTGAATTCGCTGAGCTTGGCGGCGACTTTGGAATCCTTGCGGGCCACAATCTGAGCGGCGAAGATTCCGGCGTTGGCTGCGCCGGCCTTGCCAATTGCCATGGTGGCCACCGGGATTCCCGCCGGCATTTGCACCGTGGCCAGCAGCGCGTCCAAGCCTTTGAGACTCGAGGAATCAATGGGAATGCCGATGACCGGCATTGTTGTGTTCGCGGCGATGGCTCCCGCAAGATGTGCCGCAGCCCCGGCGCCGCAGATAATAACCTCAAGCCCACGCTGCTGCGCAGTCGCAGCGTATTCGGCCGCTTTGTCCGGTGTGCGGTGGGCCGACATGATTCGGGTCTCATACCCGATACCGAAGTAGTCGAGCCGCTTCTCGGCTTCCCGCATGACTTCCAGGTCGGAGTCACTACCCATCAAAATACCGACTCTTGGCTTCCCGGTTGAATTCTTCGCCACCTATGATTCCTCCCGGTCAGTTTCTAAGTATAGCCCTGCGGGCAATGTCGTTGCGATAGTGCATCCCATTCCAACTAATTTGACTCACGGCGGCATAAGCATTCTTTACTGCGTTGCCAATGTCGCTTCCCCTCGCAGTGACGCCCAGCACGCGGCCTCCGGAGGTAAGCCAGCGACCGTCCTCTCTCGCAGTGCCCGCGTGAAAGACAAAGCCCTTCTCCCAATGCCTCAATTTATCCAATCCGCGAATCTCGTAACCTTTGTCGTACGGTCCCGGATAGCCTCCGGCGGACAACACCACGCAAACGGCCGGATCTTCGTACCACTCCGGCTGAACCTGGTTGAGCTTTCCATCGATCGTTGCCTCCAACAGCGGCACGAGATCACTTTTCAACCGCAGCATGATCGGTTGGCACTCGGGGTCGCCGAAGCGAGCGTTGAACTCCAATACCTTCGGTCCGCTTTGGGTAATCATCAAACCAACATAGATCACGCCATGGTAACGAATCCCCTTATTTTTTAGCCCAACCAGAAGAGGCTTCAGAATCTCATCCAAGATGAGCTGATGTAGGGTCGATGTCACTACGGGCGCTGGTGAGTAAGCGCCCATGCCGCCGGTATTGGGTCCTTCGTCGTTGTCAAAGACACGCTTGTGATCCTGAGATGATGCCAGTGGAAGAATGTGGTCACCGTCGGTAAGGACCATGAACGAGGCTTCTTCGCCGTCTAAAAATTCCTCAACCACCACCCGTTCTCCTGCCTGTCCGAAAGCATGGTGCACGAGGATGTCGTCGATGGCGGCATCCGCTTCCTGCCGATGGGCGCAGATGATGACGCCTTTTCCGGCGGCGAGGCCATCGGCTTTGACCACGTATGGAGCCGGATTCTGTGCTACGTATCGCTTGGCCGATGCGGCATCGTTGAACGTGCCAAAGGAGGCGGTCGGGATCCCGTTTTCTTTCAGAATCGCCTTGGCAAAAGCCTTGCTCCCCTCAAGCTGGGCGGCCGCACGGTTCGGTCCGAAGATCTTGAGGCCTCTATTCTCGAACAGGTCGGTAATCCCAAGGGTCAGTGGAAGCTCAGGCCCTACGACCGTGAGATCGATTTCTTCCCCTTCTGCGAATTCGGCAAGCTTCTCGATCTGTTCCGGGCTGATGGCAACGCACTCAGCCAGTTCTCCAATGGCGGCGCTGCCTGGAGCGCAAAAGAGTTTGGTCACCTGCGGGCTTTGACTTATTTTCCAGACCAGCGCGTGCTCGCGCCCGCCGCCGCCGATGACGAGGATTTTCATAGCTTACCGCAAAAAACCAGGGCCGAGGATCGAGGATGGAAGATCGAGGATCGCAATCCTCCATCATCCATCCTCCATCTTCGACTAATGTCTGAAATGTCTCATGCCGGTGAAAATCATCGCCATGTGATGCTCGTTCGCGGCCGCGATGACTTCTTCATCTTTGATGGAGCCGCCGGGCTGGATGACGGCTGCCGCTCCGGCCTTGGCCGTTTCATCGATGCCGTCGCGAAAAGGATAAAAGGCATCGGAAGCCACTGCGGAGCCCTTGAGGTTCAAGCCATGGGTTGCGGCGCGGAGCACGGCGATCTTGGCGGAATCGACCCGGCTCATTTGGCCGGCGCCGACGCCGAGAACCTGATCCGGCGAAGCGAAGACGATGGTGTTCGATTTCACGTGCCGGCAGACCCGCCAGGCGAAATCCAGAGCTTGATATTCTTCCTCCGTGGGTCGTCGTTCCGTCACCACTTTGCAGGCCCGCACATCGACCGATCCGGTATCCCAGTCCTGCAGCAGCATGCCGCCCCGAACCCGGCGCAGATCGTAACCGCCGCCTTGCGGCTCATCCATATTCAATTCCAACAAACGGATGTTGAGCAACCGCTTCGCCGATGAAAGCACAACCTTCGCTTCGGCTGTGAAGCTCGGCGCGATGACGATCTCCAGAAAGATCTCCTTTAATTCCTTGGCCGTCTCTTCGTCAACGGGCCGGTTGAAAGCAATGACGCCGCCGAAAATGGAAACCGGATCGCAGGCCTTCGCCTTGCGGAACGAATCCGCCAGCGATTGCTTTGATAATGCGACACCGCAAGGATTGGTGTGTTTAATCGCCACCGTCGCCATTTCTGAGAATTCCAACACGGTGCTCAAGGCAGCGTCGGCATCGAGAATGTTATTAAAAGACAGTTCCTTACCTTGAAGTTGTTTCGCGCGGGCGATAGCAGGGCCGGTATCTCCCCGGGCTGCGTAAAACGCCGCCTCCTGGTGCGGATTCTCGCCGTAGCGCATATCCTGAATTTTCGAGATCTGAATGTTGACAGTCTGGCCCCAACGCGTCGTCTTTTTGTTGTCATCGAGGGCGGAAAAATAGTTCGAGATCGCGCCGTCGTATCGCGCCGTATGCTGGAAAGCCTTGCAAAAGAGCCGGAAGCGGGTTTCCGGCGAGAGCGAAGCGTCATGTTGTCTCAGTTCGGCGAGGATTGAGCTGTAGTCCGCGGGATCGACGACTACGCCGACATGTTGGTGATTCTTGGCCGCCGCCCGAACCATGCTTGGCCCGCCGATATCAATGTTCTCGACGATCTCTTCGAAACCGGCGCCCCGCGCCACGGCGGCCTCAAAGGGATAAAGATTCACCACGACCAGATCAATGGGAGGAATCTCGTGTTCTTTCATCTTAGCGACATGCTCAGGATTGTCTCTGAGGGCGAGAATCCCACCGTGAACCTTGGGATGGAGCGTCTTTACACGCCCATCCATCATTTCCGGAAAACCGGTAATCTCAGCAATATCCTTAACCGGGATTTTATTCTCGCGCAGCAATGACGCCGTGCCGCCGGTGGAAATAATTTCAATGCCCAACTCTGCCAGAGCGCGGGAAAACTCTACGATGCCCTGCTTGTCAGAAACGCTGATAAGGGCCCTTTGCATCCTGGCCACCGGTGGTGATCCTCCTATTAATTGTGATGAATGCGGGTAACCCGAGCGCCAATGGAAGTGAGAATCTCGTACGAGATTGTACTGGCCCAGGCGGCCATCTCATCGGCGGAGATTTCCGCGTCGCCCTGACGGCCGAGGAGAACAACCTCATCTCCCTGCCGTATTTCCCCTATATCGGTAACATCAATCATAGTCAAATCCATACAAACTCTGCCCACCACCGGAGCTCTTTTCCCGTTGACGAGAACTTCGCCACGATTGGATAACAACCGGGGATAGCCATCCGCATACCCTATAGGCAAGATAGCGATCAGGCTCTTACGCTGGGTGATAAACGTCTGCCCGTAACTGATACTGGTTCCGGCGGGGACTTTCTTGACCTGAAGAACCTGCGTTTTCCATGATAAAACCGGCTTCAAAGATATCTGATTCGCCATGGCCGGCGATGGATAGATGCCATAGAGCATTAAGCCGGGACGGACCATATCAAAGTAGGCCGCCGGCAACGTGATTGTGGCAGCGCTGTTCGCCAAGTGCACCACCGATGGCTCAATGCCACCGGAGCGCAACCGCTCGATAACCTCCCGAAAAATCCGTAATTGTTCACGGGTGTAATGGCCCTCAACGCTTTCCGCGTGAGAAAAATGTGAAAAGACCCCCTCGATCTTGAGTGCTTTCAGCTTCTTGATTGTCGGCAGCCAGGAATCGACTTCAGCGGCGAGCAGCCCGAGACGGCCCATACCCGTGTCAACCTTCAAGTGAACCTGCAAATCACGGTCGCTGCTATGGACTACGGCGTCGAGCTGCTTGAGACTCTCCACGTCGTAAACCACAGGTGTCAACCGGTGATCGAAAAATCGATCGACCTGCTCCGCATACGCGCCCGCCAGAACCAAGATCGGTTCTTTGATGCTGGTTTGCCGTAACTCGACTCCCTCCTCAAGGGTCGCAACCCCAAACGCATCGCTGCCTTCAGCGGCGAGAGCTGTGGCAATGGCCGTAGCCCCGTGGCCGTAGCCGTTTGCCTTGACCATAGAAAGAATTTTAACTTGGGGTCCAACTTTGGAACGGATCTGGCGGAAGTTCCAACGCAGCGCGTCGAGATCAACAAAGCATAAGGTCGGCCGCCCCGGCGGAATAGTGACCATGAGTTACCTAAGATTTACCTCCACCAGGCAAACGCTCAAGATATCTTAGAGCCGGGTTCGACGGTTTTCTCCGGCGTCAGTATGATGACGCGGCCTTCATCTGAAGCAGCGAGGAGCATGCCTTGGCTCTCCAAACCGCGCAGCTTGGCGGTTTCGAGGTTTGCCACAACCACGACTTGTCTGCCGATAAGTTCTTCCGGGGCATAGTGATTTCTGATGCCCGCGCAAATCTGTCGTTGTTCAGAACCCAAATCGATCTGCAGCACGAGT
The DNA here is from genome assembly GCA_036794995.1 of Thermodesulfobacteriota bacterium. Classification (GTDB taxonomy): domain Bacteria; phylum Desulfobacterota; class Binatia; order UBA9968; family UBA9968; genus DAIRFP01. The sequence goes on along the minus strand of DAIRFP010000039.1, from coordinate 22,929 downwards.
AGTTTGTCGGCGTTGGGATGCGGCTCAGCATGCTTGATCGTTGCCACTTTGAGCTCGATTTTTCTGAATTCATCAATGGATATCATCGGATATTATCCCAACCTCATTCGAAGCTTGTCGATTACCTGACAACGATAACAGAAGTCTGAGGTCAAAGGAAGTTTGTCCTGGACGTTGGGGAGGCGATACGTGAATAAATGGGCATGCAACCGGCGCCGGTTCTTAGTCCAGCGCGCAGTTTTCGCAAACCGACTGGCGTCGAAGCGTCGAGCTAGAAAAGTGGAAAAGCCCGCGGGAGCAGTACTTGTAACCCGTGGGAGACAAGGATAAAGTCGCCTCGAATCAGGCGGGAAAGAAGAAATGACGACCGTATATCTTCCCCCGTTATCGCAGAGAAAGCTCATGGAGCTGTCGCGGCGCGCCCTCGAGGAGCTTGTCCGGGGCCTAGCCAGACAAAAACAACAGATTGCTGATCCCTATCTGCAGAGCCGTGAGTATGGCGCTTTTGTCACGTTATGCAAGAAGGACGAACTGAGAGGTTGCGTCGGCAATTGCGCACCCGATGCTCCTTTGTTTGAAACCGTCACTGAGATGACCGAAGCCGCTGCCACACGAGATCACAGGGTTGAACCGATTGCGAAAACTGAATTGGCCCAGATTCGCATTGATATTTCTGTGCTCTCGCCTTTGGAGCGGATCGAAGACCCCCGTCACCTCGAGATCGGAAAGCATGGCCTTTACATTGACGGCGGCGGCAAGCGTGGCGTGCTTCTGCCTCAAGTGGCCCAGCAATACCGGTGGGATATTGAAACCTTTCTCGAACAGACGTGCTTGAAAGCCGGCCTGAGCAAGAATGCCTGGCAGAGATCGAACACAAAGGTTTCCAGCTTTACGGCATTGATTATCGAGGAGCAGAAATGAAACGGCGTGGCTTTGTCGGTTTATTGGTTGCGGCATTCCTGCTGGCGATGCGGGGCATTGCGCAGGCGGTCTGCAACCCATCTTTGGTCCGCTTGCTCGGACCGGTGCGACAGTTGGTTCAGGCTCGGCCCGGCAAGGAGCCCTCGCTGGGTCACTATTTCATCCAATGGTATGGCCATTCGAGTTTTTTAATCCACTCCGGCAGTCAAACCAAGGTGGTGGCGGATCCCAATTTCAATGTGACACCGGGTATTCAGGCCGATGCGGTCACTGTCAGCAACGACCACTTTACGCATAACAACACAGGGGCGGTTACCGGCAATCCGATCATCTTGCGCGGCATCACTTTCCGCCAGACATGGAATCAAATACGAACCAGCGTGAAGGATATCACGATCGTAAACATTCCGAGTCAGCGAGGACAAAGTTGGGGCAGCATTGCCAATTCCATTTTCATCTATGAGATGGGCAGCCTTTGTCTCGCCCACATGGGTAATATTGGGCATCTTTTGACCGCGGAGCAAGAGAAGGTGATGCAAAGGGTCGACGTGATGATGATCCCCGTCGATGCCATGACTAATCTAGGCTTCGAAGACATAATGAAAGTCATCGACCAGGTCAAACCACCCATCGTGATACCCATGCATTACGACGTAGCACGCCAGGGAGAGCTCTTCGCGGCGTTTGCCAAAGAGCATTATCCGATAAGGAGAATGGGCAAGTCCCAACTGATGTTGAGCCGCCCTATGCTGCCCAAATCGACCGAAATCTATGTTCTCGCGCATCCGCATCCCGTCACATTTGGTTACTGAACTCTAACGTTCAGAACTACCTGTCTGCGCTGGGCTTTGATTGCCATCTTGCTGTTGTACCTCACAACTCGGTTTTCAGCGTGTCGAACGGGAGAAAACGTAGAGCAAGGTGGTTCGGCAAACTTTCAGGCGGACAGCCCGAGAAACGGCTCGGTCGACGGGTCCGTACACTCGTCCAAGAATCCAAGTCATCGCCCGTTACTGTATCGAGGCCAAGGCGTTAAAAGTATCTTCCTAAAGGCTCAGACTTGGAAACTTAAGCGGTTTTACATCCCATTCTTATAATGTTATAAATTTTCAGTTGAGGAGCAGATAGGCGAATCTTCCAGTGACCAATAAGGAAATCGAATTTTTTCGCAGTCTTCTGAACCAACGGATGCAAGAGCTCCGCTCTGAAGCCGGCAAGACCGTGGAGGATATGGACGAAGACGAGAATTTTCCAGATCCGGCTGACAGAGCCTCAATGGAATCCAACAGAAACTCGGTTCTGCGCATTCGCGACCGTGAACGCAAACTGATCTTTAAGATTCAAGAGGCGTTGAGGCGGCTCGACGACCGTGAGTACGGGATCTGCGAAGAGTGCGGAGAAGAGATCGGGATTGAGCGTCTCAAGGCACGTCCGGTGACCACCCTTTGTATCAATTGTAAGTCCAGTCAAGAGAGCGAAGAGCGAAGAACGAGAAGGATTATTTAACACCGATCGCGATTATGCAGGTCCGAAAAGCTGTAATACCAGTGGCAGGCTTAGGGACCCGCTTTCTTCCAGCCACCAAAACCGTGCCGAAGGAACTTTTGCCGATTGTCGATATCCCGGCGATTCAGTACGTAGTCCAAGAGGCGGTAGAGGCTGGAATCCAGGAAATCATCTTTGTTACCGGACGAGGCAAGGATGGTATTGAAGACCATTTCGATGAGGCCCCCGAGCTAGAACAAGTCCTGGCTGAGCGAGGACAGACAGAGATGGTTGGAATGCTCCGGCGAATTGCGGAAATGACTGAGGTGGTATCGGTTCGGCAGAAAAAGCCGCTGGGGCTGGGTCATGCGGTTCTCTGCGCGCGCGATCTAGTGGGTGACGAACCCTTTGCCGTAATGCTAGCCGACGACTTGATCGATAGTGAAACCCCTTGTATCCGCCAATTATTGGACATCTTTGAAGAGAAAAAAGAATCGGTGGTCGCATTGTTAGAAGTGCCGGTGGAGGAAGTTCACCGATACGGCGTAATTAGAGGAAAGAAGGTAAAGGATCGTCTTTATCAGGTTGATGCGACAGTCGAGAAACCCCCGGCGCACGAGGCTCCCTCTAGAATGGCAATTATCGGCCGCTATATTCTCCGGCCGGAAATTTTTGCTATTCTACAGAACCTTCCTCCTGGAAAAGGCGGTGAAATTCAATTGACCGATGGATTGTCGAGAATGGTGCAAGACCGAAAAATGTACGGGTGCGAGTTTCAAGGACAACGCTATGATATCGGAGACAAACTCGGGTTCGTCAAAGCGACCGTCGCCTATTCGTTAAAAAGGCCCGATCTAAGAGATGGGGTAATCGAGTATCTTAAGGCCGCAATAGGCTGACCTGTGGGGCCGTAGCTCAGTTGGGAGAGCGCTAGAATCGCACTCTAGAGGTCGTGGGTTCGACCCCCATCGGCTCCACCAATTTCAAAAAGGGCGGGTAACTTACCCGCCCTTTTTCTTTGTGGCATTGACATATTCGGGGCACTGTGAAAATAGGGACGGTTATTGAACAGCGTTCAAAACGCTTTGTTTAGGAGGGACGGATGTCGAACTGGCTGTGGATCGGATCATCGACCTTGCTTTGTCTCCAATGGATCACTATCCATCTGTCTGGAACTCATCCGCCGCCGGAATTCCAAGCCTTGAGCGCGGGGCTTGCCATTTTTGGCGCGGCGTTCATGCTTTCCTGGGCCGCGGAGCTGGCCCAGTTAGAAATTCCCCAATCGCTGGCCATTGCGCTTTTGGCTTTGATCGCCGTGCTCCCGGAATACGCCGTTGACATGTATTTTGCCTGGGTAGCCGGGAAAGATCCCAAGTACACAGCGTTTGCCATGGCCAATATGACCGGCGCCAATCGTTTGTTGATCGGCGTCGGCTGGACCGCCGTGGTGGTTACTGTTTGGCTAAAATCCGGCAGGCGAGGCATCGTGCTGGAACCGGCGCATAAGATCGAAATCTTCTACCTCGGACTGGCGACCATTTATTCCTTTATCATTCCGTTCAAAGGCCGGCTCGACTTAATCGACGCGGCGGTGCTCGTTACCATTTTTGCTTTCTATATGCGGGCCGCAGCAAAAGCCTCCCATGTCGAGCCGGAGCTCGAGGGCCCGGCTGAATTGGTCGAGAGCTGGGGGCAACGGCCGCGGCGCTTCTTCACGGTCGCGTTTTTTCTCTACTCGGGATTCACCATCTTCATCGCCGCTGAGCCTTTTGCCGAAGGACTTCTGGCCACCGGACGCACGTTTGGGATTGAAGAGTTCCTCCTGGTCCAGTGGCTCGCGCCCCTGGCGTCCGAGTCGCCGGAGTTCATCGTCGCGATATTGTTCGCGCTGCGCATGCAACCGGGAATAAGCATGGGCGCTTTGCTTTCGTCGAAGGTCAACCAGTGGACTTTGCTTATTGGAATGTTGCCGGTGGTTTACACGATTTCCGCCGGCCGCTTTGGTGGAATGGAAATGGATAGCCGGCAGGTGGAAGAGTTGTTTCTAACGGCGGCGCAATCGCTGTTCGCCGTGGCGATCTTGCTTAATCTCTCGTTTTCCCTACTCGAGGCTCTCATCATTTTTGTTCTTTTCTCGACCCAGCTTCTCATTCCCGACCCGAGCTTCAGATACTATTATTCATTTTTGTATATCATTCTCGCCGTGGGTTTGATTTTGCTGAGAAGAGACTCCAGGGAAGGCATACGCGGACTTTTCTTCAAAGGATCCTCGGCTCAAGCCGTCAAGAAGCGTTGAGAACCTCTCTGGAATTTCTGTTGGAGCTGATCGGACCTGACGATCGGGGTTGAGTTCTGCGTTCGAGGTGTAGCGGTCAATGTTTGGCCGCGGCTTTTTCTTCCTTGATCAATTCGTGAATAAGCCGTGGCACACCGCCACAGCTGAAACACCGCGGTGGCTCGTATTTTGTTTCCCCCTCGGGGTAACGCATGAAGCGTTTGTAGAAAGGCTTTTCCGTTCCTACGAAGTCATCGTAATAAAAAGCCAGCTTGCCGCACTCGCTGCATTGTAAATACTTCGCCATCGGACTCCTCGTTAACGTTTACGTCCCAAATCGGTGGATAGATTTTAAGTATTTCAAAACGGCGCTGCCTTTGCAATCTGCTTTTGCCGCTGCCTTGATTCTTGTTGCAAGGGCTGCAAATCCCCTCTAGAATCGAAGACCATGCTCGGTTATCAAGGAGGCGATAGCTATTGATTCTCTGCGGATGGCAAGAGTAAAGCTTCGAAGCAAAATGTCTCAGCGCTAATAAACCACTAGATACCAAACTTTTACACAGAGGAGGAATAACAATGACAATACGACTTTTTCAATCTCAGACCTCGATGTTTTGCGAGAAGGTCAGGGTGGTTCTCGCGATGAAGAATTTGCCTTACGAAATCGTCGATGTTCGAAAGGACGACCGCAAATCTCTGATAGAATACACGGGTCAAAGGAAAGTCCCATCGATGGACTACAACGGTCAACGTCTCATTGATTCCACGCTCATTTCGGCCTTGTTGGAAGAAAAGCATTCGGTCAACAGCATCTACCCGGACGGAGCGTCGAACCGGGGACTCTGCCTGGCGATGGAAGACTGGGCGGATGAAGTTCTGATTCATGCCAACCATTCGATTCGCCGCACCGAAACTCCGGAAGCGCGCAAGAAGGCGGAGCAAGAATGGGATGTTCATTTTAGGACCCTGGATCAGATTTACACCGGCAAGAAATTCATCTTTGACCGTATGACGCTGGCGGACATCTCGATCTTTTCCCAGCTCCATTATCTCTACACGGCGGTTAAGTATGAGATCCCGGGTAATTATAAGAATGTCCATGCGTTTATGGAACTCATGCGCCAAACCTTGAAGCTCAATTCCCTTTCCGACAGCTTCGAGGCTCAGTCATTGTGAGGCCCGCCGAATGAGCAAACCCCGTCTCGGGTCTAGTGAAGAAAGTGACGAGGTCAGAATCCTCCGTTGGTTGAAGAACCGAGGGACCAGGGTGACAAAGGGCGACGCACTCCTTGAGGTGGAGACGGACAAGGTCAACGTCGAGATCGAATCGCCGGAGGACGGTGTGCTGCAAAAGGTGCAGGCGCAAGAGGGGAGATCGTAAAGTTTGGTTCAGTTGTTGCCGTCATCGAGAAACAAATCTGAAGAGGGGGTTAGCTCCCTTCGGTGGGCGTTGTCGTATGACAACCAGGGCTTGCCGCCCGAGCCCTGGTCGGACTGATAGTTAAGGGGTTTGGTCTTTACTCCCGAAATTCTTACACATAGTCGCCCTTCCCAAAAATCCGGAGAAGTGGCTTTTTGGGTGGCATTGTCTTCCCTCGGATGGGGATTCAAAAACGCGTAGCCGTTGGCGATGATCGAAGATCGCTTCGCCGTCTTGCTGTTTCGTACCTGTTTAGTCGGTTGCCTGCTCGGTATTGTCGCAACGATTTATTTTTTGCTGGGACTGGCGGGATATGTTGGCAGTCCGTTACTCAATCTATTCGTAGCGGGCAGTCCTGTCGCCGCCGCCATTTTTTTTCTTAACGCATGGATCGGAGCCCTGGGGCAGGCGAATCGGATCGGTCGGGTCCTTTGGCTATCTATTGTAGTCATTCTCGGAACCGAGATTGTTTTATGTCTCGTGCCGCCGACGGCTCGCGACGAGCTCACGCACCATCTTGCGATTCCCCGGCTCTACGCGCGTGCCGGGAGGATCATCGAAGTCCCCATGGCGCCGTACTCTTATTATCCGATGCTCCTCGACATGCTTTACACACCCTGGGTTTACTGGGGATTTGATTCGGTTCCAAAACTCATCCATGGCCTGTTTGGCTTTCTGACCGGCCTGTCGATTTACGCGTATCTGTCCCGGCGGATGAACGCGGTTTACGGTCTTGTCGGATTCTTTTTTTTTATCTCACTGCCGTCGGTGCTGCGCTTGAGTCACTGGGCCTACGTCGACCTCGGCACAGCCTTCTATACAACCGCGGCACTGCTGTGTCTCCTTCGATGGCGCGAAGAGCAGGCACGAGCGCAATGGTTGATTATGGCTGCCTTGTCGGCCGGATTCGCGGTCGCGACGAAGCCCAACGGGTGGGTGGCATGGTTGCTGTTGTTTTTTCTGTTTATTTGGGTGTCGGTACGAGAAGCCAAGAGAGGCTTCGGCAGGATCATCGCCGAAGGCGTGCTGTTCGGTGCCGTTGGGGTATTGCCGGTTCTCCCCTGGCTGGCTAAAAATTGGCTCCAAACGGGTAATCCTTTCTTCCCGCTACTGGGCGGCTTGTTCCCCGCGGAGGCCGGAATTGAGAGTGGGATGAGTTATGTCAGCCTGGGAGTTTTCGCCAAGCGCGAACTTCTCTACGGCGAGAGCTGGTGGGAAATCGCGGCGTTGCCGCTGCGCCTGTTCGTTTTCGGCCGCGACGACGACCCGCAATATTTCGACGGCGTACTGGGCCCAGGTCTGATCCTCCTGCTGCCCTGGGCGTTCAAGGGCAAGTGGCTCGAGGAAAAAAAACTTCTCATCGGCTTTGCGTTGTTGTTCTTGCTTTACACTTTGTTTCTGGTTGATCTTCGCGTTCGGTATATCCTGCCGATCGTGCCGCCGATGGTGATATTACTTACCTACGGCATCTATAATGTTTACTTGCGTATTAGAAAGCCCGGCTATCTGTTCGCAGTTTTGCTTGCGTTCGCCGCCTTCAACGGTTATTACCTCTGGCGCTATGCTCAGGTGGTCTCACCCTTAGACTATATTACCGGACAGGAGAGCCGAGCGGCTTACTTGACTCGTCTCCTGCCGGAATATCCCGCTTTCCAATTCGTCAATAGAGAACTTTCATCGACAGCAAAAATTTATCTTCTCTTTGCGGGACGAAGGGCTTATCATTGCGAAAGGGAGTATTTTCATGACGGAGGAGAGCTTCCCGGTTTCCTCCTTGAGGCAATCCGATCAGCGAAAGAACCGGCGGATATCGCCCGCCGGATCAAAACCAAACAGTTGACCCATCTCTTGGTGAGAGACGATCTCCTGATAAGATTTCTCAGCGATAACTTGGACCCGGGCCAAAAGCGGCTATGGGACGCTTTCGTTAGCCATCATATCAATAGTGTGTTTCGTCAACAGGGTTACTCCGTCTTGCAGCTTCATGGCTAGTGCTCTTGAGATCTCGATCATCATCCCGGTTTTCAATGAAGCGGAAAAGCTTCTGGAACTGGTGAATAGCATCCACGCCCTGGAGCTCAAAAGTTCCGAGATCATTGTGATCGACGACGGCTCCACGGACGGGAGCGCCGACGTGGCCATCACCGGTGGGGCCAATGTTATCCGGCACCCCTATAACATTGGCAATGGTGCCGCCATCAAGACCGGCATTCGCGCAGCTCGTGGCCGGCTTTTGGTCCTTATGGACGGGGACGGGCAGCATAAGCCTCAAGATATACGTCGGTTACTAACCGAATCGAGAGATTATCACATGGTGGTTGGCGCCCGGAGTAAGGGGTCAAGGTTACGTTTTCATCGTTACGTCGCCAATGTCGTTTATAATATTTTGGCTTCGTATGTGACCCGGTTCAAGGTAAAAGATTTGACTTCGGGGTTTCGGGTTCTTTCGCGATCCGATGCCTTGCGTTTTATTGATTTACTCCCCAATACATTTTCCTATCCGACGACGCTGACGTTGGCATTTCTTCGCTCCGGATTGACTGTGAAGTACGTTCCGATTCAAACGCTCTATCGTGCAGGTCAAAGCAAGATCAGTCTGATGACCGATGGTATCCGATTCTTGTTGATTATCACGAAGATCGCCACGCTATTTTCTCCGTTCCGAGTGTTTTTGCCGGTGAGTCTTTTCTTTTTTCTTAGTGGCCTTACGAATTACGCTTATACGTATCTAACCCAGTACCGTTTTACGAACATGTCAGTATTTTTGCTGACGACGGCGGTGATTGTTTTTATGCTCGGTCTGATTTCCGAGCAGATTGCGCTGCTGCGGATGGAGCGGACCTCGTCTGAGTCGTCACGGCTAGTTGAGAAGGAACGGTGAAGATGTCGCTGTTCCCGATCCGGTATATCTTTCCGTAAATGATGACAATCGAAGGCCGACGGAATCAGGACTACAGCACGATCCGCGAATACTACGATCGTGAATACTACCGAAACTGTAGCATCGTGGAGAAGACCCCGGGTCACTACCGTCGGCTGGCCAGCCGCTTCCGACCGTGGAGCGGAAAGTGTCTTTTGGACATCGGGTGCGGGACCGGCCTTTGGTTGAGGGCGGCGACTGAGTTCGGCGCCAAGCCTGCCGGTATTGATCTTTCCTACATGGCCCTGGATGTTTGCCGGCGATCCTTGCCGGCGGCGGAGCTTCATTGCGGACCCGCGGAGCGGCTCCCCTTCGACGATCGGCAGTTTGACTTTATTTCATGTCTCGGTGCCTTGGAGCATTTTCTGGAGCCCAGGGCGGCGCTCCGTGAGATGATTCGCGTGGCCAAGCCGAATGCTTCCTTCCTGTTGCTCGTTCCCAACGCCGGTTTTCTAATTCGGCGATTGGGTCTCTATGGTGGTACCCAGCAAGTTGTAGTTCACGAGGAGGCTCTTCCTTTGCAGGTTTGGCAGGAACTATTTGAATCCGTCGGACTCTTGATCCAGAAACGATGGAAAGATCTCCACGTGCTGTCAGTGCCCTGGATCACACAAGGGCCCTGGTACCTTGTTCCTGCCCGTTTGGCTCAGGCCCTGGCCTTGCTCGTCTGGCCGCTCTCCTGGCAATACCAAGTCTACTATCTTTGCAGCCTTAAGAAGTTGCGCCTTTCCCTATGACGATTCTGGTTATCACATGGAACTTTCCGCCGCGCCGCGGAGGAATTGAGTATTTGATTAGCAATCTCTGCGCCGGTCTAAGGGAAAAGCATTCTGTGCTCGTGATCACAGCACACACGCTGGTTCCACAGGCCGGGGAGAAGGATATATTTCGCGCACCGTGGCCTGGCTTGATCCCCTTCGCTCTTTACGTCATTTGGCGCGGTGCCAGGTTGCTGCGGTCCAATCCAGACACCGACGTGATCTTCGGCGGGAGCGTCTTGGTTGCGCCCCTGGTGCTGATCCTGGCTCGTTTGTTCGGACGACGGGCGGTTCTGCAGACGCATGGTTTGGATGTAATTTACTCGAATAGGCTTTATCAGGCGCTGTGTGTCTACTGGCTAAGGTTCTTTGATCGGGTGATTGCTAATAGCGCTTTCACTGCCTCCCTGGTGACGAGAAAAGCTATCTCGACCGACTTAGTTTCGGTGATTCCCCCAGGGGTCCATCCCGAGCGTTTCCGAGCGCGGCGCATTGCTCCGGCGTGGGTGAGAGAAAAGTTTAATATAGTGGGCAAGCGAATCATTCTTTTCGTTGGGCGGCTCGCGAAGCGAAAAGGGATCACGGAATTTATCCGATACTCCCTAGGAAGAATTACGAAGGAATTCCCAGATACTTGCTTGGTTGTCGTCGGAGACAATCCGACGGAGTCATTGACTCATCGAAATGACACACTCAGAGAGATCGAACTGGCGATTTCAGAAACCGGTTTGGCGAATCACGTTCGGTTGGTGGGCTCGCTGTCCGACACGGACGTTGCCGCACTGTATCAAGCCTGTGATGTAGTGATTCTCCCAGCATTATTGAGTGAGAAGGATGTGGAGGGGTTCGGCATTGTCCTCATCGAAGCGGCAGCCGCTGGTAAACCGGCCGTGACGACACGAGTGGGGGGCATCCCCGATGCCGTCGAAGATGGCAAAACCGGGATCTTAACCGAGCCTGGCGATTACGAACGCATGAGCCACGGAGTCATCTCGTTGCTCAACGATGGTCAAACGAAACAAGTCATGGGTGAGGCCGCTATGCGGCGAGCTCAGGACAAGTTCTGTTGGCCGAAGATTACTGCCCAATACGAGACAGCGTTTGGGTTCTGTCAGCCTAACGAGAAACCTCGTCGGCGCTCAATTCTCCTCCGACACTCCTGATATTTCCCTGGCTTATCCTTTCGAAGAAATGCTCCAGCTGCTTTGCTGAATCGGCCCAGGAGGGCACGTCGTTATCGACAATGATTCTACTTTGGAGTTGTTTACGGGCTGCGTTGGCAAGGCTTGTGGCATCTTCCGGCTCATAGAGACAGCTAGGGTACGTCCGCAACACCTCATTCATGGTTCCCACGGCAGCAGCGATGATCGGAACGCGGCACGAGATGATCTCGTAGGCTTTTTGTGGAAAGCTGAAATCTCCCTGAGCCGATCGGCGATAGCACACGACCGCAACATTGAGAGAATTATTAAAGCAAGGAATTTCGTGGTGAGGCAAAGTGCCAAAATCGTGGATTCGGGGGCCGTTGGGAATTTGAACGCCGCGCTCGCGCGGACCGGCGAGTGCTAAATGAAGGTTGCTATTCTCCGCCGCGAGGATGTCATAGGCTTGGAACAGTGTATCAATTCCACGGCTACTGTGAAGTGCTCCGGCGGTGCCGATGATAGGGGCCTCGTCTGGTAGCTTGAGTCTTTGCCTGCATTCCTTTTGGTTCTGTGAACGAAACAGTGTCTTGTCTACGGCGCTTTCAATAACAACGATCGGCTTCTTACGTCGATAGGTCCGCGTGACATGATCCGCCATTCGCTGGCTGAAGCAGGTCACGCCTGGCACTTGCCGGATGGCGCGCCGGAAAAGAGACGAGACGGCCGGAAATTTGGTGGCGGTAAAGGCTTCGAAGTTATCATACAGGTCAATGACACATCTTGTATTGACTCGCGCGGCAAGCCACGCTCCAAAAATAGCATGGTAGGCGTCGGAACAAGCCCAGATAAGCTCGGGATCGAACTCTCGAGCAATGCCGATCGTGCGGTTAAACAATTGTTGAAAGCACGGCGTGAATCCGTTGGTAAGGTTGAAAGAGTGCCAGATAACTTCGGCGTGACCTGATGGGTCACAATCTAGAAAGGTTCCTTCGCTTCTTTGACGGTAGCTGATTGCGATGCCTTTGATCTTGTGACCTAAGCGGGCGAGTTCCAATGGCAACTCGCGGAACCTCCCGAAGCGATCCTCCAGGAGGTCTTTGCCCATGTAGTGACGCTTGGTGAGCACGAGAATACGCAATGCCGATGCTCCGCTAGTTGACGTTCAATGAGTCAAACGGCGTGCGTTGATGCAATAGCGCAGCGCCTGCTTTCCAACACACATGCCAGGTCAGGTTCACAGCGGATGGGTTAATTGGGAATGATTTTAAGCCAATGAGGGCGCTTTGAGCGAAACCTTCTAGATCCAGGCCCCAAAGATAGGTCTTCATATAGCGGAGCGCAGTCAAAAAGGTCCGGCAGCGGGCATAACCGGGTCTCGATAGTCGCCATTGAATGAAGTTTTCTGCCAGTTCAGGCTGGATTTCTAAAGGCTCCACGTTTTTCTTTTGCCTGGACAGGCAGAGACGAAACGCGAGCTCTTGAACGGCGGTTTGCCGTGCGCGGGCGCGAAAGCTCTCTTGAGTCGGATGTATCCTGTAGTCCAGAAGTGTCTGATTTAGATTGATGACCCCTCCCTGCTCTGAGAGGCGCAGCAGCAAGTCAAGGTCCTCGGCGCCATCCAAGCTGGGTCGATAGGGAGTCGTCGTGAGCAAGTCTCTGCGAATCATGAGGGTCGAATGAACGAAGCAGGTCCTATGCAGTAGTTGCTTGCGAATCTCTTTCGACGATTCCGGGAGGCGAGAGCAACCTAAGACGCGCCCCGTTGCGTTGATGAACCTGACTTGAGTGCCACATCCGAGGATATCGTTGGGTGCGGTAGCAAGAAAATCAAATTGCTGTCGTAGTCGATTCGGGTGGGCGACATCGTCGGCATCCATCCGCGCGATCCAATGTGCGCTACTTTGTCGAATCCCGGTATTGAGCGCTGCAGAGATGCCTTGCCCAGCATTTTTTACCAGGCGAAATCGGCGGCCAAAAAGCTTTTCGCCCAAATCTTCGGTCGAAATCACTCGGTGCAGGCCGTCATCAATGAGAATAATGGCGGTGGGCTGAAAACTTTGCGAAGCTATGCTTACTAAGCTCGATTCCAGCCAAGGAGGGCTCCCCCGAGCAGGAATGATCACATCAACGGAATTGTCCAGCGCCATGACGTTACACGAGTTCGTGCAGCGGGTTAATATGCGGTGGTCTCAAATGCGGGATTTCAGATGCCTGCTTGCGACTCGACTCGGCCATTTCCTCAAAGATCTCAGCATATTGTTTCACAGCGCTTTCAGCGGTGAAATGGGACTTGACCTTTTCTCTTCCGACCCTTGCCATGCGCGCTCGCCGGTCGGGGTCAGAGAGCAGTTCCAAACAAGCTTGAGCGTATCGGATTTCTTCACCAGGACCATTATCGATGAGAATACCAGTGTCGGGCGTGACGAGTTCAGATTGACCATTAACATTTGCGAAGATTTGCGGAACCCCCAGGGACATCGCTTCATACGAAATAAGCGCCAGCCCTTCGTAGGCCGAGGGCATCAAGAGCAGGGTAGCGTCGGCGAGAAGTTCTAGCGCATTCGAGTGCACACCCAGCAAATGAACACGCCCGTTCAGCCGGAGTTTCGAGATCATAGTCTCCACTTCTGGTCTGAGTTCACCGTCACCGATCATTGCAAATTGAGCATCGCATTCGGGTTGGATTCTAAGAATATTTGCGACGGTGCGCACAAAAACCGCGGGCCGTTTTTGGGGAGTGAATCTACCCACGAAGGCTACGATCGGCGTTTCAGAACGGAGATTGCACATTGCGTGCAAAGATCTGCGCCTTTGTGCCTGGGCTTGGTCAATGCGTTTAGTGTCTGTCCCCGCGTAGATGACCCGCAAAGACCCTGGAGGCAGCCCGTAATTCTCATACATATGCTGGGCTAATTTTTTATGACCCACCGTCCGAAGATTCATGTAGCTCCGCCCTGCCGCGGCAGAGATCAGCGGGAAACCCCCTCCTGGATCGATGACTTCATTGCGGTCGACGATGGAAAGCCCAGGAACAATCTGCTTGAGCAGTTTCAAATTTTCGTAGGCTATTCTAGAGTGGATGATATATAGACAATCGATATGGTGATTCAGAACAAGGTGTACGAGGCCATGAGCTTCCGCGTTTGGCGATAGGACGTTTGCGAGGTGATAGACAGAGGCACCCGCTTCGCGTGCCAACTGATCCCAAGAGTGTGAAGATGGAAGGGTGGTCGCTATGATAATCTTAAAACGCGATTGATCGAGACCTCTGCATAAGTCGAGAATACCTTGTTCCACTCCTCCCTCGTTGAGCCACGCTGTACAAATGAGAAGGTTTACTCTTGTGGTGTCTTTAGGTTGAATAAAAAGCGGCGGGGTCTCTCGTGGCGGGGAATTTCTAATTTTCCATGAGACGATATCTTGCTCGGAGGGTGGTCTCATTAGAAAGAGGCCGTAAACCATCCTTGAAATAGGAAGTTCCATGTCCCTGCCAAGGAAACTCCTCACTCTTCCCCGTAGCAGGGAGCCCGTCTCAGAAATGAGTGTCCCATAAAGTTGATCGTATACGCGCACACATCTCTTATGGAAATCATCTCCAAAGTGCTTCTTACCCCATGTACTTAGCTCTTTTCGGAAAACAACAATATCCCACTCGCGTGTCACCGCTTCCTCTTTGAATCGTAAAAGACTCGGATGCCAACCGGACTTGGATCCAGGTTGTTGATCCGGAAACTCTACGAATTTGTCGCAGTGGCCGAGAAGCCATTCCACATTGGATTCTCCTGGCGGAACAGATGTCCTTAAGATCAAGGCGATGGGATAACACGCGTTTTTTGAGGAAGTCATCTTGTCATGACTACCTATCAAACAAGGATGACCCTCTTTCACCCCGATCACACAGTGGGGAAGCTTCCGGTTAGATTCTAATGCCATTATCGCGCATTCCAAGGTTTCATCCGGAAGTCGCTGCAGCGCGCTGAATCCTGAATGAAAAAAGCGGTAGCGGGTATGTTCCGGCCCCGTGCTATCCGGAACGATATCGAGAACCCAGTCTTGAAAGGTCTGTCTGCCCAGAAATTCCTGCAAACCATGCTTTTCCTCAGGCAAACACTGAATCGATAGAGCGGGCGCGCAAGAGCGTTTTAGTGACAATAGCGTTTCTGGTTCGTAGCACTCTTTATGCTTTTCCCTGAGGTAACTTAGGATTTCAAAGTATTGTTTGCGAGACTTCGTAAGCAGTGATCCCGAACGCACGCGATATTGGTATAAGGGCTCAGGGTGAAACAAAACGGGCCTGCCAGTTTTGCCCAAACGGATATTCAGGTCCCAATCTTCATAACCGTGGCAGCGCATTGAATCATCATAGCGGAGGTCATGTCGGAGAGCCGCTTCCCGACGTAGCATTATCCCTGCATCCCACTGATTGCTGACTAACAGAAGGTACGGATTATACGGTTCGCACCACACCGTACCGCGCATGGGTCCTCCCAAGATTCGGATTCGGGAAGTCGCAGCGACGGCATCCTCTTGTGCTTCCATCAAATGGGCAAGTGTCGCCAAACATTCGGGATACAAGACGTTGTCGGCATCGCAAAAGTAAGTGTACTTACCCGTCGCATTGCGGATGCCTGTGTTACGCGCCCCACCGAGACCCCGATTTTCCTGATGGATCACTCTTACGCGAATCGTGTCAAGTTTCTGTAGAAGCTTTATTGTCTTGGGATCGGTCGAGCCGTCATTGATGACAAGGGTTTCGACGGGTTGAAGCGTTTGGGACACAACGCTTTTAAGCGCTTCGGTCAAAAAACGCCCATCGTTAAAACAGGGTATGACTACACTGACACTTGGGCTATCATTCATTGATGGATAATCAGATGTTTTGCGAATGGTTTTAAGAACGCGTCAACTACCTCTGACATCTAACTTTGCTCGTGGACTGGTTTCTGGCGTGATTCGCGCCACAATCTCAAGAGCTTCCGCGGTCCAGGAAAGGATTTAAGAATCTCTTTTAGAATGTTGTCAGCCCTAATAATACCGCGGAGCCTCTTCTGTTCATTCTTGAGCTGCTCGATTTGAACCTGAAGCGTGGCGCGGTCCATATCGCCAAAGACCGGATGTTCTGGATAAAGCGCCCGCAAATCGAAGCGTTCCTCCGGCAAGTGATAACCTTGTTGGTGATCGGTCAGGATGCGCGGCGGGAAGACAACAGGTTCATTCCTTATTCGGCAATCGTGCGCGATACGAATCATTTCTTCGATCAATTGGACCATCCGCGGTGCCGCAGGGCTGCGGCATTCCAACGCATCGTGCAGAACGGTATCTTGATACAACATCTTTGCGGGAGGAGGATTAATCAACTCTGGCAACACCTGATCTAAATGACGCGGCGCGGCGATGGTCCACGCGGCGGGGACATAGTGCGGACAGTTGTTGTAGTCGAGTAGGGCCACTGGCAACGCGTTGAGCATGGCTTCCAACATTGTTGTGGATGGGGTCGTGATCACCGCATCTACACTATTTAAGATTTCGGTTAGTTCCTGACCGGAAAGCTGAGTCAGTTGGTTTGTAACTCCGATTTGCCTATCCAAATCCTGAGTTAATCTCCACACTAGTTCGATCCGGATACCGCCTAAGTGTTGGTGTTGCGAGGCCCAAAACTTGAGATCTTGCAAGGATCGCTTCACTAGGGTTATTTGCTGAGGGGTAAACCCAGGTGTCCTAGCTGTCGTGACTAGAAAGCGGAATGCCTCATCTGCCTGACGCTGCCGGGGGCGATGGACAGTGAGATGATCGAAACGAGGAGCGCCGACAATCTCACATTTTTCAATGTTGCCCCAAGATTCGAGGACGCGGGCCTGAGAGCGTCCAAGGCAGGCAATTTTGTGTCCGACGACCGGTTGAAAGATGGATCCCGGAACAACGTCCGGGTGCATCCATGTGTTCCGGTATTCAAGAATTCCATCGGCAAGGATCAAAGTCGGAACTCCATTCTCGTAAGCCCGTCGCAAGATGCTCACTTCCGGCTCCTTGTAATGTTGGGCGGTGACCAACAGACCAGATGCTGTTGTTGGCGTCCAATTCGGATCGTAATCTTCAATGAAAACGAGAGGTAATCTCAGAAGGGACGCCCAACTACTGTAGAGTGGATCGTTCTTACCCTTTTGATCCAAGATGGTTACTTGATTTTGATCCAGACTGGTCCTGTTTCTCACTTGGGTCAAATTTTCCGTGCTACCACAATGAGGCACTCTGCTTCGTGTTCCGTGTTTTTGCTCCAAGGGCGTATTCCAGCAGATCTCCGAGAATTGTGATCGCTTGTAGGTGCTGGGTTTTGTTCCCATACGGATTCCAGTTCAAAGAAAACTGCGATTTCAGCCATGAATTCAAAAGGGGTCCAAGTATGGCAGTGGTGCTTCGTGAGTCCCCAATCGTTGGGTGATGACACGATAAGCTTGCCTTGAAAGGTCAAGATCCGCTTAAACTCTGTCAGCAAGTCAGCTGTGTTTTGGATATGCTCGATGGTTTCGAAAGACGTGATAATGTCGACCGAAGCACTTGCTAAATTTGTTTCGGTTGCATCGGCGACAGCGTAGGTTACTTCCTTTGGCTGATGATTCAATCGCGCATACTCAATTGCTTCTTGACAAGAATCGATTCCCAGGACAGCTTTCGCACCGCCTTCCTTTAGGATGCGGCATCCGTAACCTAAGCCGCAAGCGATATCAGCAACCGCTAGGTTGTGCACATGATGGAGTGCGAATTCATATCGGGCACAGTGAAAGGCTTGTCGGTTGCGACAGAAACTACCTCCGGTATCAAGCGCGTCCATACGGTGGTCTTGATTTTCGATTAACCACGCGGCTGTTGCATGATCTAGCGTCATTCTTTCGTGAACACTCAGCTACTGAACCGTGGATTGATCAACCAATCGTGTTCAATACGCAATGTGTGAAACTCCTTCCAAATCTCTGGGTCCGGCTCGATGATGTCAAAAGTACAGGCCGGAACGGCTTGATCCCAAAAGGTTTTTGTTCCCGCGTCGTACATATGGACTTGGACAATGTAGTTTCCACCTAGCAAAGGTACATTGCGTAGTCTTACAATAATACTTCCACTCCCAACCGAGATTGGAATGGTCTGACCTGATACCCGATTGGTAAAGGACACGAATTCTCCCAAGTCGTGGGAAGCGAGCTTGATGACAAAAACACAGTCGTCGACGGAGATTCTACTTTCATAGTGGATGTCGACAAGCACGTGTTCACCCGATCTGAACTGTCTCGAGGCCATTCCCTGGCTATCCAGAGTTCTAACAGCGGTTACTCTCACTGGCGTGTCGCGCTGATCTCTCGTCTCCCTAGTTGCTGTTTGCAGGAGTTCGTGATACTGGCGAACTGCCTGTGCTAAACCCTCGGCGGGTAACGGCTTTCCATGGTGGAGAACGATGCCCCGACTACACACCCGCGCAATGTCGTTTTGGCTATGTGTTACAAGAATGATCGCTGACCCACTTTGAACGAGTGAACGGACGTGATTAAAACACTTTAAGCGAAAGGCCACATCGCCTACTGCCAGGACTTCGTCGATTAGGAGAACGTCTGGGTTGAGGTGGGCCGATACAGCAAACCCCAATCGAGCATACATCCCGCTGGAATAAAACTTGATTGGCGAATCAATGAAATCCTCTAACTCGGCAAAAGCGACGATCTCGTCGAATTTTCGAGCGATCATTTTATGTCTCACGCCGAGAATAGCGCCATTAATATAGACATTCTCTCGTCCCGTGAGCATTGGATGGAAACCGGCGCCCAGCTCAATCAGCGCGCCGACTCGTCCGCGAATGGTGATTTTGCCTTTATCAGGGAGTAGGATGCCGTTAAGCATCTTCAATAACGTGCTTTTCCCTGCGCCGTTGGGACCGATAATCCCAAGACACTCCCCGCGCTGCAATTCGAACGAGACGTCATCAATAGCCCAAAATTCTGTTTCGCGTAACTGGTCATTATGCCCGTCCAAGCCCAACATGTCGCGAGCAACGTCGTAGACTCCGTAAAGCATAGAATGCCTAAGTGAGCGACAGTATTTTTTGCTCACATGCTCGACGCTGATGAGCACGTCTTTTGGCATAACAAAAGTCTTAGGCGTATGGAGCAACGCGATATATGGTTAGACGAAAAAGACGCCAGGCGACGAGAAACACAAAAACGGAAAACAGGCCGGAAAATAAAAAGGCCTGCGGCTGCGACAAGGATCCGTGCGCAATCATGTCTTGGCTTGCTATGAGAAAAGGGCTCAAGGGATTTAGGATGTTGATTAGGCTTGATGGCCATGTGGTAGGTGGTGGATAAAAAACAGGGGCCAGGAACATCGCAAAGGTAAGCGCTATGCCCAGTATATTGCCGATATCTCGTAAGAGGAGATTGATGATCGATAGAACGAAGCTCAAGCCTACCGCTAGCAAGATGGCAGGAAGCAATATCAATGGCACAAAACTCATCTGTGCCTTAAACGGAACCCCGTACCAGACAAAGACGAAGGTTACGAGTACGAGCCGAATCATGAAATCCAAGAGAGGGTGTCCTACGGCCGCCATCACCAATGCCTCCTTTGGAAAGTTTGCCTTGCTCACCAAAGAGCCTGCGCTTGCTAAACTATTTGTACAGCCGGTTAGGCAACCAGCGAAAAGTTGCCAAACGCTGATATTCCAAAGGGCGTAAGCAACATAAGGCAGAGGAGTTTCGGCTATATGAATCGTATGCGACTGCGTGAGGACTGCAAAAACAATAACTGTAACAATCGACGGGAAAACTGCCCACAAGTAGCCCAACATCGATTGACGATATCGCGCTGCTATGTCTCGCAATATAAGACGCCAGATGAGTTCTCGACTATTTAAGAATTCACTAAAGATTGTTCCCCAAACGTGCCGGCCTTGTCGGCGGATGTTATCCGGGGTGTAGATTATGTCTGTCAATGCCTGCGAAGGTGACGACGATAAAAAATCATGAGATGCACGAAGCCATTTCATACGCGATGAAGGTTTAATTATATCACAAAAGAACTATAATAAGGGGAATTGTTCTGAATTTGCTAACCGCGCAGTCCTATGAGTCCGAATTTATCGTTCGCGCTTTCTATAGTTATTTTTATCTTCGGGGCTATCGTCGGTAGTTTCTTAAACGTCTGCATTGTCCGAATCCCAAAGGGGGAATCGATTGTTGATCCTCCCTCACACTGTCCGAAATGCACGACCGCGATACGTTTCTACGATAATATTCCCTTTATAAGTTATGTCATTCTTTGGGGTCGGTGTCGTTCCTGCGGCGAGCGAATTTCGCTGCGTTACTTCTTCGTCGAATTGTTGACGGCATCTCTGGCAGTCTCGCTATATTATCAGTTCGGCTTAAGTCTGGCGTTTCTGGTCAGTTTTGTCTTTGTGGCGGCATTGGTCGTGATTTCATTTATCGACCTGGACGTTAGGATTGTGCCCGATGTGATCAGCTTGCCTGGCATTGTTGCGGGATTGTTATTTTCGATTCTGGGCCGCTATGTGATCAATGATCCGTTTGAACTTATTCCATCGCCGCTTAGTGCATTGGTCGGGGTGCTGGTCGGAGGTGGATTTCTATTGGCCATGGCATGGGCTTACGAAGCTTTCACTGGCGTCGAGGGGATGGGCGGCGGCGATATTAAGCTTTTGGCCATGATCGGCGCTTTCCTCGGTTGGATGTCGATTCCGTTTACCATTTTTTTTGCGTCGCTTGCCGGATCCATTATTGGGCTCGGATTCATGATAAGCAAAGGAGTCGGAAAAAGATTCGCCCTGCCCTTTGCCCCTTTTCTCTGCCTGGGAGCGCTCCTATATCTTTTGTTTCGCCAGGATCTGATTCAGTTCTACTGCAACTGACCGAAGCGTCATCTCCCTTGTTCAATTCTCGGTAGACTCTCCCGTCGCGTTACGAAGCACCGGCCGCGACTGGTGTCTTTAATTGGCCTCAGGACTGCACAGAAGTTCCTTGTCAATCCACGGTTGACTTGATTCAAAGTCGGCGGCGTAAAGCTGGCATGTTTTTAGCTCCAAGTTCCGTTGGATGGTACCTTCTATGCAGTTCTCGCGTGTTTGGTTTGGTCAACCCAAAGGCTTCACGTTAATCGAGCTTATGGCGATGCTCGGGGTAGCGGCGATACTGATGGCTGTTGCCATACCCAATTTCATGTCCACCCTCCCCGGTCTGCGGCTCAACGATGCGGCTCGTCAAATCGCGACAGACCTCCAACAAATACGGATGAAAGCCATTGCGCAGAATCTCCCATATCAAATCACGTTTTCATCAACGACGTACGTCCTCCAGAAATGCAGCGGTTCGTGTACCAATGAAAGTGGAAACATCGTGGTGCCACAAGGAATCACGATTACGGCGACCGCGACTCCGCAATTTCAGCCCCGGGGAACCGTAGCCGCTGCGACGACGATCAGGCTCAGCAATGGGTCCTCAAACAAATGGGTCTGTGTCAGGACTGTCGGTCGTGTCAATATTCAAGACACAATCTGTTCGTAGTCCTTCACGGATTTGAGTTAGAAAAGTGAAGATCAACAAAGATGATGGTTTCACACTAGTCGAAATCTTGATTGCGATAACTATTTTCTCGTTGGCTGTTTTGGGACTGGCCATCGGTACAGTCTCGGTAGTTCGGACTAATCAAACCAGTCATCTGAGAGCGAGCGCGGTTAACCTCGCGCAAGCGAGGCTGGAAGAGCTCAGAGCGATGACAACCACGGCGTTTTCAAGCCTAGACTGTCCTTCTTATAGCACTACCGGTTGCTCGGACAGTGCCGCCGCGTCCGGTACAACGTTCAGTCGAAGCTGGCAAATTACGAAGAACTCACCGGTCACCGGTGTGAACAGGGTCGACGTGCGGATAGATTGGACCGATCATGCCGGTCAAAGCATGACGTTTACGGCAGCGGTCCCTCAGTAACCGGGAATGATGAGATACGGAAACTGTAAGCTTCAAGGAGCAAGGCAATGAGGTTTAAAGATCAGAACGGATTTAGCCTCCCAGAGCTGCTGGTAGCCGCAGGATTGTCCTTGGGGGTAATGGCATCGATTTATGGACTCTTCCGCTCACAGACCCATACGATCAAGGGACAAGAAAGCCGGATGGAAGCCCATGAGTATGCGCTCGCAGTGTTGGACACCATGGTGCGTGAGATCAGGAATACGGGGTACTTTCCTACGGGAACCGTCTGTACGAACGTGGCGAATAGCGGCGGTATCGTGGCGACACCGACGGCGGATAGTTTTAGACTGGTCTACGATACCAATGGCGATGGCACTTGTGAAGAAGATGTCGCGTTTACCTACGACAGCGTCAACAGGAATATTCTACGAAACGGCGCGGCTCTCACCAACGGAAACGCTGCCGCTATTCAATTCACCTTCTATCCTCAGCAAACATCGTCTACAGCACCCGCGCCCTTCTGCTTCTCAACGGGGAATCCTTCGGGTTGTAGCGGGAATCTATCAGCCAACCTAAGCGCCGTTCAAAAGATCATGATTTCCGTGAGCGTTCAGGCGGCCAGCCCGGACGTGCAATTCGGCGGTCAATCCACCGTTACGATGTCTTCCAGCGCGGATCTTCGGAACCACGGATTACCATCTTAATGATCAGATCGTGCCCAGAGCGCTGGAAAAATGTAGTTGGAAGATGAAATCGAAACTGCGAGACAGCGACGGGATCACACTAGTCGTGGTCCTGATGGTAATGGCGATCTTACTTTCCGTTGTGGGTGCCGGTCTACTGTTCAGCGGTATCAACACCAAGATCACAGGCAACTACCAATCAGGCACCCGAGCCTTCTACGCTGCGGATATAGGGATCAATGCCCTCGCCAGCGCAATAAGCCCGGGTTCGTCTCCTGCTTCAACCGCAGTATTTTTGGGTAACAATATTTGTTACCGGTTTGGCAAGCGGGACGGTACGGTTCTTTCGTTCCAACCCGT
>DAIRFP010000249.1:0-7220 GCA_036794995.1 Thermodesulfobacteriota bacterium | reverse complement strand
AAGGGAGATTTAGAGGGATTTTCAGCTGCTCAACACGCCTTTGACGAGACCCTGACCCTGGGGGTACCGCGCCTTGTTTTTGCGCTCATCATTCCCGATTGTTCGGTTATAGCGACCGGTGCTAAAATCGCTTTAGTACCCCAACCACGTAAAGATTTTTCCATCAGGAAAGGGCAAGGTGAGCAACCTGACAAATAGGAAATAGAAGAACAGCCAGGCCACCGCCGTCAAGATAATCGATATCTTCCAATCCTCCTTGGAATATATCTTGAGATAGGAAAAAACCATCAGGGGGATCGTGATGGAGAAACCCAGCAGCCAGATCGAGAAGAAGAAGCCAAACAGCCAGCCAAACATGATGATCGCGCGGCGTTTGGCGACTTCAGGCGCCACCGTCTGGGTGAATCGATAGTCCATGGGGGTGGCATCGTCGGGTGGTTTACTTTCCACCCCCTTCAGGTCGAGGATCAACTGAACGAGGGCGAGGATGATCATGGGGATGCCGATAGCCCAGGGGTAGAGTCGGGCCTGGAGCCGCCAATCTTGGGCGTGATAGACGAAAACGATGAAAAAGATGAGCAGGAGAAAGCTAAAAATAGCTTGAGGTCTTACCTTCAAGGTTTGATCCCTCCTCAATTTGCCCATCCGTAGAGCCTGATGGCGTTAGTGCGCATGATCTTATCCTTTTGGCTGTCGGTGATATCTTTGCGTCCCTTCAGTGTCGAGCTCATATAAGGGAAGCTGCCGTCCCAGTGAGGATAGTCCGACGCGAACAAGACGGTCTCTTCGCCGATCCGGTCCATCACGTAGGGCAAGGTGCTTTCTTCCGGTTCGGTGGCGTAGAACCAGCGGCCGCTGATCATATATTCGCTCGGTTTCTTTGTGAGCAGGGGCGCTTCCGACTGTCGCTTTTCCCATTCCTCATCCATGCGGTCCATCCAGTAGGGTACCCAACCGCAACCGCATTCCAAGAATGCAATGCGGAGGTTGGGAAACTTTTCCGGCACGCCGCCATACATGAGCGCAGCGCAATCTAGCAGAGTTTCAAATGGCCGTCCAATGGTGTGACGGAACAAGAAAGTGTCGAAGCGGATCTCGCCGGCCGGCCCTTGGCGCGAATTGTGGATCAACAGCGGCGCATTGAGTTTCTGCAGCTCTTCATAGATGGGCCAGTACATGGGCTGTCCGAGATGCTCTTTCATGCCATAGGAGCCCACGGTGATGCCGACGAGGCCGAGCTTGGAGATGGCGCGATTGGCTTCCTTTGCGGCGGCATCGACATCCTGAAAAGGCACCAGCCCGACGGCTTTGAGGCGCGGGCTTTCGGCGCAGATGCTGGCGACCCAATCGTTGTAGCCACGGCAAAACGCGGCCGCGTAATCTCTTTCCGGCAGCTGGGTCACGCCGAACCCGCCGGTGGGAAACAGCACCGAGATGTCGATCTGCTCCTTGTCCATGTCACGCAGCCGGCTGGGAACGTCGGTAATGTTCAGTCCGAGCTTGCCATACATGCTGGAATCCCAGACGTCGTTAGGTAGCAGTGAGCCCTGGCGCCGGCAGTAGGGCTCCGCCATGAATTTCCGAATGTCGGCGTCGCGGTCGCGCACGTGGCCATCGGCATCGATAATCTTTACATTTGCTAGATTGGGGCTTTCCATGAAAAATTCCTCCTTAAAATAAGAAACTAGGGTTCAGATCCATGGAGTGATGGAGTATTGGAAAACTCTAAAGTGGACAGTCATTTGTATTCTTATGCATCACGCCAACACTCCATTACTCGATTATTCCCATCTCACCTTGCAAACCGCACTTGCGCCGGATTGAGAGCGCCATACTTTGCTTTATTAGCCGTAATCTCCAACGACTCCGCTATCTTTTCAATACCTTCGAGCTTGTGAGTGATCATCGGATCGATGTTGATTCTTTTCTGCGCGATCAAGCGCGCGGCGAGAACCATCTGCTTCGGCGTCGCCAGCTCCGGCGGGAACATATAGGTGACCTTTTTGGCCCTGAGATAATTGAAGTCGAGGGTCACCGGTTCATGGAAATGCGGAATACTCATGACCTTGCCGCCGGGTGCCACGCAGGCAACCGCGTCCGTAACCGTGGAACCGCCCGAAAGTCCCATCTTCGGACTGCCGCTGGCGGCTTCGATCACGAACGGCACGCCTTTCCCGCCGCTGACTTCCATTACCCGTTCGACGACATTTTCCTTGGCTGCGTTAATGGTGATATCGGCCCCAAGTCTGTGGGCCAACTCTAGAATATCATCGCGCCGGTCGACGCCGATCACCGTGTCGGCGCCGGCCGCCTTGGCGACCTGGGTGCAGTTCAGCCCCATAACCCCCTGGCCAAGGACCAAGACCGTGTCGCCCAAGGTGACGCCGAGGGCAGTTACGTCGAAGATGCAGCTGGTCAGCGGTTGAATCGCGGCCACTTCCCAGTCTGTAACGCCGTCAGGCATCTTGGCCAGGGCGTCGAGCGGTATAGCGGCATATTCCGAGAAACAGCCGGGGAAATCACGCCCGATGGTTCCAATGTGCGTGTGGGTGGCGCCCACGCGATCGCCGACCCGCAAGCCATCGGAGTTCTGTTCATCGATTTCGACGATTTCGGCGCAAAATTCGTGACCAAAGAGTTGCTGCGGACCCCTGGTTAGCGCCTTTTTGACTTTGTCGTAACTATTGGAGCGCTCGCCATAGAAAAGCTGCACCTCGGTAACCGAGGGTTGCACCACTTTGGTTTTCACAATGGCCCAATCGGGCTTGAGCTGAGGGTAGGGGACCTCCTCAAGCCGTATTTCGTTAAAGGCATGGCTCACCCAACCCCTAATCCTCTTCATCTATACGTCTCCATTTTTCCGCAGCACCGATACCACAGTGGAGAATGGCAGGTCAATGGTTATACAAACCTTTTTTTGTCGGATCGAGGTGTGATAAGGGGAAGCAAAAGCCGGATTACATTTTATGGATTTTCGTCTTTCGAGCACTGAAGAAGGCCTGCGCAGAAAAGTCGAGGCGTTCGTTCGCGACCAACTGATGCCTTTAGAGCCCGAGTTCGCGAATGCTCCGGATATCTTTGAAGGCAGCCGGTGGAAGAGCCGCGCGAAGTTAAGCCGCGATCCGCAAATTCTTCGCTACATCGAGATCATGGAAGATTTGGCAACGAAGGCGGAAGCTGCCGGCCTTTGGTATCTCGACGTTCCCAAAGAATATGGCGGACTCGATGTCAGCAATGTCGCCATGATCGCCGTAACCGAGGAGCTGGAGAAAACGTCCATCCCATTTGAGCTCGGCAATCACGTTTCGAATATTCTTTACAGTTGTCGCGGCGAGCAGATCGAACGCTTCTTGCTGCCCTGCATTCGTGGTGAAAAAACTTCGGCATTCGGTTTGAGCGAGCCTGCCTCCGGCGCCGACCCCTCGATGCTCCAGACCACCGCGACGCCTGACGGCGACGGCTTCGTCATCAACGGAACCAAGATGTTTCCAACCTTTGCCGATGTCGCGGACTTCGTGCAACTCTTCGCGCGCTTGCCCGGTACCAAAGGTCGCGAGGGGGTGACGTGCTTTTTGATCGATACGGGAACCCCCGGATATCGCGTAACGCGCAGCATCGCGACCATCGCGGGTACCGAGCCCTGTGAGCTGGTCTTCGAGGATTGCCGTGTTTCCAAGGCACAGGTATTGGGCGAAGTGGGCAACGGTTGGGAGCTCAACCAGGCATGGTTGGGTGCGAGGAGATTTCAGGTGGGGATTCGCTCCCATGGCATGGCTCAGCGGGTGTTACGGCAGGTAGCGGTGTGGTTGCGCCACGATTCCAAGGAGGCCGAAAAATTCACGGTGCCGCTCGGCCATTTCTTGGCCGAGCTGGCCGCTCTGCGAACCCTGACCTATTACGGCGCCTGGAAAGCCGATCAAAAAATGGACGTCCGCTCCGAAGCCGCCAACGTCAAACTGTTTGGCACCGAGCTGGTGCACAAAATCATCGATTTTGCATTGGAAGTCGGTGGACCTGCCGTGCTGCGCAAAGAGCACGCCGTCGCGCGGGCTTTCCGCCACGCCCGTTCTCGACGGATTGTCGAAGGACCGTCGGAAATCCAGCGCCATATTATCCAGCGCGCGCTGTTTCGCGAAGGCGTCGAGTTGCTGGAGTTGATCTAGAGGCTGGGGAGAAAGAATTACCGCAAAGAACGCAAAGGTCGCAAAAAATGTAGGGGGCGACGGGCTGGTCGCCCAGCTTCGCGTGCGGTGGAAAATTTGCGCGAGCCACGAAAACTTTCAAGGATAATAGTACAAAGAATTAAACTTTGCGGTCTATGCGTTCTTTGCGGTTTCTCGGTCTGGTTTTATGGATTTTAAACTAACCGAAGAGCAAAAGCTGATCAGCAACACCGCCGCGCAGTTCGTGCAGCGGGAGTTGCTGGCGCGGGAAGGCGCTTATCTCAAGCAAACTGAACTCTTCCTAACGCCCGGCGATCCGCCGCGCCGCGAGCTCGATGACGAGATTCAAGCAACGCTCACGCGCTTAGCGAAGCAGCTTGGGCTCTGGGCGCTGGAGTTGCCTGAAGCGAGAGACGGGTCGGCGCTGAGCTTAATGGCGCGGTTGCTGATATACCGCGAGTTCGGCCGAACGATCTTGCCATTCGAACCGCCGCCGATTCCCGCCTTGATGGCGGATAACAAACATTTAGCCGACATCCTCGATGGTCGCCGCGCTCTTGTGTTTGCCTTCGATGAGGTTCACAGGACGGGAAGCCTCAAAAGTATTAAGACTCGCTTTCGTGAGATTGCCGGCGGTTACGTGCTCAGCAACACCAGCATCGATGTCATGAATCCAGCCGACGGCCTCTACCTTTTTCCGGCGCAGGAGGAAGGCACGGAACGGATGGGCCTGTTTTTACTCGATGGCAATACGCAAGGCGTCGCAGTCGAGGCCGAAGTCGACCTGACCGCGGATGCCACCGTGGCTAGGATGACCCTGCGTGACTGTAAGGTGGGGAGTGAACAGTTGGTGGGATACGAGTACGAGGTCGCGGCGATCATCGCCGCGGAGCAGTTGCGCATCGCGGCGCGGTCTCTGGGAATCGGGATGCGCTGCCTCGCCAACTCTATTGACCACGCTCGCAACCGCGTTACCTTCGGCAGGCCGCTGGCTCAACGCCAGGCGATTCAATGGATGCTGGCGGACCTTTCCATCGATTTG
This sequence comes from Thermodesulfobacteriota bacterium, assembly GCA_036794995.1. GTDB lineage: Bacteria > Desulfobacterota > Binatia > UBA9968 > UBA9968 > DAIRFP01. Next base: position 2,015 of record DAIRFP010000249.1, on the reverse strand, counting down.
CGCACCTGCACGTGGCTTACCTTGGAGGCTGCTTGGCGGGCAGATCAGGAACTGCCTTATTTCCAAGCCGCGGCCTTAGCGAAGAAGCGGGCAGCGAAAATGGCCTTCGAAGCCGCCGACACGGCGATCCAGATTCATGGCGGCTACGGTGTCTGCAAAGAATTTCCGTTCGAAGGATTCTACCGCGAGGCGCGCATGATGCGGTTGCTCTATGGGCGCGAGGGCGAGATCGATCGAACGATCGGGGAGCGATTCCTGCAGAGCGATTAATCGCTCTGTTTCGGGTTCCGTGTTACGGGTTTCGAGTTTGAGAACGAGTGCCGTAGATATGGCGGTTAGTTTCTAAGGCCTTGGTTTTTGGATTTCAACTCGAAACTCTAAACCCGAAACTCGAAACGTTTTCGACTGAAAGGAGAATGCATGCGACGGAAGAAGGTTTGTTTCGTGGGTTACGGATCGACGGAATATTCGCGAAAGTCCGAGGCGCCGGTTTTGTGGTACTACGCCGAGGCCATTCGCAATGCCCTGAAGCAAACGGCTCTCCACAAGAAGGAGATTCAGGGGCTTTCGATCACAACACAAGTGAGTCCCGATTACTCGCCCCACGTGGCGGAGCAACTCGGTTTGGAAGTGGATTGGGTGTTGAACGGGGATTACGGCGGCGCCGGCGGCGTGATGAGCGTGCGGCGGGCGGCGGATGCCATCGAAGCCGGCCACGTGGATGTCATCGTCCTGGTGGGCGCCAACTCCTTTGACAGAAGTACTCCGCAGCAACGGCTGTTGGAATATCAGCGCGCGAATTACGTCGACGTCTACGGCTACGGCGGCCCAAACACTCTCATGGCCTTGATCCAACGCCTGCACATGGCGCAGTACGGCACGACCTTGGAGCAGATCGGCAAAATCGCCATGGCGCAGCGGGAAAACGCGCTGAATAATCCACAGGCGTTGTTTCGCGAGCCCATGAGCTACCAGGACTATTTCAATTCGCGAATGATTTCGGATCCGATTCGTCTCTTTGATTGCGTCATGCCTTGTTCCGGCGCCGAGTGTGTGATCTTGGCCTCGGAGGAGAAGGCCAAAAAGATCACCGACAAACTCGTTTATCTTGTCACCGACGCCGAAAGGTCTCATTTTCAAGTCGCCAACATGCTGCCCGACAAAACCACTTTCGGCATGAAAGTCGTCGGCGAGCGAATCTTCAGCGAAGTCAAGCGCGAGGATATCGACCTTTTTGAAATCTACGACGATTATCCCATCGCCGTGATGATTCAGATCGAAGACTTCGGCTATTGCAAAAAAGGTGAGGGCGGTAAATTCGTCGAGGCTCACGATTTGACTTACAAAGGAGACTTCCCCGTCAATACGGGCGGCGGTGAGCTTTCCGTCGGCCAAGCGGGTTTGGCCGGTGGTTTTCTGCACATCGTTGAAGCGCTGCGCCAACTGCGAGGCGAGGCCGATGGCCATCAAGTCAAAAAGGCTGAGCGCGCCCTGGTGAGCGGAATCGGTTGGTTGAACTACGGCCGCAATCTCGGCACCACGGCGGCATTGGTCATCGAAAGGAGAAAGTGATGGCGGAAGCGAGTCTACCTAAAAAGAGCCTACCCAAGATCAACAAAGTCGACGAGCCTTACTGGAAAGGCGCCGCCGCCGGCAAGCTCTTGCTGCAGAAGTGCAAAGCCTGCGGCAAGCTCCAGTTCTTCCCGCGGGTCGTTTGCGTCGATTGCTTCAGCGGCGATATCGAGTGGATCGAGGCCAAAGGCACCGGCGAAGTTCATACCTTCTCCTGGGTGCGCGTGCCGCGCAACCCGGCTTTCAAAGAGGATGTGCCGATCTGCTACATCAATGTGATTTTAGACGAAGGCGTGATCATGGAAAGCCGCCTGATGGGCAAGGGAATCGACAACGTCAAGCTCGGCGATCGAGTGAAAGTGTCGTTTCAAGAAACGCACGACCCGGGGATCAAGTTGCCGTGCTTTGAGCTGGCGACTGGGTGAGAAAGGTATGGTTATTCA
>DAIRFP010000248.1:0-7233 GCA_036794995.1 Thermodesulfobacteriota bacterium | reverse complement strand
CAAGCGGAAAATAATCCTTAAAATTGGCTGAATCTCACAATATCTTCGAATCGAGAAAAAGAGCTGCTCATATAGACCTAGGTAAATAAGATGAGTAAAATAAACGTTGGATTTAAGGCGGCTATGACGTCAATTTAGTCGACGAAAAGCAACCTTGTGAGTAATCCGAGCGCCGTTCCTGCTATACAAAAAATTAAGGGGGAGTCATTACTGACTCCCCCCGTTGTAGTTCAATCTAGGATGCTGGCCTAGAATTGATGTAGTTTAATACTCCCGTGTGTCCAGCTTCCACCACCCCCCAGGTCGGCCATTCTTATTGACCCCGAGGTTTTTCTGTTTCCAGTTTACGATTCTAGGTCTTCCGCCGGGAAACTATACAGTGACCATCCACGATGACAAAGGACCACCGGGCGATACTGTCTATGCGGTGCTGGAAAGCCCCGCCTATATTGCTTTCCCGCCAGTGTGGCCATTCCTCTTCCGGCTAATCAAGCGCAATTCAATCTGCCAGTTCTACCGGTGAAGTAAACCTTGCGGCAACGCGCTCATCTATGTTCAGCCTCATTCTTATCCCTAAACTTCATGGGATAAATGTCAACGGACGCCACCGTCTTTGGAGCGTGACTTTGAAAGTCGGAGAGCTTCCTCGTAATGCTGAACAGCTTCTTTCTTCTTGCCCTGACGGGCAAGGGTACGCGCCAAATTCTCATGGATTTCGACTACGGCCGGCTCAATCCGGAGGGCGTGCTGAAAATTCCGCACGGCATCTTCAAGACGGTTTTGCTCCGCGAATATTTTGCCGAGGTTGAAGTACGCTTTAGCATAACTGGGGTTGACTCGTAGGGCTTCGCGAAATTGCTCTATCGCTTGGTCTAAGTTGCCCCGACTTGCAAGCAGAAGGCCCAAGTTATTGTGCGCGTCGGGATCAAGGGGATTAATCTCCAAGGCCTTACGATAGACTTCTATTGCCTCTTCCAAATCTCCTCGCTTGGCAAGGACCCGGCCTAAGTTATAGTAAGCTATCGCAGACTTAGGATTTGTTTGCAGTACCTTGCGGAAATGCTCAATCGCCCTATCCGGTTCACCTCTGTCAGCCAGGATATTGCCTAAGGTATTGTGCGCGTTGGCAAACGCCGGATCGATCGCTAGAGCCTGTCGCAGGTGAGAGATCGCTTCTTCGGGCGAACCCCGCTGCGCGAGAAAATTTCCAAGATTTGTGTGGGCCTCCACGAATTTGGGGTCAATCTCTACGGCTCGCCGGATGTGATTGATCGCTTCGGCAAACTCGCCGCGCTCGGCCAAAGCAAGACCTAAATTGTTATGGGCAAAACTTGATCTTTCATCAAGGGCCAGAGCATGTCTCCAAAGTCTCTCGGAATTGTGCCAGATCTGGGTCTGCTGCCAAGTCAAACTCCCGAGCACTACCAACAGCAGCACGGCAAGGCTTTGCGTCAAAGCTAGCGTTTTCAAGCCGCCTCGACCATTGACCCAGCCTTTCCAGCAACAGAGGAACCCGGCTCCTGCCAATACTGCCCAAACCATACACGGCAGATAGCTGAAGCGATCGGCAACCGCATAAGGACCGAAGGCAACGACGCCACTGACGGGTATTAGGAGTACCCCGTAAAAAACCCAGGCGGTCAAACCGACAGGCCAACGGTGCCTGACAACAAGAAGCACTGCAGTTAGCAAAAAAACCAAGGCGCCACTGATTAGTAACGGCAAGTTCCAAAATCCGGTGAAAGGCTGCACCGGGTAGAGCGGAGAGAGCCCAAGCGGGACGAGCGTCTTCCAAGGATAGAACGCGAGACTGTAGAGGACCTGGGCAAATCTTGGCAGAAAACCGTAGTCTGTTATAGGATATAAGCTTCCCGCTTGCTCCTTTTCTAAAGTTGCCCTGACGCCGGCCGCCAAAGCCAAAAGCAGAAAAGGTATCTTCTCCCACCATACCTGACGAACTTGTGGTCCGAACCATCTTCCGTGACCGCCTCCGAGCCGTCTCAAGGGATAAATATCCAAAACCAAAAGGGCGAAAGGGAGCGTCAGTGCCATCTCCTTACCCAAAAGAGACATGGCGTAAAGAATCCACGCCCCAACCATCCATCTACTACGGCGAGACAAGCCCGCCGACTCGTTCTCAGTCGCCTTGAGGTAACAAAGCAGAGTTAAAATGAAGAAAAAGCCGGCAATGGCCATTTCCCGGCCGATCGCCCATGCCACTACCTCGACTTGCAAAGGATGGAGAGAAAAGAAAAGCGCAGAGAAACCTGCTGCAAGTCGGATCGGCAAGTCGGGTAAGATATTAGAAGTTCCCAAAGCCAGGCGGAGCAGCCGCAGGCTCAGAAAATAAAATAGCGGGGCGTTGGCGGTATGAACAAGCAAACTGGTGAAATGATATCCGCTCGGGTTCATGCCCCAGAGAACATAATCCAAGCCATAAGTCACCCAGTTCAAGGGCATGCAAGAACCATTAAGGCAGGTGGTAAACATCCAGCGAAGCTGCTCCCAACCCAGTCCGCGGTAATGGGGATTTTCGAGCAGATGTGAGTCGTCATCCCAGTTGACAAAACCATTTTGCAGGGTGGGAAGAAAAACGATGAAAGTAATGATGGCGGTTAACGCAGGGATAAGCCCAGGGACAGACAACGGGTGGGCCGATGTAATCGCCGAAGAGACCGGAGCAACTCCTGTTTTCGTGGCTCGTCCCAACTTAATCTTTTGCCTGGACTTCGCGTCTATCACAAAGGTCTCATCGTTGATGCTCTGCATCGTCGCAGTCAGATCCTGTGGCCGAGCCGTTCGAATATTTTTGCGCAGCGAAAAAATATTCCGGCCCTTCCGGCTGTTTTTGAGCAGAGGCATAGCACATTAGCATGCTTGTAAACGTCGTTGCCAGGCAAACCCTACCGCCAAAAATCTGGCGCCTCCCGACCTGTCTGAGCTCACTCTCTTCAGCAAGAACTTACCAATTTGGGTTTCGTGCGGCGTTATAAAATATTATAAAGATGTAAAGATCCTGTGAAATGGTTTTCAAGAAGTTGCTGCCATGTCCTTCAAAGCATTCTTGAAAGTAAGCCCGCTGCGGTGGGCTCTTTGCCGCCTGGCCCTCTGGCGCGTGCAAGATAAACTGACGGAGATCGGCTTCTATCTGGACCCAGCCGATCGTGTCCTGGACGTGGGGGCGGGAAATTGTATTCTCTGCCAGGAGCTCGTCCGACGTGGCTACGATGTCGTCCCAGTTGACCTCAAAAACCTCAGCTTTGTCGACGAGATCGTGCCTGTTGCCTACGACGGCACGAGACTTCCCTTCGGCGACGATAGTTTCGACGTGGCCCTGGTCATCACGGTATTACACCACGTTCGAGATCCCGACGCTGTTCTTACGGAGGCAAGGAGAGTAGGGAGACGCATCATCGTCATCGAAGAGATATATGAAAATTTGTTCGAAAAGTACTGCACCTATGCGATAGACAGTCTGTTCAACTTTGAGTTTTTCAATCATCCGCGCTCGAACCGAACCGATGCGGGGTGGCGGGAGGCCTTCCAAGGCCTGCGCTTGGATGTCAGCGCAGCAGTCTACTCCCGCTCGCTGGGTCTGTTGAGGCGAGTGACCTACGTTCTGGTGCGGGCAGATGGCCGGGCCAACCCCCCCTTACTCCAGTAGCCGTTGCGATTATCCGATGCCTGAAAAACTTCTCAAACGTTGTTATCCACTTGCCGGTGTTCGAAGATATTGGTATTTTCCAGGCCTGTTACCTGACACAATAATGGCCCGAAAGCGCCTAGAGCCTTTGATGGCAGCCCGTAGTTCTTGAAAATGACTCAACATTGGAACGTGGAAGCCGTGGGCGATAATCGGACCGAGTTTTGCTCGGAGACTACTCCTCTAGTCGTGGACCTGGATGGAACGCTGCTGCGCACCGATCTCCTCCTCGAGTCCGCTTTACGCCTCATCAAGCAGACGCCATGGCTCGCCCTGCTTATGCCTCTTTGGCTGCTGAGAGGGCGAGCCTATCTGAAGCACAAAATTTTCCAGCAGGTTCAGATCGACGTCTCAGTCCTGCCTTCACATGAGGAACTGTTGGCATGGCTGCGAGATGAGAAGGCCCACGGCAGACATCTAGTTCTCGCTACGGCATCCGATTATCACCAGGCACGTTCCGTAGTGGAACCTTTCCGCCTTTTCGATACGGTGCTCGGGAGCGATGGACAACGAAATTTAAAGGGGCGAAAAAAGCTCCAAACCATCGTGGAAGTCTGCGGCAAAAAATTCGATTATGTCGGCAATTCAAGCTCGGACCTAGCGATCTGGCGCGGCTGCCGGCATGCGATTCTGGTGAATACCTCTAGGCGCGTGGAACGTTCGGCCCGCCGTGCAGGGAATGTGGTGCGGGTGTTTCCACGGTCCCTCACCCATTTCCGCGAGGCCCTCCGCTCGATGCGTTTTTACCAATGGGTAAAGAACCTGCTGCTCTTTGTTTCGGCGATCACGTCGCACACAATCTTCGATGTATCTGTTGCCGGCAACGCGACACTGGCATTTCTCTCCTTCGGATTTGCGGCTTCCGCCGGCTATATTCTGAACGATTTACTGGACCTGGAGGAGGACCGCCGCCATCCTACCAAGAAGCAACGCCCTTTCGCCTCAGGTCGGGCGTCCATCGGCTCCGGTATTCCGTTGGCAATTACATCTCTTTCGGCCAGCGCGGTGATAGCCGCCTGGCTTCCCCGCGCTTTCGTGAGCTCGCTGATAGCTTACCTCATGCTGACTTCCTTGTACTCGCTCTTCTTAAAGCGTCTCCTGGTGGTCGACGTGCTCACTCTGGCTCTCCTGTATACATTGCGGGTCGTCGCCGGCAGCGCGGCTACAGGGATCGTTCTCTCACCGTGGCTGTTGTCCTTCGCTTTTTTTCTTTTTCTCAGTCTGGCCTTCTCGAAGCGCGCCGCGGATTTAATTCAGCATCAGCAGGATAACCGAAAAGCCGTGCCTGGACGGGGGTATGTGACAACAGATCTGGACGCCGTCTGTATTGCCGGCATGTGCAGCGGATTTTTGTCGTCTCTGGTTCTCGCCCTCTACATCAACAGTGAGAGCGTACAATTGCTTTATCGGCAGCCGATCTTCCTTTGGGGTCTACAACCCATCCTGTTGTACTATATCAGCCGTCTATGGGTGATTTGCAGGAGAGGTGAACTGATCCAAGACCCGATCCAGTACACTGTCCGGGAACCTTCGACTTACGGCGCGGCATTTCTGGCCATCCTGGTGTTGCTCGCTGCAACCTTTGATTTCGCGATGTTCAAGCCGTGACGCGATGGAACCATCTGCTTAGTCTCGGCTAAAATGATCAAGTCTCTAGTTACCGGTGGAGCAGGTTATTTCGGCGACCTGCTCACTCGAAAACTCTTGGAGCGCGGCTACTTCGTGCGCATCCTCGATATTAATCTCCCTGCGGATAACTATCCCGGAACCGAGGTGGTACAGGCGGACATTCGCGACCCTGATAGTGTCCTGTCAGCCTGCGAGGGAATCGATGTCGTCTTCCACAACGCAGCGCAGGTGGCTATCGCTATAAACAAAACGTTGCTCTGGAGTGTCAACCGCGACGGGACAAGGAACCTGCTGGAGTCATGTGCGAGAGGTGCAGTGAAGAAGGTGATCTATACCTCTTCCAGCGCTGTTTACGGAATCCCGAAGGCCAATCCTGTGACCGAGGAGGCCTCCCCCGCTCCCGTGGAAGAGTACGGCAGAGCGAAGCTTGCGGGAGAATCCCTCTGCCGGGAATCCGAGCGGAAAGGTCTGGATGTCTCGATCGTCCGGCCGTGTACCATCATGGGCCACGGGCGGCTGGGAATTTTTCAGATCCTGTTCGAGTGGATTCATCAGGGCAAGAATATTCCGGTGCTCAATCACGGCAAAAACACTTACCAATTCGTCCATGCCGACGATCTGGCCGAAGCCTGTATTCAGGCAAGCGCGCTGAAGGGCAGCGACACCTTCAATTGCGGCACGGACCGGTTCGGGACTATGCGCGAGGCGCTGGCGCATCTCTGCAACTATGCGGGTACGGGATCCAAGGTAAAGTCTCTGCCGATGTGGCCCATGGTGGCCGCGATGAACCTCTCCTGCGCTCTGGGAATCTCACCGTTAAGCGCCTATCACGCCTCGATGTACGGACGTTCCTTTTATTTTGACATTACGAAGGCACGGACGAGGTTAGGATGGTCTCCCCGCTATTCGAACAACGAGATGTTCGTCGAAAGCTACCAATGGTATCTCGCCAATCGAGCTGCCGTTTTGGCGGGCACCGGCGCCGCCAGCCATCACCGATCCGCTGTGGAACAAGGGGCGCTTAAGATATTGCACTGGTTCCGGTAGCTCGGATCGCCGCCTGGAGATCACGATCTTGGTAAAGGGCGAGGAATCAATCTGAGAGTGGTCACACAAGAGGTCTGGTTAATTCCACAACACCTCTTCTGGAGCCGACCTTTGAGGCAACAGAACACAGAAGGGGGAGTCATTGCTGACTCCCCCTTCTGTGCATTAGTACTACCGAACCTAGAACTGATATCTATAGTTTATATTCGCTCCCAGCCATTCTCCACCACCCCCCCGTCGGCCATTATTGTTAATCCCGAGGTTCTTCTGCACGGCAGTGGTGAGGTTTGAGGCATGATACCAAGTCACACCACCGCCGATGCTCATCCGCGGCGCGAGAAAGTACCACAGATCCCACTCGCTAATTGTGTAGGTGCCGCGGTGGAACTGACCGCCGTTGATCGCCCCGCATCTCGGCGTATCGCAAGAGACGTCGGTACGCTCAAAGTGAGTTCCCACGTAGATCGAACCCGCGGTATTCGCTGAGCCGGTCAAGAAACCCTTCGGACTCCACACAAAGAGATCATGACCGATCAGGAAATCACGCCCTCGCTTCTTACCTCGTTTCTGAGCCGTATTGCCGGGAGGGGTAAAATTCCCATCTTCAGCTTGCGCGAAACCGCGTACGGCACGGAACCGATAGGGACCCATGCTCCAGGTGATGCCGGGCATAAAAAAGGTAGACAAGCCCTCGCCGACGGCGTCGTCGCCGGTGTCAAAGAGCGTCTGCCGGGCCGCGTCGCCGTTATCCTGGATGCGGTACCGGACGCAACCGTTGTCCGCCGTTGCGCGCTGATCGACGTTACAGAACCACGCGCCAAACTCGAACATGAAACCCTGGAGCCACTTGTTCT
>DAIRFP010000247.1:0-7251 GCA_036794995.1 Thermodesulfobacteriota bacterium | reverse complement strand
TAAATTCGTTTGACACAGCCACCGTGACTCGATAGGTATGCCTGCATCTTTACCTGGGTTGCATGGATGCAAAGCTGATTGCAATTTGACTTGACCTAAGGCGTTTGAGTGGATTCTCGTGTTTCTTGGGCACGAGCGGGGCACGTAGTGATGATTTCCATCCACAAACTCTGCAAAGAATTCACAATTACCGATGGCAAAGTAGCGGCTTTGAAAAGCCTAGATCTGGAAGTTGTCAAAGGTGACTTTTTCGTCATCGTAGGGGCGAGTGGTTCCGGCAAGACTACCCTGCTCCGCTGCGTCGCGGGACTCGAGACACCGGATGCCGGCGAGATTCGGATCGCCGGCCGGCCGGTTTTCTCCGACAATCCTCCCACCTGGATCCCCCCCCAGGAACGTAACTTCGGGATGGTCTTTCAGTCCTACGCGGTTTGGCCCCATCTCACCGTCTTCCAGAATGTCGCGCTCCCGCTCAGAGAGGGGGCGCAAAAAATCCCCCGCAATGAAGTCGACGGCCGCGTACGAGAAGCACTTCGCATGGTGCAGCTTGACGAACAAGCGGATCGATCGGCCACGCTCTTGAGTGGCGGGCAGCAGCAGCGGGTGGCACTCGCTCGTGCCATCGCTATTAATCCGCGAGTGTTGCTCATGGACGAGCCGCTCAGCAATCTTGACGCGCGTCTCAGAGAGGAAGTCCGCGGCAAGATCCGTGACCTTGCCAAGCAACTCGGCGCTACGGTGCTGTACGTCACCCACGACCAGATTGAAGCGATGGCCATGGCCGATCGAATCGCGCTGATGAGTTTTGGCAAGCTGCTGCAATACGGGGAGCCCATGGAACTCTACCGGCATCCAAACTGCGCGGAGGTGGCGGACTTCTTTGGCTCGGTCAACTGGCTTTCCGGTACGCTGGTGGCGTCCAGGTTGGTCGAGACGAAGATCGGGCGTTTCGAAGTCTGTGTGGGTGGCCATCTAGGGCCTGAGGTCCGCGTCGGCTTTAGACCGGAGTGCTTGCAGATTCTCGATCACCCAAACCCTTCCGATCAAAACTCGTTTGGCGCGGTGCTCAGTTCCAGCATCTTTCTCGGCGATCAATTTGTTTACAATATTGCCGTCAAAGACCAACTGCTCGTCGGTAAAAGTCGCCTGGTCCCGGCGTGTCGCGATGGCCGTCTTCAGCTGTATGTCGATCCGTCAGAGATCATGGTTTTCCCTGACTCGGAGAGCGGGGGTCGCGCCGTGCCTATCCAGAACCGGAACTGAGTAGCTGACCGGAAAGTGGAAGAAACTCCAATCGACCTTGCGGAGAAAAGAGCCATAGCAACCCTTTGCCATAAAGAGCGGCGTTCTCTTTGCGCCTTTTGGCTTGGAAAGGTTCTCCATGGAAGCTGTCCTTAGACTGCCTCGTTTGCTCGCGATCCGCTTGCGAACTTCACCGTTGTTGCTGTCCCTCGCGCTGCTTCCCATGCTCCTGATTGTCGTTTTGGTCGCGGTCCTGGTGTGGATTAGTTTTCAAACCGGGATCGTCGGGTCCCCGAGCGCGACCTATACGTTGAAGAACTACGCGGACATTCTCGGTGATCCGTTTGTTCTCAAAGTATTCTGGAACACGATTATCTTTACCCTATCGACGACCTTAACCGCCCTTGCCATCGGGCTTCCGATAGCCTGGTTGACAGAGCGGACCAGCATGCCGGGAAAGGGACTCGTTTACACGATCATGACGCTTGGACTCTTGATTCCCGGCATCTATACGGCGATGGGCTGGACGTTCATCGCCCACGTACGCATAGGCTTTTTGAATCGCTGGCTCATGGATCTCTTTGCGCTGGATCAGGGACCCATCAATATCGCCACCCCCGTGGGGATGGGGTTTGTTCAGGGGCTCAACCTTACGGCGCTCGCGTTTATTCTGACCGCGCAGATGTTTCGCGCCATGAACCCATCCCTTGAAGAGGCGGCAAAGATTCACGGCATGAGTTTTATCGGTACCTTGCGGCGGATCACGCTGCCGCTGGCTTTCCCGGCCATTTTGGCAGCTTTCATCTACATGCTGACCATTGGCATTGCGACCTTTGATGTGCCCGCCATCATCGGACTCGGCAATCGAATCTACATGCTCAGCACTTATGTCTACTTGAAAGCCAATCCGCCGGACAGCGGTCTGCCGCAGCACGGCGTCACCGCCGCTCTGGGGACTGTGATGATTCTTTTCGCCGTGCTGCTCACGTGGTGGTATAGCCAAGTGCTCCGGCAGGGGCACCGATACGAGGTCATCACCGGCAAGGGATACCGCCCGGCGCTGATTCACCTGGGGCGCTGGTCGATCGCGGCCTGGGCTTTCATCGCGCTTTACTTTTTGGCCACCAAACTCGTGCCGCTTTTATTGATTGCCTATGCGGCGTTCACGCCCTATCTCGCGCCGCCGTCCTTTGAAATGCTCGGTAAACTTTCACTGGACGGTTTCTATAATCTAAACTGGGACCTATTCTGGCGCGGCCTTTACAACACAGTGTTGCTGGTGGTTGCAGTACCGTTGGTTACATTGCTCTTGGCCTTCAGTATCTCCTGGCTGATCGTGCGCTCGCGTAGCCGCTTGCGTTACGTCCTCGAATTCGGCGCGTTCCTTCCGCACGCTCTGCCGGAAGTGATCATGGCCATCGGAGCCCTATTGCTGGCGCTCTTCGTGCTGCCCAAATTCATTCCCCTTTACGGCTCGGTGTGGTTAATCGCCATAGTCTACGTGATCTCCCGCATCGCATTTGCCACCCGAGCTCTGAACAGCTCTCTGCTGCAGATCCACAAAGAACTCGAAGAGGCGGCCTACACGGCCGGGCTGTCTCCCGTCCGGACCTCCTGGCGGATTCTCGTGCCGTTGCTGCGTCCGACACTTATGTCGGTTTGGATTTGGTCGGCCATTCTAGTCTACCGCGAGTTGACCGTCGCGGTTTTTCTCATCAGTCAAGAAAGTATCACTCTGCCGGCGGTCATCTGGAGCTATTGGTTTTCCGGGGCGACCAATCAAGCGGCCGCGGTGACCTTGCTTATGACCCTGGTGCTCACGCCTCTCATCCTGATTTTTTGGTGGTTTGGGCGCCGCCAACTGGTGCCGGAATCGTAAATGTTGCACGGGCTTTTGACAGACAGGTTGACGCATTCAGCGCAGTAGCTCAAATAAAAAGGAGGATCAAACGATGCTTTACCGAGGGACAAGAATAGGGTTTTGGCGGACGATGTTTTTGGCGAGCGGTTTGGTTTTCTTGATCGGGATGACGGAAGTATCGGCGGCGGAAGGCGGCAAGACCCCCACCCTCGCCGAACTGATCAACGGGGCGAAAAAAGAGACGACCCTCAGAGCTCAGTGGGGCGCGGACACCCTGGATGGCGGGCCAGGGGTGCAAAAAATCGTGGCGGCGATGAACAAGAAGTACGGGCTCAACATCCAAACCTCATTTACGCCAGGGGCCAATATGCAGGGCATGATGGGCAAGATCACGCGCGAAATGGCGGCGGGCCAGCCGGCCAGCAGCGACGTGTATTTCGGTAATCCGCAGTCGATGCTCCAGGCGATGGAAGCCAAACCATTGGTGTCCATGGACTGGCGCGCCCTGCTTGAGCGCAAGATGGCATCGGAGCCTGGGTTTGATCCCATTGTGCCCGGCAATATCGGAGTTGCGATGGCTTCTACCCTGGTAGGAGCGATGTACAATACTAACTTGGTCAAGGGCAGCGACATCCCGCAAAAGCTCGAGGATTTTCTCAATCCCAAGTGGAAAGGCAAGATCGCCTCCACGCCCTACGCGGCGGGACTGCGAGAATTTGCTATGCCCGAGCTACTGGGCAAAGAGAAGATCATCGATTACGCCAAAAAGTTGTCCAAGCACATCGGCGGCCTGATACGCTGCGGCGAGACGGACCGCCTTACCAGCGGGGAGTTTCTGATGCTCGCTTTTGCCTGCGGCGACCAGGAAGTAAACGTAGGAGAGAGGAAGGGCATTCCAATCGGTTATGCGATCATGGCGGACGCCACCGTCTCGCACACTCGCTATGGCGGGGTGCCAAAGAATTCTCGGGCCCCTAATGCCGCGGCTCTGTTCCTGATCTATCTTCACACGGTCGAGGGTCAGAAACTCATGTGGGACATCGACGGGCTCGACTTTCACCTTTACCCGGAGTCGAACCAGAAAAAGAAGCTTGATGCGGCTAAGGCCAAAGGCGCCAAAGTCGTGATCAGCTCACCCCAGTGGCTCAACCAGAACAAAAACTATGATGATACGCAGAAGGAACTCGAAAAGATTATGCGGGGCGAAATTAACTAAGTAAACGTGCCGCTGGCGGGGCGGAGATTTAAAAACCTCCGCCCCGGGACACAAGTTATTTTGAGTTTGGCGGGCCAACCAACTGGATACTCGATGACGCTAGGAGCGCTTTCTAGCTGGCCCAAGCAAGCTGTCCCGGCTTTCGCCACCGGGAGCGGGTCAGTTGTATTCGGTGCCCGGCAGCGGATTCTCGACCGCTTCTTCCAAAGTCGTGGCGCGTTTCCACTCGTTGGCTGGCCGGCTCTTGCCGTCCGTGCCGATCTGGTCCATGGCAGCGTAGATCTCGATCTTATAACCGTCAGGATCGTAGAATTCGACGCCGGGATTACCCCCCGGACCGCGGCGGCCCTCGTAAAAAATTTCCACTCCCTTGGACCGCAGAAAATCGCGAATCTTGAAAAGCTCCGATACGCTGCCGACCTCCAGGGCCATATGATCAAAGCCCACTTGGCCGCGTTTGGGTAGTTCGGTTTTCTCCTTGGCCTGGAGCAGCGCAACCGTATGGTGGTCTGTGGCATTGCGGAAAAACGCCATACCGATTTCGTTGCGATCGGAGAATTTAAAGCCCATGATTTCCGTCCAGAACTTGCTGCTGCGCTCGATGTCGCTGACATTTAAAACCACATGCCCGATCTTCTTGATCTTGATGGGAGATTGATCTTTCGCCATAAAATCCTCCTTTGCTGGATCGCTACTGAATTCTCAAAACCAATACAATAATAGATAATACCCGCCCAGACAGCCGGTTGTCTATCATGGAAACGGGATTATGGCAAAACGTGCACGATTCCGGTAGTGGTTCATTTGACTCCAGATCCTTCACGGCATAGCCTGAGAGAGGCAACTCTAGCGCTTGGAGTTAAACTTCCATATTGATTCGAATCAATGGAAACAGCAGGCTCGTTGCTGTTTCATATTGACAGCAAGGGAATCATCGAATAATTTCGTCTCAATACCACGGTCCAGGCACGCAAACGGTCAGCGGGGGCCGTCAGCCAGCCGCATAGGAGGAACAATGCCATACGACCTTATCGTAAGAAACGGCAATATTATTGACGGTTCCGGCCTGCCGGGCTTTCACGGCGATGTCGCCGTCAGCGGCGGCCGTATCGTCGAGATCGGAAAAGTGAGTGGAGACGCGCGCCAGGTGCTGAACGCCGATGGCTTGGTGGTCGCTCCGGGAATCATCGACAACCACACGCATTACGATGCCCAGGTCACCTGGGATCCGCTCTGTACCTATTCTTGCTATCACGGGATTACCACCGTCGTCATGGGCAACTGTTCTCTGGCGATGGCCCCCGCCCATCGGGAAGATCGCGAGATGTTGGCCGGAGTTCTTTCCCACGTGGAGGCGATTCCGCTGGAGGCGATTCAAGCAGGAGTGAACTGGTCTTGGGAAACGATCCCCGAGTATCTTGATGCTCTGGACCAGCGGTTGGGCATTAACGTAGCTTCCCTCATCGGCCACTCGGCGGTGCGTCGCTACGTGATGGGCGAAGATTCTCAGGAGCGGCACGCCACCGATGATGAGGTTCTGGCCATGAAGGCGATCGTCCGCGAAGGGTTGGAGGCCGGCGCCGTCGGCATCTCCTTCGAGCGAAATCTGCGCCATTTCGATTGGAATGGCCGGCTGGCGCCGACCAATCTCGCCTCGGAGGAAGAGATTTTCGCCGTCGCGGGCGTGGCAGACGAGGTCGGACGCGGGGTGATCCAGTTTGGCGGTGACCGCAGTATCAGCACGAAGCTAGCCAAGATGAGCCGGCGGCCGGTTTTCTACGGCAACATCACGCAGCAGGCGGTGGCGCCGGAAAAATGGCGCAAGCAGCTAGGAGAAGCCGAGAGCTTGATGCGCCAGGGACATCGTGCCTACCAGTTTGTCATGCCACGGCCCGGAGACCTGCGTTACACGCTGAGGACCGCGCAGCACTTCGATGCCATGGCGACCTGGAAAAACGTCATGTTGCTGCCTCACGACCTGCGCACACAAGCGTTCCGTGATCCCGAGACGCGCGCCAAACTGCATCGGGAGGCCGTCGAGACGCCGATGGATACCAACCGCGCCGGCGATTTCACGCGCCGCTGGGATTTGCAGTTCGTGTTCCGTCCGGCGCTGGCGAAAAACCAGCATCTTACGGGCAAGAGCGTAGCCGAGATCGCGCGAGAACAGAACAAGGATGTGCTCGACGCGTTTCTCGACCTGGCGTTGGAAGAAAACCTGGAAACCGAATTCGAACGGCGCGAAGTGAACAGCGACCAAGCCGCCATGACGGCTCTGCTCACCAGTCCGTACACCGTCATCGGGCAGTCGGACGGCGGCGCCCACGTGGTTTTTCGCACCGACTATAGCTACTCCACCTATTTGTTATCTCACTGGGTCCGGGAGAAAGAAATAATGTCGCTGGAGGACGCGATCCGAAAACTCACTTTCGTGCCGGCGTCGCTCTTCGGATTTTCCGACCGGGGACTGGTGCGCCCGGGCTTAGCCGCAGACCTGATGATTTTCGATCCGGCGACCATCAGTCCGCTGGAACCAGGCGAGGCACACGACTTGCCGGGCGGAGCCAAGCGCCGCAAGCAACTCGCTCGGGGGATCGAGTGGACCGTGGTGAACGGCCAAGTGCTGATGGAAAAGGGCGAGCATACCGGCGCTTATCCCGGCAAGGTGGCGCGCAGCACAGGCGCCACGTAGCCATAGCCGTAAGCGTGATCATCTCCGACTCTTGCCGCTCTTAGATAGAACCGACGTTGTTGACTGGATGGAATTACTCGTCCGTTTAGTCAACAGCGTTGTCCCTGCAACTAAGCCTCTTAGCCAGAAGACGATCGAAACCTGGTCTCTTCATCCTCGCCTCTTATCATTGGCCTTAAGAAAGTCAAGACATAGACATAGATTCTGCTGAAAAACTCGTCAATATGATTTGCCATCGCC
>DAIRFP010000246.1:5456-7254 GCA_036794995.1 Thermodesulfobacteriota bacterium | reverse complement strand
GAAGGCCTTCCACTGCAAAACCAGCAAGAGGCCGTCGATGAAAGCGTCCATGTTTTGCTAAACCGTTCGGGCTATGCCGGTTGCGATCTCAAGCTTGTGAAGAATTTCATCGGATGGAACATCGGACCAACGAAAGGGTCAATCCTTCCTAGGGCTTGTTAAGAATTAAATTCTCCAATTGTTTATCCTGTCATTCTGAACGCAGCGTAGCGGAGTGAAGAATCTCGACCGAGATCCTTCGCGTTGCTCAGGATGACAGACACTCGCGTAAGAATGCATTTGTTAACTTTATTATTTCTCAGACCCTTAGCGGGGGCACTTAAAGGTTGAACCGCTTGAACGATTTGAACGAAACGAATCATTCAAACCGCTCAAGCAGCTCAAGAGATTTAACCGGGGCTGATCTATGTCCCGTTTATCAGGCGACGATTAACTTTCCGCTTTGATATACTTGCCCATCTCGCGCAAAGTCTCCGGCGTCTGATTCATCAGCCCGTTGAAATCTTTCTGAACCTGCTCGTAAGCGATGAGGGAAAAATCAATCTTTGCTTTCTTTCCCTCGGCGATCAGCTCCGGATCGTTCAAAGCCTTGTTGAAAGCTTCCCGCAGGATCGCCGCGCGATCCGCCGGAGTTCCTGGGGTAACGCCAAAAGCCCTTCCGATGGACCCAGGGATGGCCTTGATAGCCATGAGTGATTTGCCCAAGGGGCTCGTCGCCAGATCTTCATCGACCGGTAGATTCTCAAAGCCAGGGGTTGCGACCCGACCTCGAACCAGCGGCCGCACCACGCCACGGTCGGCGGCGAGCTTGATCGTCGTCGCAAGCGCGGACCACGAGTCTACTTCCTTGCGCTCGACCGCCAAGAGAACATCGCTGTTCGCCGGGTAACCCGAGACCAGTTTCAATTTCAGTCCGGCAAATTCTTTGAGGAGAAGCGGGAAGTCGTGGGCGTTGGAGCCCGGACCCGTGGTTCCAGCCACCAGCTCACGGTCGGCTTTTTTCAACTCGTCGAAGGTCTTGTACGGCAGGTCGGATCTGATGGAGAAGGCTACGCCGTCGGCGCCCGAAGAACCGATCCAGAGAAACTTGCGAACGTCGAAGCGGACCTGCTCGACTTTTGAAAGCTGGGCGATGGCGACATTAGGGTTTGCCGCCAAAACGGTGAGCCCGTCGGGCTTGGCGATGTTAAAAACGTGATTGGTAGCCAGGAGGTGGGCCGCCCCGGGCATGAACTGGACGATCACGGCCGGCTTGCCAGGAATGTATTTGCCGAGGTGATGGGCCACGATCTGCGCAGCGATGGCCAGACTGCCGCTTTTCGCCCCGATGTAGATGTTGACGGTCTTGCCCTCGTAGAAATTCGCTTGGGCTCGGGCAGACGAGGCCACCAAAGGTGTGACGAACAAACTGACGAATATTCCTAGGATCCAAATGCGTCTCATGAATACCTCCTGTGAAAGTAAAGATTCTTGCCCCAACCTGAGGCTAGCGGAGCCTAACGAAGAAGAGACAATGGTGTCAAGAGGGAGGACCTTAAGCGCTTATTTTCCGAAGTGTGACAATTCATGACTAACATTGGTGACAATAAACCTTATCGCGCCCCTTCGACTTTGCTCAGGGTGGTAAGCTTCCCGAACCACAAGCAACCAACGAAAGAAATCCGAAATCCGAATATCGAAATCCGAAACAAACTTCAAGACAAATAAATCTCAAATCCGCAAAATCCAAAACACCAAATCCGAAGGAAGCTCGTTTGGAATTTGACTTGTTTTGGTCATTTGAAATTGTTTCGAATTT
>DAIRFP010000246.1:0-5356 GCA_036794995.1 Thermodesulfobacteriota bacterium | reverse complement strand
TCGAATTTTTTGCTCTTGGCGGCCTTTGCGTCTTTGCGCGAGCCATTTTCCGATCTCTTCTTCATCTCAAAACTTTAGAATATCTTTGCCTAGGATTTGGCTTGAGTGAATATGCGCGAGAAAACTTTTTTTGCGTTGTCCTCGGTGATTTTTCGTTGGTCGTCCTCGCTCAGCCAGTCGATGGACTTGAAGATCGGCACGAGGTCCTCGAAGTTTCTTCCAGTCTTGGGATCGATGGCATTTACCGCCCCGAACATTTCCGTGGCGAAAAGAACATTGTCGACGCCGACGCGTTTGATCAATAGCTCCATCGATTCCTTGTCGTAGATCGCCATGTCCCAGTAGACCTTGCGGGCGGCTTCCTCGAAGGGCTCGAGGCCTTCCTTGACATGCAAGCCGCGCTGGCGGTTCCACTGGTAGGGGATGGCGCCCCCGCCGTGTGGGATAATGATCTTGAGCTTGGGGAAGTCTTTGAAGACGCGCGACTTTAGAATCTCCACCGCCGCTGCGTTGTGATGGGCGATGTAATAAGAGTTAGTCAAATGCATCGCCGGATTGAGGGACGCGCTGGCGTGGATGGTGCAGGGTATATCCAGCTCCACCATTTTTTCCCACAGCGGATACCACCAGTCCGTGGCTACAGACGGCGTCAACGGCTCGCGGCCACCCGCGACGTCGGGATTGACGTTGCAGCTCACGAACCCGAGCTCTTTCACGCAGCGGTCGAGCTCGTCGACCCATTCCTTGGGGCCGACCCCCGGAGACTGGGGCAGTTGGCAAACCGGTGAAATCTTGTCCGGCCAGAGCTTGGCCACGCGGGCGATGAGGTCGTTACATGCCTCGGTCCAGTAGCGGCTCACCAGTGGAGATCCGAAGTGATGGCCCATGGCCCCTGCCTGGGGCGAAAAGAGCAGGCGATCGATTCCGCAGTCCTGCATACGCTTGAACTGTCCCTGCATGGAGCGCTCCAGCTGCTCGTCGCTGATCTGGAGCTTGGCTCTCACGGGCTTGCCGAGTTCGGTAATCTGCCGCCCGCGGTAGGCCTGCAACTCCGGCGGAGCGGTGGTGAAATGGGTATGGGCATCAATGATCATGACTTGTTCCTCGCTTTTGTAATTTAGAGTTCTTGGTTTTGAAGATTGAGTTGAACCTGAAACCTGAAACCCGAACACTCGAAACTATTGATCGACTTTCATTTGTCACTTCCCATACTCTCTGTTATACGTCCCTCATCTAACGATGAGGAGCGTTCAGCATGCCAGACATACCGCGCCTTAACGGTGTAATCAAAGCCTTGCAGGAAGGCAAGACCGCTTTCACTGCGTTTACTCCGGTGGATACCGAGAACGCGGTCGCTCTGGCGGCCTCCTCCCTTGACGGCGTCGTCTTCGAAATGGAACACGGCCCTTTGGACTTTCCCGGCCTGAGAAACGCGCTGCAGTTCATGCTCGACCGGCGGCAAATCGTCGAAGGCGCGTCCCTTGCCCCTAAGGTAACGCCGATGGTGCGCATTCCCCCCAACGGCGGCGAAATGAATCAGTGGATCGCCAAACAGGTCCTCGATATCGGCGTGTTCGGAATCGTCTTCCCCCACATCAGCAGTGTCGAGGAGGCATGGAACGCCGTCGGCGCCTGTCGCTATCCGCGACTGAAAGACGCCCCGCTCTACAATCCGCCCGGCATTCGCGGCGACGCTCCCGCCCGGGCGGCGCGTTATTGGGGACTGACGCAGCAGGAGTATTACCGCCGCGCCGACGTCTGGCCCCTGGCGCCCCACGGGGAGATCCTCGTCGTCATCCAATGTGAGGACACACGCGCCATCGACAATCTGCCAAAAATTATCAAGGAAGTGCCGGGCATCGGCGTGGTGCTGATCGGCGAAGGCGACTTGAGCCAGGAGTTGGGCCATCCCAGGGACTACGAACATCCGGTTGTTGCCGACGCGATCAACTCGATTCTCAGGATCTGCAAGGAACACAACATGCCTTGCGGCCATCCCCACCCGGACGGCAAGAATATCGAGCGCTTGGTCTCCAGCGGTTTCCGCTTCCTAATGCCCTCCGCGGCGCGCTCATTCGCCGTGCTCGATCAGGGGCGTAAGCTTGCAGGGAGGAGTTGAAGCGATCCCCGTCATCTTTTGCCCAGAAGATTGATAAAAGTAGGATCGATCACCTCGCTCGGAGAGAGCTTTCTTTTCAATCTTCCGGTCTCCATCTCTTGTTCGATGGTAACGGCGATGCCGGCTTCGAGGAGCCGCCCGTCGAGTGGAAACGAGCTGCGGTATTCATCGTACCCCGCCGCCGCTTCCCCGGCGTCCATCTTCACGTACTTTCGGAGCGCCGCGATGCCGTCTTCTCGATTATCCCGGGTGTGGCGCACGCCGCGCTGGAAGGCCCGTAGAAACTTGATCGTCTGCTCTTTTTCTTTGGCCAACCACGGGTCGCGGGCGATAAATCCGACGTTGGACCATTCAGGGTAAAGCTCTTTCAAATCAAACAGCAAGTTGAAGCCGGCGCCCCTGGCTCTTTCAGTGACGGGAAACCAGAGCACCGTGGCATCGACCATTCCCGCCACCAGGGTGGTGAAGCGCGCGGGAGTCGCGCCGATCTGCAACATGGTTATTTCCTTGGGGTCGACGCCGAATCGCCGCACGCTCGACCTCGTGAGGAATTCCGAGAGCGACCCGAAGCGGCTGATGGCGAACTTTTTCCCTTTCGAATCTTTGAGCGATTTGAAACTGGGACTGCCGTAAATCTGAAACGGCATCAAATTGGAGATCGCCCAGAAATTCTTGATATCGACGCCGCTGGCTCGCGCCAGCACCGTTTCCGGTATTCCTCCCGCCATGATCTGCACGTCGCCGCCGATGAGCGCTTGAAGGTTAGTCGCCCCCGCGTTGAACATGACCACGAGAACATCCAATCCTTCGTCTTTGAAGAAACCTTTATCCTGGGTCACATAGATCGGCAGGAACGCCACGTTCACCGTGGAAACGCCGACGACGATTCTGGCATTGGCTCCGTTGAGCGGAAGCCCGCTCCAAAGAGCGATGAGCAAAATCAACAACCAAAACTTGATTCGACGCATAACTGTTACTCTCCTTGAGCTTCGAGTTAACCTGAAACCTGAAACCAGGAACTAGTGTCTTCATCGTAACGTCTCACTCACCTTTTGCGCGAAACTAAAATCGAAAACCCGCTCCGGCAGCAGCGGCTGGGCGCTTTTGACGCGCTGCGCCGCCACGGTGATCATTTCGCGCTGGAGTTTTTCGTCTACGGCTCCCGATTGCAGATAGTATTGCAAGGCGGCATCGTAAATTTGCTCGGCAAAACGTTCGCGGTCCTTGCCCAGATCCAGATAAGGTCCTCGGATGAACTCGAGGGCATATTTCTTATCGCTGCGGATCAGGCGCAACGATCGCTGCGTCGCTCGGATCATTCGGGTGACGAGTTCGGGCCGCTCGGAAATAATCGCCTTCGTGGTTGTCAGCCCCCCCTGCACGGCGCGGTAAACGTCCGCGCCGGCCGCAAGTTTTCTGAACCCGTCGTCTTGGGCGAGAAAGGTCTGCGGGATCTGGAGCATGGTGCCGTCGATAGTTCCGGCCTTCAAAGCCAGATAGGTCACGTCGCTCGTTCCCATAGGAAGAAAAGTAACTTGATCCGCCGGCACCTTGTTGGCGATCAGAATCTGGCGAGCAAGGATTTCGGCCAAGGCGCCGTACGCCGTAATGCCAAGCTTTTTGCCCCGTAGTTGTTGCACGCTGGTGATGCCCGGCGCAGCGATCAGATCGAAGGACGGTTTATCGGTTAATGCGAAGACGATCCGAACGTCGACACCGCTTACAGCAGCGGCGACAGCCGTCCCCGTGGCTGTGCCAAAGTCAACGCCTCCAGCCAACATCGCCGGCACTGTTTGAGCCGCCTTCATGAAAATCAACTCGGGTTCCAGGCCCTCTTCGCGGAAGAGACCTCGGTCCCGGGCGATGATATAAGGCATGTCCAATATGCTACGCGAAACATAGCCGATGCGGACCGTGGCGAGTTTGGCGGATTTTTCAGCACTCCAGGTGAAGTCCTTTGTGATGGCGATAAACGTCAGCAGCACCAACAATGAAAACGCAGCTTGCCTGATCTTTGCCATCGTCGTTACCTCCGAGAGCTAAATCTAGTCCGGGATCCGAAACTCGACCTCCGCTTGTTATCGCAACGATTCACTGACCTTTTGGGTAAAACTGAAATCGAACACCCGTTCCGGCGGCACCGGCTGCGCGGGTTTGACGCGCTGGGAGGCGATCGCGATCATGTCGCGCTGGAGCGTTTCATCGACGCTGTGCGTGGATAGATAAAGCTGTATGGTTGCATCGTAAACTCGCTCGGCGAACCGTTCCCGTTCCTTGCTCAAATCGAGATGCGGCCCCTTCATCCACGCGAGTACGTACTTCTTGTCAGTCCTAATGAGGCGAACCGCGCGCGTCGTTGCGCGGATCGTTTTAATGACAAGTTCGGGGCGGTCGGTTATGGTGGCCTTGGTCGTGGTCAGACCGCCCATGACAGCGCGGTAGACGTCGGCGCCGGAAGCGAGATTGCGAAACCCTTCATCGACAGCGAAAAATTTCTGCGGGATCTGGAGCATCGTGGCGTCAATGGTGCCGGCTTTCAAAGCGACGTAAGTCACGTCGCTGGTGCCAAAGGGAAGAAAAGTGACCTGCTCCAGCGGGATTTTGTTGGCGATCAAAATCTGGCGCGCAAGAATTTCCGCCAACGACCCGACCCCCGAAGTGCCAAGCTTTTTGCCCCGTAGTTGTTGGACGCTGGTAAGGGTCGGAACCGCAATCAAATCGAATGACGGACGATCGGTCAGGGCGAAGATTAGCCGGACGTCGACACCGCTTACGGCGGCGGCGATACCCGTGCCCGTCGCCGTGCCGAAATCAATCCCTCCGGCCAACATCGCCGGTATTGTTTGGGCCGCCTTCATGAAAATGAGCTCGGGTTCCAGACCCTCCTCGCGGAAGAAACCCCGGTCCCGGGCCATGATATAAGGCATGTCCAATATGCTGCGCGAAACATAGCCGATGCGGACCGTGGCGAGTTTGGCAGTTTTTTCAGCGGCCCAAACCACCTGACCTGCAGTCACCATCAGGCCGAGAAGCAGCAATCCACCGAGTCTCATTTCTCTGCCCATGATAGCTCACCTCGTGTTGAGCATTAGACTCTTAACGTTTCATGCGGCCACCATCTGAGAAAACCTCAGTGTACCCACACTCCGAAAAAACCCGAAACCCGAAACCACCCGGCAGATCGCTCACGCGTAGCTATCGTAGATGCCGTCGAACTTGGCCAACTTAAAGCGAACC
>DAIRFP010000245.1:0-7275 GCA_036794995.1 Thermodesulfobacteriota bacterium | reverse complement strand
GGAAATTGGCCGTTCAAGAGCGCGCGTCGCTCGTGCTGAGGGCGGGCTCGGAAAGCCGCTTGTCTGAATTGATAGTGCCATAGATGAGGATGGCGGAGGCTAACAGAATCACGCCCATGGCCACCATAAAACCGTCGTAGCTGCCGGTCATATCGTATGCGATGCTCGCAAGCATGGGTCCGCCGGCAGAGCCGATCTGATGAACAATAAAGCTCAAGCCCAAGACGACTCCCGCCATCCTTGGTCCGACGATCTCGTAAAACATTACATTTTGAACGGCGATTGTGCCGAAGGTCGGGCCCATAGCCAGCGCCACGACCACGTAAAAGAAGATTTCATTCGGCATATCCAGGGCTAAGACCAAAGTGCCTAAGCCGCGCACAAGATAGGTGAGAGCGAGCACTTGCGCCCGGCCATAGCGGTCTGAGAGCCAGCCGAAGAACAGCGCTGATGCTGCCGCGGCGCCGCCAAAGACGCCGACGGCGATAGCCCCGGCTGCCGGATCGAAACCCTTGCTCAAGGCGATCGCCACGAGATGGACGCTCTGAAACAAGGCTACGCCGCAGGAAAATCGCGCAGCAAACATCAAGAGCATCGAGCGATCGCGGAGGTAGGGAAGGCAGCTTGCCCAACTTGCCCGGTTACGCCGGCTAGTCGAAACGTCATCCGGGTCGCGCGCGCCCAGCCAGCCGAGGGGATATGCAACGACAACGAGCAACACACCACTCGCCAGCGCAGCGGCACGCCAGTCGAACCTCTCGATCAGGAAATAAAGCACCGGGGAAAAGAAAAGCGGGCTGAGCGGCGAGGCCGTTTGAATCACACTAACGGCCAGCCCCCGATTCTTTGCGTCGTAATGCTTTGCGACCAGGAGCGAGATGATCACGAGTCCACAGGCTCCCTTCGCCAGCCCGACCATAATCCCGTACGAGAGGGAGAGTTGCCACAAATTTTGCGAAAGGCTCATCCCGAAGAAACCGGCCGCCATGAGGAGAATCCCGCTAAGAATGACCCGGCGCGCACCGAGGTCATCGGCCAGTTTACCGAACAGCACGCCGCCGACGCCCCAGCCGAGCATGCCAAACATGTAAGGTACCGTAGCCATCGTGCGCGACCAGCCGAATCCCGCCTCGATGGGCTTAAGAAATAGGCTAAACGAGTTCATGCCGATAGACGTCATCGTCACGACGGCAGCGCAGAGCAGCAATATCATATTGCGGGAGAGTCGCATTCCAAGCACAGCGCGAACCTCGTTTATGCCAGAGGATCGTGGAAAAGGCCACAGAGTTCCATGCGCTGCCGCACCGTAAGGTTGTGGCCTTCGACGGCGACGGCTCTTTGCTGCTAAATCTCGGCAGCCCGGCAACCATGGCGAAACAGCATCCGAGAAACCTGATCCATATCGTCTTCGATAACGAATGCTATGAGTCATCGCGGGGCGCGCCAACGGCAACGGCCGGGCAGGTTGACCTGTCCGCGGTTGCGCGGCGTTGCGGTTTTGCCAACGTGATCACCGTGGAGACGCTGTCCGAATTCGAAGGAGGATTCTTGCGAAGAGTGACGACCTGTGCTTCGTTTTGGCGAAGGTCGAAGCGGGGGCGGGCGATGTTCCGGCGGTTGCTTTAGACTCGCAGGAAAACAAATACTTGTTCGTGCGCTACATCGAGAAAAGCGAGAACCTAAAAATCCTCACTTCAACGCTGTCGCGCGCCAGCGACGCCGTCGTTAAGTAAAGAATCTGACGAAACCAGAAATTCAATTTTCGCATTGTTGAAACTCGGCAGTTGAGCTTAGCGTTGCTATCTTCTTCTGCTGGGCTGGCGTCTGAAGAAGGACCCGCGGGACTCGTCCTCTGCCCCACCGGCTTTTTTCAGCATCTTTGCAACCCTTCGTCCCATGACATCCACGACATAGTTAGATAGTAGATGGTCGCGCGTGCTCTTGATCTTTTGCCGGATCAGATTCTTTCTCACGGTATCCTGCCCGGCCACCCGTAAGTCCTCGGTGCGTAGGGAAACAATGCCTTCCCGCCCGCGTGATGACAGCCGAAGAGAGAATCTACCTTCCTGAGTCTGGTCAACCAGACTGTATTGGAGCTTCTTGTCTACGCTGCGGATAATGCCTCTTAGTAGCTCTGCGGTCTGTTTGATCACTTCACGTTCAATCATGGAACCTCCCTTATTTTGCGGCCCATAAAACCCGGAGCTAACAAAGGCCCTCGGGGTCGAAAATTTCCGGCACGACGGTTTGTGCCAGGGTGCGGGACGAAACAAGCTTTAGCATCACGGAAGTAACAGCATTTCTGCCCGCGAAATCAAAGCCCAACCGACTAACTTTAAGCGAAGAAAGAGGGCAACCCGACGCATTGCCCCCTGATTGATTTAGTTAGGCAAAGAAAACTACCAGCGATTACGTCCGCCGTCGCGGCGTCCGCCACCGTCGTTATCGCGCCGCGCCATAGGCTTGGCCTCATTGACGGTCAAGGTGCGCCCGTCGAACTGGGTACCGTTGAGCGAATCGATGGCTTTTTGAGCCTCGCTGCTCGAACTCATCTCGACGAAGCCGAATCCCCGCGACTGTCCGGTAAACTTATCCGAGATCACATTGGCCGATTGGACGGTCCCATGTGCTGAAAACATTTCCTGCAGTCGCCCTTCGGTTACTGAATAAGGCAGACCGCCAACATATAATTTATTACCCATGTTCTCCTCCTATGAGAGAATGTTATGTCTTTAACCCTGAG
Source organism: Thermodesulfobacteriota bacterium (assembly GCA_036794995.1). GTDB lineage: Bacteria > Desulfobacterota > Binatia > UBA9968 > UBA9968 > DAIRFP01. The sequence goes on along the minus strand of DAIRFP010000245.1, from coordinate 4,532 downwards.
ATTCAGACTGCTAATAGGGCAGAACATGGGTACTTTCTTACTGAAACCACGCTCTGGTCGGATTGTCCTTTAGAGAACGTTTCGCAAGGCGAGACGATTGGAGGCCTTCAACGCTTGTGTCTTCCTCTTTCAGAAGGCCCTATACTGAAGTAGGACCTTTAGCGTACGTGTTGACGGAGCACCTGTCAACCACCGGCGCGACTTTATTGGAGCTGCGTCAAAACGACGCAGCCGCCGCAATCTACAATAACCTAGCGGTGCCGAGCCGGATTGTCTTACAGGAGGTAACAGAGATAACAGAGATGAATCAAGAGACTTCATTTCCTTTGTTCTCTCAAAAGGTACAACCGTCGGAAATGTGCGGAAACTTACGAGCCTCAACAGTTACAATCGCCGAGATCTAAAGTTATGCAGAAAATCAGCCGCGCTTTTTTTCACCTCGTTTCCTGAGACACCGCCGTGAAGCGACAAGTTACGCCTTGGCAAGTTCTCGCGCAGCGAGACTTCGGGCTTTTTTGGACCAGCCTGCTCTTTTCCGCGGTGGGGAGCCAAATTTCTACGATAGCCGTTGCATGGCAGGTGTATGAGATCACCAACTCCCCCTTCCAGTTGGGCCTGACGGGACTTTTCCGCGCTCTTCCGGTGATGATTTTTTCCATACCGGGCGGGATTGTTGCAGACCGAATGGACCGGCGCCGGCTTTTGATCATCACCCAAAGTCTAGCTGCGCTCCTGGCGCTCGCTCTTGGTCTCTTAACCTCTGCGGGACAGGTGCGCGTCTGGCATATTTACGCCGTCACATTTTTGTCCGGGGCCGTCGGCATTTTTGACACCCCCGCTCGCACCGCGATGATTCCGGCGCTGGTGCCGGCGGAACAGTTGGCCTCCGCCTACGCTCTGAACATAACCTGGCGGCAGACTGCAACTCTGGCGGGTCCGTTCTTGGGAGGAGTCTGCATCAGTATTTTCGGCCTTGCGGCGTCTTACTACATAGACGCCGCGAGTTTTCTCGCTGTGATTATATGCCTGTTCTTTATGCGTGCGCGGTCGAGCCCGACTGCGGAGAAAAAGGAATCGCCGCTTCAGAGCGTGCGGGTCGGCTTTAACTTCATTCGCGAGAATTCCGTGATTTTGGCACTGATGGGCATGGACACTTGCGTGAACTTTTTCGGCGCCTATCGATCGATGATGCCGGTCTTTGCGCGAGATATTCTGGGCACGGGACCGGCCGGCTTGGGCGCTCTCCTTGGCGTGCCGGCCTTTGGCGCCTTAGTGGGGTCAGGAATTGTCATGGCCATGGGAAATCCAAGACACAAGGGCAAGCTTATCATCGAGGTTACCCTACTTTATACTGCGGGCCTTATCTGCTTCGCCTTATCGCGCTCGCTGATCCTTTCTCTCGTGATTGTTTTTTCTTTAGGGCTGCTCGATGCGATCGGTGAGACCTTGCGAGATACTCTGGTCCAGCTGATGACGCCGGACCAGATGAGAGGCCGGGTGAAAAGTTTCGACCAAGTGTTTATGTCAGCGGGCACCTATGTCGGTCATGCTCAGATGGGAACTGCGGCAACGCTCCTTGGAGTTCCCGGTGCGTTGATCCTCGGCGGGTGTCTTGGTTCGGCGGCAGTGCTTTTGGTCGCTAAATACGCTCGCAGCTTGAGAAGAATTGACGGTTAAGAATAGTTCCAGTCGTTCAACCGTTCAAATCGTTGAGCGAATACCAACGGACAGTAGTGTGCAAAACCCAGCATGCCACAACTCCAGTGTCCGATACTCCAGCAGAGTGCTTAGCCGGGCGGTAGCGGTCCGCCGCCGGAAATTTTTTTGAAGAGGTCGACGGCTTCGGCGTCCCTGGGAATTTCCTTGATCGCCTTTGTCTGCTCTTCGGGAAAAAGCGGCTCGGCGTCTGCGCTGGTCAATTTCTTGAAGTGGGCGGCAAACTCCGGATCTCTGAACGTCTTGCGCATGGCCTCGGATAGGATGTCGATCTGTTCTTTGGGGGTGCCGGGAGGCAAAATGAACGGAGAACCGATGAGAGTAAAATTGCGGTGCATGTCGACGACTTTTCTTTTCCGGCTGTTGTGCACGAATTTATCGAGCCCGGGTAAAGCGTCAAAGGCGGGATGAGCAAAACGGTATCCTCTCGGAATCTCATCAACCACGTGGAAATGCATAAATCCCTTCTCGACCCATTCTTTCAGGCGCTGCACGAAAATATCGGCGTTATAGGCCTGGGCGTCAAATTCGCCTTGACGAATGGCCTGAAGAAGCTCGGGACCCGAGTAGCCGGTGACGAACTTCGGGTCTTTGAGATCAAGCACCCAAGCAAACACACGGTTTCTGACATAAACGGAATGTCCCACGGAATGCGCCCCAAACCTGACACCAGAGGCGGCGAGAAGCTTGTCGAGGGTGTCGAGGCCGGCTTCCTTCCTCGTAAACAAGACATAGTTGGTTTGTCCGCTGTTCGAACCGAGGTAGGTGAATTTATCGATGTCATAGCTGATGCCGGTTTCACCCAGAACCGCGCTCGGTACGAATGTGCTCCCCGGGCTGCCGATGGTAAGACCGTCCGATCGAGGCATGCTATAAAGATAATTGGCGGCCTTCCGGCCGCCGGCGCCGTCCATATACTCATTGACGATGAACGGGTTGCCGGGGATATGTTTCTGCAAAAATGGAATGGTCGCTTTGACACGTAAATCGCCCGTGCCTCCCGCGGGACTTCCCTGGATAATCCGGATGGTCTTGCCCCGGTAAAAGGAACTTTGGCAAAAGGCGTAATCAAGTGCCAGCCAGAGCTGGGCTGCCAATGTTCCCGACAAAACCAGCGATAGTTTCGATTTGTTTGTGACCTTCATGGACTCTCCTCATAGGCCCGATGGGCGCGACTGCCAGACGATGGCGCGGGTCCTTCCCTGCGGTGCAATTTTTATATCACAGCGGCATGCCCATGTTTAGGCTATCCTGCTCCGGCAAACCGGGAGCCATGCGATTGCGCCGGCTGCCGGCGTCAGCTAATCTGAAATTTTTACTCTCTAGATTTTCATGATCGGAAAATTGCGAGACCTCTTCTACGGATGGCGTATGATTGCCGTCGGCGCCGCTCTGCGCGTCCTCGGAGGAGGCCTATATTTTTATGGCTTTTCGGTTTTCTTTCTGCCCCTCAGCCAGGATCTGGGGCTCAGCCGCGCGGCGACTTCTTTGGTTTTTTCATTGGCCCGCGCGCAGGGCGCCTTTGAAGGTCCGGTAGCCGGTTACTTCATGGACCGTTACGGTCCCCGTCCCTTGATTCTGATCGCCATCGTTATGAGCGGCGTCGGTCATATGTTGCTCGCCGATGTGCAGAGCTATTTTGCGCTGCTGGTGATCTATCTCGGCGTTGTCTCACTGTCGTTTCAGGCGGGCTTTATGGACGCGCCGATGGTCATCGCCAATACCTGGTTTATCCGCATGCGGACCATGGCGATGTCGATGGTCAGCGCTTCGGTCAATCTCGGTGGGTTCTTGCTCACGCCGCTGCTCGCCTGGGCGATCCATGCGTGGGGATGGCGGTCCGCCGCGTTCGGTGCCGGCGTAATTTTTCTGCTGGCCGGCTTGCCGCTGGCCTTGCTGGTTCGCCGCTCGCCGGAGAGCATGGGCCTTCAGCCCGATGGCGATCCCGCTTTTCGTTCGCCGCAAACGGCGGGGCGCGGCCAGTCACAAAATGCAACCCAGGAAACGCATTTCACCTTGGCCGAGGCGATGCGGACCTCGCCCTTTTGGTATCTCACCATTGGCACCGCGCTGCGAATCGTTGCCCTCACTGCGGTGGCCGTGCATTACGTGCCGATCATGGTGTGGAAGGGGATGAGCCAGACGGAGGCGGCGTTTCTTTTGGGTGCTCAAGCCTTTCTCGGCATACCGGCGACGCTTTTGCTCGGCTGGCTGGCGGATCGGATCAACAAGGCAAAACTCATGGCGTTTTGCATGCTCTTCGCCATGCTGGCGATGCTGGTGCTTATTTTCGGACACGAACATTGGCAGATTTGGTTTTTCCTGCCGTTGTTTACGGTGGTGGAAGCGACTTTCCCCGTGAACTGGTCCTGCGTAGGAGAATTTTTCGGTCGCGCCAACTTCGCCAAGATCCGCGGTGTCATGGTATTCGTTCAAGCCTGGGGAGCGGTGGTCGGCCCGGTGATTGCGGGCGCGATCTACGACCGCACCCAGAGCTATGTCTATCTTTTGTGGGGTCTCGTTGGAGTCTTGTTCGTCGTAGGCTGGCTCTATGCGCTGGTCGTCAAACCGTCGCCGTTGCTGCGCGGCGAAACGGCTTCCGCATAGTTTTTTGGCCATCCCGCTAAGCGCGACGGTGCTTATCCTCCGAGCAAGTCGCAGGAGCCAAACAGCCTGCCCAAGCTCTCAAGTCATTGGTCAGGGTTAACTTGACAGTTTTTCAGGCGTCTTGTAGAGCTTGCGCTACGATGGTTGCTATCGACACGTAAGAAAAGGCGGAGTGTCAGTGTCAGGAGGCAAAGTTCATGATACGGATC
>DAIRFP010000038.1:0-31420 GCA_036794995.1 Thermodesulfobacteriota bacterium | reverse complement strand
CCCTCGCTGCCAGCACGCTTCCTACTGGCGCGCACCGCACAGCCGTAACCCGGACAAACGCACGCGCACAACCGACTCATCAGGGATCACGCTTCACGGCGATCGATCTTCGCGAAACAACGCTAGCGTGCTCGGCAGTTACTGACCCTCTACGAACACTTCGATCGATTTACGCCATGCCAACTCCTGTGAGGTGTCGATCTCGCCCAAATAACACCACGTGGCGATGCACCACCCGCTCATTCTCTACAATGCTAAAATAGTGGTGTTCCTCAAGATCCTTCTTGTGTCATGAGCAGTGCAGAAACATCTCGGTATGTGACTATCCACGTCCCGCAGACAATGAAAAGGGGGATAGGTCTGCACTTCAGTACATTTCGGTCGAACCTGCTCGTCACCTTCTTTACAAAGCCTACTTGCGTGCTCAAAATTTTCTTGCCCCGCCTCCAATCCGCGAAGCCAGGTTAGTCATAAAAGCTGTCCCTCCGCCAATCTGTTATTCTAATACTGACTGAACTTCTCTTGTTCTCTCAATCTTCTTACAACCCGCCTTTGTTTAACTAGTCTTTACTGGAAGTTTATTATTAAACACGGGATCCATGAACGCCGTCAAATCAATAGTAAGGATAAGTAAGGATCTTAAGTCCAGAAGTTTTGTCTCGGACAGGAAGTTCATTGCATCGTCACGACAATCGTTTCTTGAGAACCGGATATTTTGACTGATCCAATTAAGAGCGCACATGGAAAAAGTTTAGGCAAAATCGCTAGAGGCGATTTGAAAAGTTTCGCAAATCGCGTGGAGCAATCAGGGCTACAATCTTTGGCTCCGATTGGCCTTGGCCTTGACGGTTCCCAGAAATTCCCGTTCGCACTAGTACTAGTTCTTCGCTCTAGGTTTGGATCGCGGACAGGACCCGTTCAAAGATAGTAATTTTGCCTTCTGTCGAGGCCCCACCTATGATTCGGCAATCAGTGCCCGACGATCTTGTTATTCTTGTTCTGTTCCATTGCGCTGACCGTCTCATCTAGGATACTTGGGCCAGCGGCATCGTATTTGCTGACTTGTGCAGGAAGCTAGTTTCGCACTATGCGGCCCGGTTAATAATTCTGGGTAGATATTGAAAAACTTCAGCATAAGTAAATCATTTGGCAACAACCGGAGCTTCCCCTTGTTTAAACGCCTCCATCCTTCGTTACTTTGGCAGTTCACTCTTCTGTTTGGAGAATACATGAGAAGGATGCGCCCAGATTGAACTGCCAATACTTAACGAAGAAGGAAAGGAACTTAGCGCTGTGAGACCGAAAATCCTGCTGGTGGATGACGAAGAGAACCTCCTTACGCAGATGCGCTGGGCCCTTGAAGCCGAGTATCACATTTTTACCGCGTGTGACGAGAGCGAAGCCCTAAAGACATTTGAAAGAGAGAGGGCCGCGGTTGTTATGCTCGATCTCTCCCTGGCCCCGGGAAATCCTACGGATCTCGGTGGGCTCCGGTTACTTGAACGTATACTGGATCGGGAGCCATCCACCCGAGTGATTGTAATAACGGGCCACAATGAACAGGCCACTGCATTGGAGGCAGTGCGTTTAGGAGCTTTCGATTACTATCCGAAACCGGTACGCTTGGAAGATCTCAAGGTCATGATACAGCGGGCATGCCATATATACCGAATCTACCAACACCTGCAGAAGAGCTACCCTGGCTCCGGAAATGAGTTCCACGGGATTATCGGACACTCGAAAAGTATGCAAGACATCTTCCGTTTCATCGAGCGAGTCGCCCTTTCCGATATCTCTGTGCTGGTATGCGGTGAAAGCGGTACGGGAAAAGAACTGGTCGCCAATGCCATCCACCGACAAAGCCAGCGGAAGAATAGTCCGTTCGTTGTCGTCAACTGTGGAGCCATTCCGGAAAATTTGCTGGAAAGCGAACTTTTTGGACACGAAAAGGGTGCCTTCACCGGCGCTTGCGCGCAAAAACGAGGCAAGTTTGAGTTAGCACACACAGGCACCCTATTCTTGGACGAAATCGGAGAATTGGTTCCGACTTTACAGGTCAAGCTTCTGCGTTTTCTCCAAAACCGCAAAATAGAAAGAGTCGGCAGTAACAACGCCATTGAGCTCGATGTCCGAATTATCGCGGCGACTAACCGAGATCTCAAGAAGGATATTGAGAATCACCTCTTTCGTGAGGATCTTTACTATCGCCTTAAAGTCGTACCGTTGGAAATCCCGTCGCTTCGTGAAAGGAAGGACGACATCGTTCCATTGGCATACTATTTTTTGACAAAATACTGCCGAGAAAACCGTAGGCCGTTTATCACCTTGTCATCCGAAGCGGAGTCAACGCTTTTGCTGCATCGCTGGCCGGGCAACGTTCGAGAGCTTGAAAATGTAATCAGCCGGGCTGTTGTCTTGAGCTCCTACCCGATCTTAAGAGCCTCAGATCTAGGACTCAAGTTGGAACACAACTTAACCGATGTTAACCTAAAGTTTGCCAAGACATCGATAGAGATTGACTATATCAAAAAAGCGCTCTCGCGAAACAATGGTATCGTGAGCCGTGCAGCGAAAGACCTCGGCATTAGCAGGGTTAATCTTTATGAGCTTATCGATAAATACAAGATACTCATTCAGGAATTCAAAGTAACGCGTATACGGCCTAAGCAACAAGCTACTACAAGGAATGCATCCTAGTTTGAACAAACATCTCGCTCATCTTTGATTCTCAATTCATTGTGCGTGTTGTTCCCGTCTCGATCACGAAATGAGCCGAGTTGGTTAAACTTCTCGAAAACACATTCCGCGGTTTCAAAATTGGGATGGTCAACGCGCTTGCGTTGATGTATGACGTGCAGGGCGTGGATGTCTAAGAAATAAGCGATGCAGCGCGACTAAACCAATCTCGGATTCATCCCCTTTCTATGGTGGCCGAGGATTGAAAGGCAACTGCATCCCCATCGATCCTCATTACCTCGCTGGGAAGTTTAGGGCACTAAATTGTCAGTCTCGATTTATCGGTCTGGCAGCCGAACCAACGGCATGATGCTTTCCATGGTGACAGCGATAGCAAGGGCTCAAGCGTCTTTTCAATAGTATTCGGGGTTCCCGGGTCGTTGATTCCTCGGAGTCGCTTACAAGAAGAATGTCAGCGACCGTTCGGGAATCTCCCGCGTTGGATGTCATGTACATGCCAAGCAACAAAAGCGCTCTTCTCTCTGTCATACAATGGCCCTTTTGTTTCTACCCTAAGGATGGTCACATTTTGAACTCGGTAGAACTAACATCGGTTGTGATCAATAGCGCGGATTGTATCATCATTTTCACGGATCATAGTTCCTATGATTTTTCGAAGAATCATCGTTTCATCCACGTTGGTAATTAACACATCAAAAAACACCACAACAAATCTACAGCAATTCAAAGGAAGGATCGGTATTCACTTCCCGCAGCACCGTTTATACTTCCTACCGCTACCGCATGGGCAAGGATCGTTTCTCCCTACTTTCTCACTGTGTCGTTTCGCTTGGGAGCCATGACCCGTTTCGACGTTCTCGCTAGCGTGACTCATTACCATCCGCTGCGGCCGTGGTTGTTGCATCTCGATATCGTTGGCCATGCTTTCGCGGGCTATTTCTACCGTAAAGAGCTTCTGCACCACGTCTTCCTGAACTCGGTGAATCATTTCTTCAAACATCTCGAACCCCTCCTTCTGATACTCCTGGAGGGGATTCTTCTGTCCATAACCGCGCAACCCGATTCCTTCTTTGAGATGGTCCATATTGAGAAGATGATCCTTCCACAAGCTATCGATAGTCTGGAGCATGATGAGTTTCTCCAGTTGCCTGAGCATCGGCGCCCCGAATCGCTTCTCTTTGTCTCTATACGCTTCGGTTACCTTTTGGGTTACCATCTCGGCGAGACCATCCACGGTCAAGTGATCCAACTCTTCTGTCTTGAAGTCGACTCTTAGATTAAATTGGTGATGCAGCCCTTCGCGCAAACCAATCACGTCCCAATCCGCTGGGTGAAGCTCTTTGTCGCCGTATCGCGATAGGATTTCATCCGCAAGACCCTCGGCCATCTCCAGCACGTCCTGCTTCAAGTCCTCGCTTTTCAGCACCTCTCTCCTTTGGTTGTAAATCACCTCTCGCTGTTTATTCATGACGTCATCGTACTCCAAGAGGTGCTTACGGATGTCGAAATTGTGGGCTTCCACCTTCTTCTGCGCGTTTTCGATCGCTCTGGTTACTAGACCGTGTTCGATGGGCACACCCTCTTCCATCCCCAATCGGCTCATAATCCCCTGAATTCGATCGGCACCGAAAATACGCATCAAATCGTCTTCCAAGGACAAATAGAACCGCGACGAGCCCGGATCGCCCTGCCGACCGGCTCTACCACGCAACTGATTGTCGATTCTTCGGCTCTCGTGCCGTTCCGTGCCAAGAATATGCAGCCCGCCTGCGATAATGACGCGCTCTCGTTCGTCGGCGCAAACTCGGTTGTACCCAGTTAACATTTCCTCAAAACGCTGCCGATATTCTTCGGGCGCTTTGTCCAATTGCTCACGAATCTCTTCGACCACCCGCAGGTATTCTTGGCGCTTAGCCTCGTAGTTCTGCTGTGCCCCTTGAATCGCTGCCTCGTAAGGCTGCCGGATCTCTTCACATCGTGCTTCCGCCTCCTCGAAGTCTTGGCGAACCTTATCGTATTCGATTACAAGGGGGACATACTCCCCCTGCGTCAGCGCCAAAAGAGCCCGGTCGAACTCGAAATCATTGATTCGCTGCTCGTAGTTGCGGCGCTTTTCATCCAAGGTCTCAAGTAGCTCCTGTCGCTCGCCGTTCTTTTGTTGCCAACGGTTGATGCACTCGCCGAAATCCTGCCGTGCCTCTTCGAAAGTCTCACTCAAATTTCCATCGTCTTCGCCGGCGGTTTGCAGGAGAGAAGTTTCGATATCTTGCTTCGCTTGCAAGTAGCTTTCTGGAATGGGTCTCATCCCGTGGAGCGCTTCAATCAGTTCCGTGGCAGATAGATCTTCATAGCGTTCCCGCTTATCTCGAAACGGCGAGATATCCCTGATTTGGCGTTGAATCTGAGTCGAACGTTTGAGGGCTTCGCTCCGTTGTTGCTCGAACGATTCGCCGTCCTTCAGATAGCGCTGCTCGGCCTTCTTGACCTCTTCATCGTACTTTTCCCGGAGCTCCCTCAATGCATCTTCGTAGCGTCCCGCGGCCCCAACCGGTAGTTTGGCTGCCCGACTGATCCATTCGTTCTCCATATCCGACCGCGCCAAAAACACCGGGTTTCCGCCCAGCAAGATATCGGTGCCGCGGCCGGCCATATTCGTTGCAATCGTTACTGCACTCAATCTACCGGCCTGAGCAATAATAGTCGCCTCGGCCTCGTGGTTCACGGCATTAAGGACATTGTGTCTGATACCCTTTTTCTTGAGCATCCGGGAAAGACGTTCAGACTTCGCCACAGAGGTTGTACCCACCAATATGGGTTGGCCCTGCTTGTGCCGCTCTTCAATCTCTCCAACCACCGCGTCAAATTTCTCATTTTCTGTGCGGTACACCATATCGGGATGGTCGATACGAACCATGTTACGGTGCGTCGGAATCACCACCACGTCGAGTTTATAGATCTTCTTGAATTCTGTTGCTTCCGTATCGGCGGTCCCGGTCATCCCGGCCAGCTTTTTGGACATCCGGAAGTAGTTTTGGATAGTGATCGTCGCGAGGGTTTGGTTCTCTTCGCGAATATGTACCCGTTCCTTAGCCTCCACTGCTTGGTGAAGGCCGTCGGACCAGCGCCTACCGGGCATCAAGCGACCAGTAAATTCGTCAACGATGATCACTTCGCCGTCTTTCACGACATAATCAACGTCGCGCTTAAAAATGGCATGAGCTTTCAGCGCCTGTTGCACATGGTGCAAGGTATCGATCTGCCGCGGATCGTAGAGATTGTGCACTCCTAACAAGCGTTCCACTTTGGCAACGCCGGTCTCCGTTAGCGTAACCGACCGGCTCTTCTCGTCCACCGTGTAATCGCCCTTGGCCTCAATGGCGGCACGATTATCCTGCGATGGATCCCCTTGAATCACGGCACCGCGCTGCAGTTTGGGGATGATTCGATCAATGATGTAGTATTTGTCTGTGGACTCTTCCGCCGGGCCGGAAATGATTAGGGGGGTTCTCGCCTCGTCGATCAGAATATTGTCCACTTCATCAACCACGACAAAGTTGAGTTCCCTTTGGACGTATTCCTCCAGGGAGAATTTCATGTTGTCGCGCAAGTAATCGAACCCGAACTCGTTGTTCGTACCGTAGGTGACATCCGCGCCATAGGCTTCTTGGCGTGTAATCGGACGCAGATTCAGGTAGCGATAATCCTTGGTTAGATAGGTCGGATCAAACAGATAACTCGCTTCATGAACGATGGATGCCAGTGACAGCCCGAGCTTGTAGTATATCGGTCCCATCCACTGGACGTCCCGGCGCGCCAAGTAGTCGTTGACCGTGATCAGGTGAACCCCTCTGCCGGTCAGCGCGTTTAGATATAACGGTAACGTCGCGACCAGCGTCTTTCCTTCGCCGGTTTTCATCTCAGCAATCTTGCCTTCGTGGAGCACCGCGCCGCCGATCAGCTGGACATCAAAGTGCCTTAGCCCGATGGTACGACGGGACGCCTCACGAACCGCAGCAAATGCCTCGGGCAAGAGTTCTTCAAGAACCTGCGCCTCCGCCTTGCGTAACTCCTTGTCCGACTCCTCGACCCGGCTTTTTAGCTCCTCGCGCTCTTCAGCGTCGGCGGCAAGCGCTTCTTTCTGAGCTTCCGCAAGGGCGGTGCGAAATGGATCGGTTGCCTCACGGATACGCTTCTTGAAATGTTCCGTTTTATCTCGCAGCTCGGCATCGCTGAGTTTCTTGAAGTCAGCCTCAAATTCATTGATTTCACTGACGTAGGGGCGAATTCGCTTGACCTCACGGTCATTCTTGCTACCGACGATCTTTTTTATTAGACCCAACATATTAGAATATCACTCCGCAGTACCCTGAACCCGGCGCGTCCCCAGCGAATCCTATTAACAATGATTATACCGATTAAAATACCGATTGTCGCTGCCGGTTACAACACATTATTAAAGCACGGGATTAAAATGGTCAGCGTTCGATGCGTACCGCTGACTCCACTTTTTCACCGAGGAAGCGACGGCCGACTTTGATAAATCGATCAGGTGCATCGGTGACGAAGAAACTATGAATGGCCTTGCCGTTTCTTCTGGCTAGTACGCCTTTTTTCAGCGCTCCCGCCACATCCCTTGCAGTCTCCTCCGCGGAGTCCACCAGCCTGACCCCGCGGCCCATAAAGTTCCGAATCGTCTTCTTAAGTAACGGATAATGTGTGCAACCAAGAATCAGGGTGTCGATACCACTTTGCTTGAGGCTCCCCAAGTAAGCTTTGGCGGTCAATTCAACCACCGGACTATCCGTCCATCCTTCCTCCACTAAAGGCACAAACAGAGGACAGGCTCGGCTATAGACCTCAACTGCGCTATCGGCTTCCTTCAACGCGCGGGTATAGGCACCGCTCTGGATGGTTGCCTCGGTACCAATAACGCCTACCTTCTTGTTCCTGGTACTTTTAATCGCCCTCCGAACGCCGGGCTCAATGACTCCGAATACGGGAATCGAAAGGGTATCTTGCAGCCGCGTCAAAGCGATAGCCGTCGAGGTGTTACACGCCACGACAACGAGTTTGACACCTTTCTCAACCAAAAATTCAGTATTCTCGAATGAATACCGAAGTACGGTCTCAACCGATTTGGTTCCATAGGGAGCTCTGGCGGTGTCTCCCAGATAGACAGTGTTTTCGCTCGGCAAGCACTCAATAATCTGCTGCAGTACCGTAAGGCCTCCAATGCCAGAGTCGAAAACTCCGATGGCGCTTTCTTTGTTGGGCATGCGAAACAACTAAAGGGAAGGCGCAAGTTGATTGCCCAGCTCCCGTTCGCAGCTCGGTGCAAAACCAAAGACTTGTTCCCAAACTTCTTTGGATTCCATGCAAAGGTAGACTTTGACCGTGGGCGCGATCCGCCGGATCCAACCGAGCATTTTTCGGTACATGTCGACGCGCAGGGGCTGAAAATAGCGCAGCTTCCCGTCCGGGCAAAGCACCTGCTCGCCGGTCAGGACCTGCGTCCGCGGAAACCGATCTCGGATAGCCCGTTTCAAGCTAGGCGTATCGCGCAAAACGCCCATACTCAACCAAGAGATTCGGCGCCAATCGACGGTGCTAAAAATTTGGTCGAGCATCTCTTCATAGTCCTTTTGCCAATTGGGGTATTCAACGATAGGGTCAAAGTGAAACCCTAGCCGGTAACCGGCGTCCTGGCAGCGCCGTGCAGCCACTAGTCTCTCACTGAGCGTCGCTGTTCCATGTTCCTCCATATCGATGATCCATTGTGGATTCATCGACCACGATACCACCACCCGTTCCCTGGGATCTACCCCAAGCAAACCCTCGATGCAGTCGCTTTTGGTCTTGAGTTCCAGCAGCACGTTCGGCTGTTCGGCAAAGAAGGGGACGACTTCGCGCGCAAACCCGATGTACGGATCCAAAGCGAGACTATCGGTAATTTCTCCGGTTCCAATCCGAAAAAAGAATCGCCGATGCCTGCTCAAAAGCTCGTCAGCCTCATTCAACAGACCGTCCACGTTGCTGAAAACTTTGAGCTCGGGATTATGAGCCAGGTATTCCTGCAGGTAGCAGTAACTGCAATCCATCGGGCAGTTGCTGGCAAAGTTAATGACGAAATAATTGCAGCAAACCTGCCCTTCACTGCCGGGACATTTCTTGAGAAACTCGCCTCTGTGCTGAGTCAGAAACAGCTTCCTTTTCGCCGCTCCAAACGTACCCGCGGACAAACTCTCCCTTCCCGATTCCGTCGAAACCCCATCCACGATTCGAAAAGGAACCCGCGGCAACGCGGCGCGCAAGTTCCGGTACATCGAACTCGTTTCGGAGCCCCGCTCGACGATGACCTCTTCGGGTTGAAAAAGTTGCATTTCAGCCCGCGAAATATCTACTTGTTGGCCTTCGTTCCACTCGCTTCGACCTTTCCTGCCAAACGGTCAAAAATCTCTCGCATACCATCCAGATGCGCCGCGTCGGCGAGTTTGGCAGTCAACCTTTTCAGCTCATCCTGGCTCGACGCACTCAGGTCCACCTGTAACTTTCCGCCTTCCAATCCCGGTGGCACCGTGAGTCGGATCTGAGGATGCAGCTTCAATTCCTGAATTCGCACCCGTATTGAATCCTCGGCCTCAGCGAGTCGAGGGAACCGCAACCTTCGAATCTCTTCTTTGATGCGTTTGAGCTTGTCAGCTCGGCCCAACCGGGAATTGGATTCGAGATCAGTGATCGCCTCACTAAGCAAGATTTCATCGATCTTTGATTGATCCCGCAGAGCAATTTCCTCGAGCCAATCCATCAGATCCCGCAAATGATTTTCGCCGATCTTGAGTCCCACCGCGAGGCGCCACAGCGCTTTCCTAGCGGGCCGAGTCCAACCCAGCCAACGTAGCAGCGTCTGCGAATGAAATCCCCTGCTCTGTGCATATTCTTGGATCAGCGCCTCCGACATCTAGGCCCTCCTGGAGAACTTCCGATAGCATGGCTTCATAGGCAATCGCCTCGCCCTCTTTGCCTCTTTTCCTCGCCCCCTTTGATAGGACACCGATCTTACGCTGCAAAACATCAACCGCCCACTCTCGTTTCTCACCGGGAAGGCCCTTGAACAAAAGATTCCGCAACGATTGCACCCGATATCGATCCATCCCCCACGTGGAATGAGACAATTGATCGGGGTGCCCACCCCGCTTAATCACCAGGGCCGTCGGGATCAGCGGAACCGCATGTCGGACCGCGATCCGGAGCCAAAGATCATAATCCTCGCAAACCGGAAGGCTTTCGTCGAACCCGCCGACGCACCTAAACAAATCCTTCGTCATCATGACCGCTGAAGGACTGACCAAGCACAGATCGAGGCTGGCTCGAAAAATATCGCCGCAGGGCTTCCGGTGTTTCGCCCTTGGATTGACTCTAACTCCACGACGAATCCAGATCTCCTCGGTCTGAGAAATCTGCACTTCAGAGTGTCGCTCCATGAACGCACTCTGGATTTCCAGTTTGTCGCTCAGCCAAAGGTCGTCGGAATCCAAAAAGGCAACATAACGGCCCTTTGCGATGCTGACACCTAAATTTCGCGCGGCCGCCACCCCCTTCCTCTGCTGCGAAACGAGCCGTAAACCGGACCCATATCTCGCCAGCCCCTCAGCCGTCCCGTCGTTCGAGCCGTCGTCAACGAGGATGAGCTCCAAAGCCTGAAAACTCTGCAACAGTACCGAATCGATGGCCTCTGTTACCAGAGGCCATCGATTGTAGGTAGGAATGATTACGCTTACAACGGGGAGCACCGCTCTACTCGACTAAATGAAACGGCCAGCCTTGCTAGATGAAACTTTCGATCTTTTTGAAGAACTGATCTACCATCACCTTAGCTACGCCATTCAGCATGCGCTGACCGACACTGGCGATCAATCCCCCCACCTTGGCATCCGTGCTGTACTTGAGCACCGTTCGCCCCTCGTTCTCTTCCAGGTCAATGGTCACATCGCCTTGCATAAACCCGGGTCCGCCGGAACCCTCGCCGCTGAGAACGTAGTGAGAAGGCGCCTGCTTATCCTTCAGAGAAACCTTACCTTTGTAGGTTCCTTTAACGGAAGCGATGCCAACCTTCATCGTCGCTTCGTATTGATCCGGTCCGATCTCGTTCATGCTTTCGCAGCCCGGCATGCACTGGGCCATAATTTTGGGATTGAGCAATACTTCCCAAACCCTTTCTCTGGGCGCGTTAAATGTATGACTTCCCTCGATTTTCAAAAGATCTAACCTCCGCCTATTCAATCCTCACGGACCTTGGGCACCCCAGGCTCCTCCGGCTCTGATCATCAGTTTCATGGAAAATAACTTTCATCCGGCAAAAAAACAATACTGTCCAGATCTTGCCAGTTTCCTTAGACCTGGCCACGGCAGATGGACTCCCATCGAACAGGTTATTGATTCGCTATCCCACCTCCGTTACACTCATTTCTAACGAGATGACATCCGCAGTCAAATCTCTCCTGCTGCTCTTCATCTTCCTTGGCATTTCCTCACTGGGCTTGGCTCAAACTCCCGACCCGCGAGAAAGCTTTGCCAGGGCCTATCTAGCGTATTCAAACGGGAGCCTTGCCCAAGCCAAGGAATCGTTTCAAGAGGCTTTGGAGCCGAACTTCCCACTCACAGACTACAGCCTCTACTACCTGGCGTTGATCTCGTTCAGTGAAGGCAATCTCGACGGGGCAAGGCAGTTTCTTTCCCAGCTAAGGAGAAGTTATCCCCAAAGCATCTGGAGCTACCCCGCCGAGCTACAGCGAGCCAAGATCGATTTAGGGGAGAAAAAGTATACCCAGGCAATCGAAGCTCTACGTTCTCTGCGGGGCGAAAAAGGCCTAAGACCTGAAATCGTCGATGAAGCCATTTTTCTTCAGGCGCAAGCCCAAGAAGCCGCGGCAGGTTCAAGACAGGCTCATGGGCTCTATTCAGAATTGAGAACCCTCTTCCCACGTTCCCGGTGGGCCGCGCCAGCACGGGCGGCGCTGCGACGGCTTCGGGAAAAATACCCGGACGAGTTCGGACTTAAGACAACAAAAGCGATCGCAGAGGAAGCGGACCGCTTGGTGCGGGAAGGAGAGCTCGGTGAGGCAGAAGGTCTTTACAGAAAGCTCCTGGGCAGCAATCTGGAGCCGACCTTCCGGCTGAGTGTGTTGACAAAGCTCGCCGACCTTTATCTCTCTATGAGAAAAAGGACCGAAGCTATTCCGGTGCTCGAGCAGATCGCTCGCGACTATCCCGACAGTTCGGAGGCTTCCAAGGCTCTCTATCAAATCGCTCAAGTCTTCTGGAATCGACACGATAATGGCCACGCCCTGGATTATTTTAAGCGGATCATGGAGCGCTATCCGACCAGCCCCTACGTCGGAAGGTCTCGCTATGCTGCCGGGGACATTTACGAATCCTTTGGCCGCAGGCAGGAGGCCATAGCCCTATACATGAGCGTCATAAAGAACTTTCCCAATAGCCAGGTGAACGATGACGCCACGTTACGGCTCGCCTGGCTGTACTATCGTGGCGGAGAATGGGAACAGGCTTATGGGATGTTCCAAAACCTAGCCGGCTATGCCAAGGACGGCGCCGTTCGGACTGTGGGATTGTACTGGCAAGGGCGCAGCGCCGAAAAGCTCGGTGACACGGAAACCGCCGTGCGAATTTATCGCCAAATTGTTGATGGTAGCGAAGAGTCTTATTATCAGACTCTTGCCCTGCGTGGTTTGGCTCGAGCGGGAATCCCGGTGGAGGGACCCAGAATAAGCACCGATCCTGCCACGGCCGCCGTGGGAGTCGATCCTCCGATAGGCCCCGGGATTTCCTACCACCTTTCGCGCGCGCGCGAGCTTTCTGCAATTTCGCTTTACCGCTTGGCGGTCGCGGAACTCAACGAAGTGGATCGTCTTTCGAAAAAAGATGCGCGAATGCGACCCCTGCTGATGCAAGAATATTTCAAAAACCAGGCTTATAGCCGCAGTCTGAGCCTCGCCAACCAACTCCCAAGCTCCAGCAGTGATCGCAACCTCTATCGCTTTCCTCTGGCTTACTGGGAAATGATTCAGCAAAAAGCCCAAGAACGGGAGCTTGATCCCTATCTCATTCTCGCCTTGATTCGGCAAGAGAGCCTATTCGATGCTCGCGCACGCTCGCCGGCAACAGCACTGGGTTTGATGCAATTGTTGCCATCCACTGCGGGGCGAGTAGCCAGGCAAATAGGAACGCCTCCACCTTCGAACGAACAATTGTACCAACCCGACATCAATCTCACGCTCGGCACTCAGTATTTAAAGGATCTCCTGCAACGCTATTCAAACAACTGGTACAAAGCCATTGCGGCGTACAACGCCGGCGAAGCCGCCGTGGATCGTTGGGAAAAGGAAATTCTGACTGATGACGTGGAGGAATTCGTGGAACGCATCCCCTACCTGGAAACACGGGCTTACGTTAAACTAGTGATGCGCAACCACCGGATCTATAGCCGCCTCTACGATCAACAGAAATGAGCCCGCTGAGGAACAATCGCTCTCCCTTGATTGGCATCACCGCAGATCTCTCTGGCATTTCAGAGAACCGGACTCAAGTCGCGCAAGAACCAACCTTGTTCTTGCCCCAACGCTATTACCACGCCGTCCAACAAGCGGACGGAATGGCCTTTATCGTCCCACCCGTTGGTTCCCGGTCGGCGCTTCATAGGATCCTACAGCGGCTGGACGGCCTATTGATTAGTGGCGGAAATTTCGACATTCACCCAAGTTATTACGATGAAAAGCCGATTAGTGGTTTAGGGGTAATCAAGAAAGCACGGACGGAGTTTGAATTGGAATTGGTCGATTTGGCGCTAAGTCAAGATCTGCCGCTTCTCGGTATCTGCGGGGGCGCGCAAGCCATCAATGTTGCTCTAGGCGGTTCTCTTTACCAGGATATCGCGACCCAACTTCCAAACGCCAGCAAACACGAACAAGGCGCAAAAAAGGACAAAGGCGGGCATCCCATAGAGATTCATTCCGGCACCCGCCTGCGTCGCATCGTCCAAACACAAACCCTGGAGGTCAATACCACCCACCATCAAGCCATCAAGAAAGTCGGCGAAGGCCTTGTGGTCAATGCCACAGCGAAAGATGGATTGATCGAAGGGATCGAGAGCCCGAGCCATAGGTTCGTCCTTGGAGTGCAATGGCATCCCGAGGTTTTAACAGGCAAGGATCTTTATCAACGCAGGATATTCTCTTCCTTTGTTGCCGCTTCAAAATATCCAACTCGCAGGATTTGAAGCCGCAAGCCCTCAAGACCGATGATCCCTGAGCTTTTCGACCTGGCAAACTATAGCTTTAACCCGTACGCGTTGCCTACACTGGTAACCGGGGTCGCGATTATTGCTTTGGGTTTCATCGTGTTCGTCGGCGAGCGCAATCCTCGCGTGAGTTTTGCCTTTTTTACTATGACCTTTGCGGCCGCGATCTGGCTCTTTTGCTATTCTTTCATGTATTGCGCGGTGGTGGAGTCGGTGGCAAGCCATTGGGCCTTCATGGGGCAGCTGGGGATCATCTTTATTCCCGCCACGGTATATAATTTCACCCTCGGCACTCTGCAAATCTATTCGAAATACAAGAGTCGGACTGGGCTCGCTTGGCTCATCTCCGGTTTTTTCTATGCCACGGTCCTGTATGGTGAGAACTTTATCAGCGGTGTCAACCGTTTTTGGTGGGGCTACTACGCGCGCTACGAATGGCTGAGTCTACCCTTCCTCAGTTTCTTCTTTGGTTTGATGGCGCTTAGTCTGTGGCACTACTGGCAGGAGCATCAGGCAGCCGCGCCGGGGGTGGGGAAGCTTAGGAACAAGGCATTATTCATTGCTTTCTGCATAGCCTATGTCGGCTCCTTCGACTACCTCGCGGCGTTCGGCATACCGCTCTATCCTTTCGGTTACATCCCGGTGCTCTGCTTCATCGTTCTGACTGCCCGAGCCGTGTGGCGTTTCAGACTCGTCGACATCACCCCGGCATTTGCCGCCACAGAGATTATTAACGCGATGGCTGACGCGCTTCTCGTGCTGGATCATGAGGGAACCGTCCGAGTAGCGAATCGAGCCGCCGGCCAGTTATTCAGGCGCCCGGAAAACGCGCTCATCGGAAGCCACATCCAAAATTTGACCTGTATCATCGCGGCTCCGGAATCTATTCTCGACCGGGTTATTTTGAGCGGTTCAGTCCGCGACTATGAATTTCCACTTATCGATCAGCCGCCGGGCGGCGTAACTTTGAGCGCTTCTTCCTTCGTCATGCGCGCAGATCCGTCCATGGACCCCATGGCCTTTGTCTGCATCATTCGCGACGTAACCCAGCAGAAAAAAGCGCAACTCGATATCCAACGTCACACAGAACGCCAAGCTGCCCTTTACGAGATCAACTTCGCCACAACATCTACCTTGGAATTACGCGCTGTACTCCATGTTTTGCTGGAAAAGCTTAAAGCGTTGGTACCGGAGACCGCGACCACGATTATGTTAATTTCCGGGGACAACGACCGGAAGCTTATCAAAGTCGCAGCCCGGGGTGTCGATGAAGAGGCATGGAAGGTCTATAGGCCGGACAGCGGTGATTACTCGTCCCATCCGGCGCTGCGATCCAAAGATGCCGTTGTGGCATCCAACATCCAGATCCAAGACACCGCTCTGGATTCGGACCATTTTCGTAAGCACGGTTTTGTCGCCTACCTTGGGGTCAAGTTGATAGCCCAAAATAAAGTGCTGGGGATTCTTTCTTTCTATAGCCGACGGAAGCAAACTTTTAGCGACGAGGAAATCAACTTCCTGAGGACCCTCGCGGGACAGGCCGCCGGAGCCATTCATAACTCCCAGCTCTATGAACAGACCAAAAAGCAGGCCGCCGATTTAGAAAAGGCTAGCCGTGTCAAGGATGAATTCTTGGGCGTTATGTCCCATGAACTTCGTACCCCTCTGAACGTCATCGCCGGATACACCAAAATCGTCCAGGATGGCGTGCTCGGCGAGATCAACACCGAACAGGTCAAGGCTTTGGACAAGGTCACCCGCCACTCGAATGAGTTGCTGGTGATGGTCAACAGCATCATGGACGCCACCAAGATCGAAGCGGGGGCAATCGCGGTGGAATGCGACGAGTTACCCACTACCGAATTCTTGGACGAATTAAGGCTGCTTTACGAGTATCCCTTGGGAAAAAATGTCGCCCTTCGTTGGAACTATACCGCCATCCTTCCGGTCATCCGGACGGACCGCGACAAACTCAAGCACATCTTGCAGAATTTGATCAACAACGCGCTTAAGTTCACGGAAACTGGGTACGTTACCGTATCGGCTCGTCATATGACCGGATTAGACCGGATCGAATTGACCGTCGCGGACACCGGGGTCGGCATCGCGCCCGAGGATCTTCCTGTCGTTTTTGAAAAATTTCGCCAAGTGGACGCCTCTAAAACCCGATCCCAGGGCGGTGTCGGCTTAGGTCTCCACATCGTCAAAACTTTCACTGAAATCCTCGGCGGCACTGTAAGTGTTACCAGCCAACCTAGAGAAGGGACTACTTTTATCGTAACGCTGCCCTGCGTTTACGAAGGAGTGGGAGCAGTCCGAACCTACACGCGGCAGCGTCCTGCAACGGAAATCAAACCGTAGCCCCGGTCGCATCCCGTTAACATCATTAAAAAAGCAAGACCGCGAAGGTTGAATTTTTCTTTGTCCTAGGGCAAGGAAGAGTTCGAATCCATGCATTAGAACGTCCAAGGAGGGCAAGTCAGATGGCTAAAGCGACTGGCGGTGACGTGCTCGATAGAGAACATGCTGAAAAGGTACTCTATGCGGGACGAGGGCTGCCCGGCGGGGGTCAATTAGAGATCCGGATGGAGGTTTCAGCAAACCATCCCGATCCGGACATCCGCGGCGTAGCGCGCCGGGTAAAATTCTTCAACCTGGAAAGTTGGCACACGGCATGGGTCCAAGTAGCGGAACTAAACGAGCAATTAGCCGCGGGGTTTGAAGACGAAGGACGCAAGGTCACCGCCCACGAGTTCTATCTCCGCGCCGCGGATTTCTATCGCCGCGCCTTAGTCTACATGCCCGATAGCGACTCGCGCATGTTGCCGAGCTATCAAAAGCTAAAGGACACTTTTGGCAAAGCGTGGAGTCTGGCCACGCCCTCGTTCGAACGAGTGCAGATCCCCTATGAGGGTCACCTGCTTGATGCCCTTTATTATCCGGGACGTAGCAAAGTCAGAGGCCGTCTTCCCATCGTCTACAACTACGGTGGCGCCGACGGGATTCTGCTCAGAGGGGAGGATGGCGGAGCCGGCCAGTATGTACGACGGGGCATGTCTTTCATCGATGTTGATGGGCCGGGGCACGGCGGGAGCCTCAGAGAAAAGAAACTCTATGCGCCGGCGGACTCGGAGCGGGTGGCCAAGGCCGTGATCGATTATTTGGTTACCCGTGCGGACGTCGATCCTAACCGGATCGGCCTTCACGGCTCCAGTATGGGCGGCTACTCCGGGCCGCGCTGTGCCACCGCGGAAAAACGGATCAAAGCTGTAGCGGTGTGGAGCGGTGCCTACAATCTAGTGGATGATATCTTCGACTATTACCCGCCTATTCAAGATCGGTTACGATGGCTTATGGGCGCCAAAGATCTCAAAGAGGCGAGGGAAAAAATTAGAGAATTCACCTTGGAAGGTAGAGCGGACCGGATCGAGTGCGCCCTGCTCGTGGGCTACAGCCATGACGATCGAGTCATGGACCCACGAGGAGCCCTCAAACTCTACGAGAAAGCGATCAACTCACCGCAACGGGAAATGCTCGACGGCGTCGGGCATGGCGAAAAGCGTTTCGACCGGCGAACCTACATCGCAGACTGGTTCATGAAAAAACTGGATGCCGGATAAACCTCGATAAGGTCGACTTGCTCGCGCGCGGCCGAGCCTATCGGGAGCTAACGGAAAGTGAAAAACCGATTCGTACACACTGTTGACTACAATCAAAACTTATAAGCGATGGAACACACATGAGTTCAAAAGAAATATCTTTGAAGCCAACCCGAATGCGCACACATCCACACACGACCCGATCGCGCCTGATGCTCGAAGTCGCGTCCGAGCTCGTCAATCGAAGAGACTGGCCCTATCTCCAAGCCCGTGTGAGCTTACGCGAGCAAGGGGGCAATGACTGGCCGGTGACGTTGTTTGCCAGCGATAGTCCGGCGACCCTGCGGGAAGTTGCTTCGAACAAAGTCCAGTTTGCGATTATCAATCCCTCCATGATCCTCAAAATGGCGTCTCTCGGCAGCCCACCATTCACGGAACCACTTCACCTAAGAACGATCGCCGTACTGCCGTCGTCGGACCAAATGGTATTTGCCGCCGCCGAAGAAACCGGGCTGAAGTCCATCGCGGATATTCGTGAACGGCGCTTCCCATTGAAGGTCTCTCTGCGGGGCCAGCCGGATCACTCTCTCCACATAATAATCAATCATGTGCTTTCCGCTGCTGGATTCTCGCTTAATGATATTGTCTCATGGGGCGGTGAAATCAGATACGATGCCGGCATGCCTTACGGCGCGAATCGAATCGGCGCCGTGCAACGGGGCGAGATTCACGCGATTTTCGATGAAGGGGCGAGCACATGGGGCAATATGGCATTGAAATTGGGAATGAATTTTCTAGCTCTGGACGAGGACCTTTTAAAACGCCTGGAAACAGTTGGTCTGCGCAGAGGCTTGATCGAACAAACGGATTTTCCGCGACTTGGCGCAGACATCCCTACCCTCGACTTCAGTGGTTGGCCCATTTATACCCATGAGAACACCCCCGACCTACTCGTCACCGATTTTTGCCGAGCGCTAGAAGCCAGCAAAGCTCGAATCCCTTGGGCGGAGGAGGCTCCCCTACCTCTCGCACAAATGGTGCATGACACCGTCGACGGCCATCTCGAAGTGCCTTTGCATCCCGCCGCGGAGCGTTTCTGGCGGGAACGCGGCTACATCGAGTAAGGTCGGTCTGGGCAACTTGGTCCGTGGCTAATCGCGTTCCAGAATCTCGCGGTATTTTCTTAGACAGGAATGAAGTCTCACTTGACCGGGGATGTTTTCTCGCTGTCTGACTCTATTACCGGCGCTGGTGCAATGCTCCCCTGGCCGATAGCCGGCTGATCCCGCGTTGGTCCTGGTGGATTAGCAGGGCCGGAACGATGCAGCGGTGATGTCGAGGGCAGCAAGGGTGTCGGGAGATTACGTTGCTGACATGTTTGGATTAGCCCCATAAGCATCCCAACGGAGCTTACCACTGCCGTCAGGGTTATGAACGGTGTCCAGAACGCGTTCCAACGTTGGCGGCGGCGTTCCGCTTTTATCTCCTCTTCGGTTATAGGCGGTTGACGGCTCACACGCAGAATGTATCAGAATATCTCGACAAGAAGCCAGAGCCTGGGGTTGGGCTTCGGAAGTTCCGAACGTTTTGGAGCGAACTCGCACGATTGTGAATTTTATCCATCAGATCGGCGCAGAACCGTCCGCGACCGATCCACCGGATGGTTCGACGAGCACCGAAGTTCCTGCGGCAGTTAACCCTCCGAAGCTAAATCCGCGACGCCGTTGCCTGTTCTCGATACAATGCTTCGGACGGCTACATCCCATTGACCAGCCAGTTTACGGCTCCTCGTGCATTATCGAACAATGGGACTCGCAATCCCTGGCTGCATAGCGAATCGCTCAAGACGCCTAGTTGTCCGGACCGTCGTGCTCCACGTCGACAGCGGAATTGGCCGCTTCGAGACCCCGCTTGATAAAGCTTGCGACTTTTCTTCATCTTCAACGACGAGAATGCGCATGGTAGAAATGCCCGTACAATAACATACCGCCGCTCGCCAAAATGCCAAGCGAGAGACAATCTCTAGATACCCCGCCGCCGGATTGGGGTGCGGCCGCAGAAACCATGAAACGCTAGACCAGGTATGCTACAAGGAACCGTACACAAATAGCGATCCTACTCAGGAGGAGTTCACCATGAAGAAGATCGATACGATTGCGCTACTGCATCCGGGTAACATGGGCGTGACTATTGGAGCGGCCGCCGCAACCAGCGGCGCCCGGGTCATCTGGGTTTCGGATGAACGGAGCAAGGCAACCCAGGATCGGGCTCACCGGGCCGGCCTGGTTGACGTGAAGCATCTCACCGACGCCGTCCGGGAAAGCGACGTTATTCTTTCCGTATGCCCGCCGGATGCCGCTCTGGATCTCGCCCGCAGTGTGGCGGAGTACAAATTCAAAGGGGTTTACGTCGACGCCAACGCAGTTTCCCGTGCCACCGCTGAGGAAATCGGCGATATAGTAACCAAAGCCGGAGCAGGTTTTGTTGATGGCGGGATCATTGGATCTCCAGTGAAACAAGCTGGAACCACCCGGCTTTATCTTTCCGGCGCCCGCGCTCCGGAAATAGCAGAGCTATTTGCGTCGAGCATGCTCGATGCCAGATCCATTGGTCCAGAGCCTGGGGCCGCCTCCGCGCTCAAGATCGTTTATGCGGCCTGGACAAAATGCAGCGATGCGCTAGTCCTGGCAATCCGTGCTCTGGCCACCGCTGGAGGAGTCGACCAAGCGCTCCTCGAGGAATGGAAAATCTCACAGCCGGATCTGACACGCAAAGCGACCCGTGCCGCAGCTGTGGCGGCACCAAAGGCCTGGCGCTACGTGGGCGAGATGGAAGAGATCGCCGCAGCCTTCGAGGCCGCCGGGCTGACGCCGGGCTTTCATAAGGCCGCTGCCGATATTTGGCAACGACTGGCGCCTTTCAAAGACCGCACCGACCCACCGCCCACTGTGGAGGCTGTCATCGAGGCCCTTTGTGCATCCGCCGGCAAACCCCGCTAAGACGTCTTAAAGTGAAGTGGTTCCGACTCAGTCTTGGGACGGACGAGCGGACGAATGCCAACCACACTGAAAAACAGCTCCTGGATGGAAACTTCACGGGTGGATCTGACCTCACGAAAAGAGCGCGAGAGCAGCAGGTAAAAGAACAGGCGGCAGAAGCAGGAAATAGCAAAAAGACTGAGGAGGCTGTGACCGAAAAGCGGCGGCAACCGGGAGGCAAGGAACCCTCCCAGGGAGGAACCGAGAAACAGTGCCATACCGTTGATGACATTGAAATACGCTATGCAGCGAACCCGCTTTTGCGGCGTAACCGCATCGTAAATGAAATTGGCGACGCTCAAAGTCACGCCGCTCCAGGAAAACCCAGCCCATATTTGAATCAGCATGAGGTAGGGAAGATCATGGGAGAAAAGCCAAAAAAGCGGGATCAGAGCGGCAAAAAAGGAACTTAACCGCAGGACCCTCACGTTACCCACCAGATCGGCATGTCTGCCCCAAAGCGGCAGGGCAACCAGGGACGCAAATGCGGAGCAAACCTGAAGCGTCATATAAGTCAGATAGCTCAATTGCAGGTCCCGCAGCATGAAGACAGCGAAAAAGGGTGCTGACAAGTAGGTAGCAAATGTCAGACAGGCGCTAAAAACTACAAATTTCAAAAAGTTGCTCTCTCTGAAACGCGCTACAAACATCAGAAAAGTAAAATCCGTAGCGGGGTCGGTTCGGTGGGGCGGCTCGTCCATCTGCTTGAGGAAAAATGCCGAGATGTAGCGCGCCAGCGCCGCCAAGGAAAACAAAATGCAAAAAGCCGCACTGTAGGAAACGTCCCGAAACGAGTAAAGTATCAACCCCGAAGTGATGACGCTGCCCAAGGTTACGGCGCCCACGGTCCGGTTGCGCCAGCCAAAGTATCGCCCTCGTTTGCTGGAGGGAATGTAGTCGCTCATCAAGCTGCCCCACGCCGGTCCCGCCAAGCCACCGCACATAGCGGCAAGAACCAGTAGGACGAGTAATAGCTCCACACGGTTGGTCATATCGAGCCAGGGAAGAATCGCGATGCACAAAATCAATGAAGCTTGGGAAGACACTAATCGCACCAATAATTTGACCCGCCCACCTATCCAATAGATTACTCGCACGGCGAGGAACTGCGACAGGGAAGACAAGAGATGCGGCAGTGCGGTGATCCAACCCACTTGCTGCACGGTGGCGCCCAAGAATAGCGCCAAAGGCGTCGCATATTGATCGGTCACGCCCCCCATGAATGCGGCGAAGATACCGTCTTTGAACGATGCGCGGAGACTCTCTCGCACCTTGACTTTGCGCTTCATGTTCGCCGGGAAAACAAAAAGTGTGAGCTATTTCTGGGGAGATTACCAGCGATAATTGCACAACCAGCATGTATTATCTTAACCTGCGCCGTTAGCGTCGGACTCGCGGGGAGCTTATCGAATCCGACCTGGCGCTTTCTTCTTGACTCAGCGAACACACTTCGACTAGCTTGTTTCATCGCTTGCGATTTTCGCGTAATTCGAAATCGAAAAAGAGAAGTGAAAAAAGGAATACGATGGACTTCGATTTGCCTGAGGAGCTCCAAATATTGAGAGACACGGTGCGACGGTTCGTCAATAAGGAATTGATTCCGCTGGAGCGCGAATACCGGCACGATACCGAAGGACCGATGCCGGAGCGGTTGCTGAAGCCGCTGCAGGAAAAGACCAAGAGCATGGGACTCTGGATGCTCGATGTGCCGGCGGAATACGGTGGCGCCGGTCTCGGCCTGCTGCCCCGCTGCATCATTCACGAGGAGATCGCGCGCTCTGCGGCCCTTCCCTTTCGTAGTCTGGAACTCTTCGGGCCCGAGGTCAGGCCGGTGCTGTTTCACTGCAACGAGGAGCAGAAGGAGCGTTTTCTCAAGCCGGTATTGCGCGGCGAGATCCGTTTCTGTTTTGCCCAGACCGAGCCGGACGCAGGCAGTGACCCGGCGGCCATGCACACCCGCGCGACGCAGGATGGTGACTCATTCATTCTCAATGGCACCAAGCGTTTCATCACAGGTGCCGGCCGCGCCGATTACGCTCAGGTCATGGCGGTGACCGATCCGGAGAAGCGCGCCCGCGGCGGTATCACCTGCTTAGCCGTGGACATGAAAAGCCCTGGGGTCATCCTCGAAAGACAGTGGCCGACCATGATGGGAGAAGCACCCTGGCAGATCGTTTTCGACAACGTTCACGTGCCCGCGGCGAATATCATCGGCAACATCGGCGGCGGTTTCTCCCTGGCCCAGAAATGGATTCAAGAAGGACGGATTAGAGGGCACGGAGCCCGTCCCGTGGGCATCGCGCAACGAGCACTGGATATGATGATTGACTACTCACAACACCGGGTTACCTTCGGCCGGCCCCTGGCCGACCGCCAGGCGATCCAGTTCATGATCGCCGATTCCGCGATGGAGCTGCACGCCACCCGGCTCATGGTGTACGAGTGCGCCTGGCGTCATGATCGCGGCGACGACGTGCGCAATCTCTCTTATATGGTCAAAGTCATGAGCACGGAAATGGCTGGCCGGGTCGTGGATAAGGCCATCCAGGTCCACGGTGGCGTGGGATTGACCAAGGACCTGCCCCTCGAATGGTGGTATCGGCAGATTCGCAGCACTCGGATCACCGAAGGGGCCAACGAAGTGCTCCGCTGGCGTCTCGGGCAGAATCTCATTCGAGCGCACGGCTAGCATCTCTTGATTCACTGGTTACCGTAAACTCTCACAGGTGCCGGATGTCGGCCACCCGTAGAGTACCGCCGGATTGTCAACGAGAATCAGTCTGCGAATTTCCCCGTCCGGTGCCACCGCGAGCAAGAAATCAAGCAAGTCCGCGTCATTGGGCATCGGCCCCCCAATACCTGCATGAGGCCAATTGCTTCCCCAAATGACTCGATCCGGGCGGGTCTCGATGATCGCCCGGACCACTGGCACCATATCAATATAACCCGGCGGGCCCCTTTTGGACTCTTGATAAAAGCTGTAGAGATTGACCCAAACGTGGGCCTCGTTTTGGAGGATCCTAAGCAGTTCCTTGAAGGCAGCAGTCTCGGCGTCCCCGGGCCGCGCATGCGCCACATGATCAAAGACGTAGGGCATATTGAGCCCGTTGAAAAATGGTACCGCAGCGATCGCCTCCGCCATCGAATGCGACAAGAACTCCACGTGCCAACCAAACCCGGCGACGCGCGCGGCCATCTTCGCTGTTGAATCGAATGACAGCCCGCCTTTGCCGTCGCTCTTCACGCGGAACCCAGTCATGCCCGTATTCTTTAGCGCGGACAGTTCCGAATCCGTTATCGTAGGATCCAGCAGCGCAAGGCCTTTGAATTTCCCCTGCATGCGAGCCACCGCGTCCAGAGTTACTCGATTATTCGTTCCATTGGCGCTACCGGTGACAATCACTGCCCGTTCCAGTCCTAAGGTTCGATGACCCCTCAGGTAATCATCCAGTGTCGAATGCGGATCCGGCGTGTAGTTTCGTTCCTCGAATAGCGGATACCGCGACGGGGCACCGTACACGTGGAGATGGGTATCGCAAGCGCCCGCCGGCGCCACGAGCTTCGGCTTTCTGGTGGTTGGGTTTGGCGGATAAACCGGTCTCATATCGTCCTAAACAAAACTGCTACTAGGAATTCCAGTCCAATCGAAGAACAAGAAAGATATCCAGTGGAAAAATAGCACCGCAGGACCCTGGGGCACAAGGAACGTGCTGTCATTCTCAGTTGACAGGTTAGTGCCGATGCATCACAATTTTGCATTCAGTTTCTGAGCTCTGTCCACGCTAATTTATCAAAGGATTGGAAAGGAGAATAAGAATGATCGCTTTGGTTTGGAGCTTGCTGGCCGTTGTCACGTTGCTTGGTTGTGAGGCCAAGGTCGCCCAGATGGCTGGTACATCACCGCAATGGACTGTAGAAAACCCCAACGCTTCCGTGGGCGCCGGTGCCTCCCAACGGGAGGCAAAAAGGCAAACTTCAGCGACTTCCAGTCTGGAAGCGTTGCAATCCGGTGCCAGTACCGCGACACCGGCATCGAGCCCGGTCAAGGACGTTTACTTCGGTTTCGATCGCTACGATTTGACCGAAGAAGGACGCGCGACCTTAAAAGCGAATGCCAATTGGCTCAACAACAACCCTGCCGTGGGTCTGCAGATCGAAGGGCATTGCGATGAGCGAGGCACGGCTGATTATAACCTAGCGTTAGGCGCCAAGCGCGCACAGACAGCCAAAGACTACATGGTCACTCTCGGTGTCAGCGCTGAACGGCTAACGACGATCAGTTATGGCGCGGAAATCCCCGTATGCGTGGAGCACACGGAAGACTGCTGGGCACAAAATCGCCGCGCACGTTTCGTCATCGGATCCGGCCAACCAACATCTTAACCAACGGTTCGGCTTTTGCGCTAAGCGCGAACCGGCGGCGGTCAATTGCAGTAAGCCGTTTCGACGGCGGCCCTATAGGATACGAACGCGAAAGGCTCGATCTCGAAGGAGATCGGGCCTTTTGTTTTTTGCGATGGCTCGCGGACCGCCACCTCTACTTCTTGACTTTTACACCGGATCACGGTGGTAAATAGACCAGGAGGTAGCCCTCGCAACCCATGGACAAGACACTTCAGCACTTACTCGGTCTCGTCGGCAACGGCTCGGTTGAGCAGCGTTGCGCGTCGTTACTTGTTTTGGGGGCGCTCAAAGCGCAAGGCTCCGAGGTAACAAAGGCAGCAGGTATAGCGTTAAATCATACTAACCCCGTGCTCAAAGACTATGCACTTCGCTATTTTGAAGAAGTGCATAGCAAATCTTCTGTTCCCTTAGTGCTTCGCTTTTTAGACGATCCGGACAAAGAAATGCAGGAGCGCGTCGTCCGACTGCTTAGCTTCACTGGCCAAGCGGCTGTCGACATACTGCTCAAACAGACGGCCAACGGATCCCGTCTATGGCAGTTGAATGCGGCCCGCGTTCTATGCAACCTCCGGGGTAAAGCCGCCATCAAGGGATTGCTGCAATTGCTCCTTTCCGGAAACGACGAATTCAACAAGGCAGTGTGCGATTTGATGACACCGGCGATCCGTGGAATAGATGCCAAGGAGCAGGAGCAGCTGTATGCCGAGGTCGAGGCTTTCGCCATGAAGCTCGACGTGAAGCACCAGCGGCCCGCAGTCATTTCGGCGCTACGACTGTTGGGACAACTGGGTTTTCCGCAGGCTCGTCGTTGGTTCTTCAAATTTGTCGGGCCCGAGCATCCTACCGGCGTCCGCTCCCATGCATTAGTGGCTTTGCTCCATTGCCTGAGGCAGCAAGACTTGAGAAAAGAGGAGCACGCGAAACTCCTCCCGTTGCTTGAAGAACCCGAATTTTCCGAAGTTACGCGCTTGGTCTTGGAGCTGTTGGACGCCCATGAGCTCCCCGAGGACGCTCGAGCATTGCTTTCCCGCCTGATGCAGAGTCCACACGGTGAAATCCAGAAATTTGCTTTGCGCAAGATGGGAGCTTTCAGCACACCGGCCACCGTACGTACGTTGGTCGAACAATTGGGCGATCCGGACTATCGACGGCGAGACGTTGCGGCAAGCTCGTTACGCAAAATTCCCGAGGCCCGCGCCGCTCTCATCAAGGAGTTGTTAGCCTGTGACGACGCCAGCAAGGCGTGGAGCATCGCCGAGTTGCTACCTTCCTTCGAGGGAAAGTGGCGCCAGGACATCTTGGAATCACTTTGGAAGCGCTTGCAAGCGGCCTTGAGCGCCGAAGAGCGGATCCACACGGCTTTTCTACACGTGCTCAAGCAAGCGGATGCGGACTACACTCGTAATCAGCTCGCCGCCCATGGGGCGCGCTTCGTCAAGGCCAAAAAATACAAGGAAGCCGTGGCCTTTCTCACCCCGGTCAAAGATTTCACCGACATCGAGCCCCAGAACAAATTCCACCTCGCTCTGGCGCAACTCAAGTTGCACTCGCACACCGTAGCCACCAATCGGCACCATCCGGCGGTGGAGTTACTCGCGGACCTCTATCTAAATTCGGCTTATCCGCTATCTGAGGCGCTCAGGAAAGAAAAAAGCCTCGATCCCGAGGAAGTTTTCTCGCTGGGCTTTAGCTTTGCCGAACGGCCGGGAGATGAGCGCAGCCTGGGGAAGGATCTCCTGGAGCATATCGCGGGCAAATTCCCGCGCAACAAAGTCGGCAAGAACGCCAAGAATAAGCTGAAGCTTATGGGCGCCTAACGCCACGCATCATCGACTTGCATCGCCATCCTCGTCGCCAAGGAGATCCAACGTTTCGGGAGCGAAAAGCTCGCTCACTGCGAATTTTCGATCGGTCAGACCCTGCTCGTAGGCGTATAGGGTCGCTGCCTCCAAGGTAGGCCGATTCCGTTTTACGCCGTAGGGATAAATGTCCGCGCCAATGGTTTGCTGAGCATATTCGAGATCCATATTCACCCACGGCATGGGTGACAAACGCTCCTCAAGCCGCTCGTAGGCTGGCCGTTTGGATTTTTCAAAAGCCATTACCAAGGCTGCTGCGATCGCAGGATTTCTTTCGTAAACCGCCCGCCGGACCACCACAAGGTGCATGATTGGAAAAATCTTCGTTTGCCGATAATACTCGGCTTCAACTTCTCTTGGATCCGGGAAGAGACGACATATGAGGTTCGGTCGGCTTTTGACGCCTCGTGGCGGCGACGTCACCGCCAGCGCATCCAGTTTGCCTTCCTCCAATAGATCGTCGAGACTCCGGCCTTTCTCGATATTGTCAATCCGCAGGCTCGCCGGGGCTTTGATGGATACATGTTCGGAGCGGCGCCGAAACCAATGAATGTCTTCCGGTAAAACCCCGTATTGGTGTTTGAGCATGCCGCGAACAAAGAGCAAAGCCGTCATCGAGTAATCCGCGATTCCCACCCGTTTACCGATAAGATCCTTTGGCTCCCGGATGCCGGCGTTGGCGTTGATCCAAATATACGAGTGGCGAAACACTCGGGACGGGAAAACCGGAATGGCCACGAATCTCCCGTCGCCATGGGCCAGCGCGATCATGTAATTCGAAAGCGACATTTCTGAGGCGTCGAACTCTTCGTTATTGAGCATGCGCAGAAAAATCTGCGAAGGAGGCGAGAGGGTCACCACCTTGAGATCGAAACCTTCGACGGGAACTGTGCCGTCGACAAGCACTCGCGTATGGTCATAGTCTTGGCAGGCGAGGATAATCGTAGGTCCTGGCATCTTGTCCTCCAAGATAAATAGATTCCCAAACCCTAAACCGAGGAAGCGATCCCTCTGTTATCAAAAAAATCGTTCACAAGATACCCCGGAGTGGGATTGTGCTTGACAGTCATCCTCCGGCCGCCCTAGTGTTCTTTAGCTACTCTCCCGTTGAATTGGGTTCTGAGGGAGGTGGATTTATGAAAAGAGTTCTGGCCAGCCTAGGGAATACTTACGCCCAAGCAAGATTGTTGCTCACCGTCACTGTTGCGATCAGCCCTTTTTGGTCCGCCACTGCCGTAGCGGCGGATAAACTCACGGTCATCCACTCCTCCCAGTCCATGTCCCAATCTATGCCCTGGATTGCCAAAGAGGCCGGACTGTTCAAGAAGTACAACTTGGATTTTGATCTCGTGCACATTGCCTCCTCCCCCACGGTGACTGCGGCAATGCTGGGGGGCAACGCAGAGGTCGCTTTGACTGGCGGTGAGGGAATTATCCGTGCTTACGTTCAAGGCGCCACGGATTTTGTCTTTATCGGCAGTGTCAAGAATAGCCTAACCCATAGCCTCTTGGCGAAGCCCGAGATCAAAAGAATGGAAGACCTCAAGGGCAAAAAAATCGGCATCAACCGCATTGGCAGTAACCCCCACTACTTCACCGTTCAAGTCCTGCGGCAAGCTGGAGTCGACACCCGCGACGTACAATTCATTCAGGCAGGCGGACCCATTGAAACAATGGCAGCGCTGGTTGCCGGCAACCTGGACGCCGCCGCCCTGGCGCCGCCGGCCGATGCTCGGGCAGTGGCGGCCGGATTTCCTATCTTGATCTACGGGCCGGACCTCCGGCTTCCCTATGTGGCCGCAGCCTTCGTGAGCCGGCGTCCTATTCTCGCCCAGCGCCTCCAGGTTACCGGACAGTTCATGCGCGCCATGGCGGAGGCAGCAAAGATTCAACATACGGACAAGGAATTCGTCTATAAGGTATTGGGCAAATATCTCCGGTTGACGGACAGAAAGATCCTGGACTCGTCCTATGATTCTGAGATCAAATTCTTGGAGCCGAGATTAGAGATCAAGCCGGAGGGAATTCAGGCGATTCTCGAAGAAGTCGCCAAAGTCGACCCGCGTGCTAAGCAAGTCAAAGTGGACGATCTGATCGACCGCCGTTATCTTGACGAACTGGATAAGAGCGGACTTTTCGCCAAGCTCTGGGACGGAAAAAAATAGCAACCCAAGGAGGACAACATGCCGAGAATAGAGCTGAATCTAAATAAAGCCGACGATCTAAAAAAGCTTAAGGCGCAGTGGCGCGTAGGACCAGGGCTCGTGCCGGGAGAGCCCAACGAAGGGCTTAAGGCGCAGTTGTTGAACACGCCGGCGCGGCTACCGGATTACGACGACTCGAGGTGGGAAGTTTGCGCTAACATTCGCAAGAGTCTCTCCGTAGGTTTTACTTTCGCTTGGTATCGCGTCACTGTTGAAATACCTGGACAAGTTGATGGCGTGGGACTGGCCGACAGCCGGGTGTTTTTTGAGACCAACGTTGATAACTACGGGGAGGTTTGGATCGATGGCAAGATCGATCGGCCGGCCGGCGTCATCGCCGGCATCAATGCCCAGCAGCGCGTCGAAGTGAGTGCCAAGTCGGTCGCGGGCGCCAAGCACGTCATCGCCTGTCTAGTGGCGAACGGGCCGCTGGCCGAGCCGCGCGGTGGTATTTTCATGCGCTATGCGACTCTTGCTTTCGAGTCTCGCGACTAGAGGTAACTCACAGTTCATTCTCGCGCTATCGCACGATGGACGGTGCGTAGCAAAATGGATAAAGGAAGCGTCGAAGGAGACATCATGGGAATGCTGAAACTGGATGCAGTGACTCACTGGTCGATTCCGGTGAACAATCTCGAGGACTCGGAGAGGTTTTACGGCGAGATACTGGGGCTAAAGCACGTCGGCCGTCTGGCCACTTCACGCATGTCTTGTTTCGCCCTCGGCAACCATAACATCATACTTTGCGAGCGCAAAGAAGCCATCATCAGAACCGCGAGACAGGACGGCAATCTGCACCACGCCTTTGACGTGGGCCCTGAGATGTTCAACCAGGCGTGCAAGGTTTTTCGTGAGATCGGTATTGAGATACATGAGCCCGTCGACTATCGCTCTGGTGGCTTCTTCACCGGCAGGCAACTATTCGTTCTCGATCCTAGCGGCAATCGAATCGAGCTCCGCGACGCCTCCTGGAAAGCGGGAATGCCGACGCCTACTTACGAAGAAATCTGCGGTTTCTAACGCCGGCAAGTCACCGTCCGTGGAAAAGACGCAGACGGGTACGGCCCAGGTAGAGCCTCCAGAACGGATGCTTGCTTTTCTTTGCGGTCTCGAAGCCAGTCTTGAAAGATTTCGTCGGGAGGCATAAGAATAAGTGCTGAAATTTCCATAGCGGCTGAAAGACATGCAACCAAAATGAGAATTATTTGTGGCTGGCCGATTCAAAGGAAATATCCTAGCGAGAACGGTTGCAACGTGACGATCTCAGGCGCCTTGGAATAGGTCGTGGAGTTGGGATGGTTCCACGCCAAATGCATCACTCGCATAAAGACGAAGAGGAAAAAGGGATCAAGGACTGGATCCGCAGCAATGCCGAAGCGGCAAGTGATTGAGCAAGTCGAGGTGGAACACGCTCTCTCCCTGCGCGATCCTGAAACAAGGGATTACCGCAAACTTGGAGGTCGATCATGGGTGATTATTCCGATGAAGATGTCGGCAACATCGTCCTGCTGGAACATGTTAACGTCCAAATTCCAAATCAAACTTTAGCGACTGCCTTTTATATCGTCGGCCTGGGTTTTACTCGGGACCCCTACTTGAACATCGGTTTGGGCAATATGTGGGCGAACGCAGGCGAACAGCAGTTTCATCTTCCGACTCGACCGGCGCAAGTGATTCCTGGCCACATTGGCGTTGTCGTGCCAGACCTTGACGCATTGCAGAACAGGTTGGCATCAGTAGCAGAAGCGCTGGCAGGAACGAAATTTAACTGGTCAATGGAAGGCGACCATATTAACATCACCTGTCCCTGGGGAAATCACTTTAAGTGCTACGCCGCCGGTCCCGAGTTTGGCGATATGGCGCTGGGAATTCCTTACGTGGAGTTTTTGGTCCCGTCGGGACGAGCGGCAGGTATCGCCCGCTTCTACGATCAAGTGATGGGCGCGCCGTCGACAACAGAGTCCGGTGCCGAGGGAACTTTGGGTCGCGTGCAGATCGGTCGCAATCAGTCGCTGGTTTTTCGCGAGACCGATACGCCCTTACCGGACTATGACGGACATCACATTGCGATCTACGTCGCCAACTTTTCGCGCCCCTATGCGTTTATGAAAAATCGCGGTTTGATTTCCGAAGATGTGCGGAACCATCAATTTCGCTTTAAAGAGATTATCGATCCCGAAAATGGCAATTGCGCCTTTCTGGTAGAGCACGAGGTTCGCAGCCTCCGCCACCCGATGTTCCGCCGTTTTCTCGTCAATCGTGACCCCGCACAATCTCAACGGCAATACCGCCGGGAGCGAGACGC
>DAIRFP010000037.1:0-31477 GCA_036794995.1 Thermodesulfobacteriota bacterium | reverse complement strand
ATATTTGTTACCGGTTTGGCAAGCGGGACGGTACGGTTCTTTCGTTCCAACCCGTAGTTAAGTCCGGCGCGGGGTTTTCCCTTGGCGCCGGCACTGGCTATAACGCCTCGGGTTATTCCTTTTATCAATATCAAATTAACGTTACCGGGACCTTTAGTCCCGGTACAAGTTGCCCCTCAGTCGGTACGGAGACGGCGGCCCGCGAAGTTGAAGCCCAGGCCACCTATGGTCCCGTGGCAAAGTAGGAGAGTCCAAAATGAGTCCAAGAAAATCCATAGCAATAGTTGAGATGGTGTTGATGGTGTTTGTGAATGTCTGGAACGTGCAGATGGTATTGGCCGATGATAGTGATATTTTCGGAAACAACATTGCGCCCAACGTCATGCTGCTTATTGACAGTTCTCAAAGCATGGACGATGAGGTTGGCACATCGATAGCCTATGCCTCCGCCACGACTTATACCGCGGTGGTTTACCGGGGCAGCACTATTGACGGCACAAAGGTGTACCGAAGAATAACCAGCGGCAGTTCCGGCGGGCTCAGTTGCAGCAGTTCAAATCCATGTTACACCGTCTATGCAAATAGCATCGCTGCCGTCAACAGCTCTTCTGCCCGAAATGCTCTTTCCTCAGTCGGATATTGGAGTGGAAGCATTAGTGGCTCAAACCTCAACCTCCGTTACGGTAACTATCTAAATTACTACCTCTGTTCCAGTTGTGACGGCGTAGAGCCGAAGATCACAATTGCGAAGCGCGTTCTCATGAATCTAGTCAATAACACCGAGGGGGTTCGCTTCGGGGCGATGAAGTTTAAAACCAATGGGGGCTTAGTCATGGAGCCGATTAGAGACATGACAGACGCAAACAGAGCTACTCTCGTCACGGCCATCAACAATATGACGCTAACTAGCGTAGGGACACCGACGGGCGATCAACTCAACGATGCGGGCAATTATTATAAAGGGACTTATACCGGCCAAGCCAGCCCTATACAGTATTCCTGCCAGCCGAATTTTGCCATCGTCGTCTCGGACGGACTACAGACCTCCTTCAACAAGGACGTGCGGACGGCCGCGACAGAGCGATTTACCCAGGACCATTCTACAACGTTTGCCGGACCGCAGAACGTGATCGTTCATACGATCGGGTTTGCGATCTCCGCTTCGGAGGGGAGCCAACAAGGATCGGTCGCGAATGGCATTCTCCAAACGGCAGCTGCAAATGGTGGAGGAAGTTTCTTTACCGCAGAAAATTCTGCCCAATTGGAGGTCGCACTCCAAGACGCCATCAGCCAGATTCTGGCTGCGACATTTTCTTTCGCTACCCCGACGATTCCGACCACGGGTACCAGTGGAGCCACAAGAGCTTACCTCGCTTCGTTTCAGTCCAATGCATCGCGGCCTTTTTGGCGCGGATATCTGAAAGCGTATAGTCTCGTCAATGGGACCATCCCGGTGGACAGTGTTACCGGTCTTCCGTCCGGTACGCCGGTTTGGGATGCCGGCCAGCAGCTTAGTTCGAAAACAGCGAGCAGTCGAACCGTTAAGACCTATGCAAGCAGCGCGCTCCAAAGTTTCACCACGAGCAACGCGACTATCACCACTGGTTTGTTGGGTGCCGCTGACAGTACAGAGAAGGATCAAATCATCAACTACATCCGAGGCGCCACCGACTATAACGACGAAGACCTAGACAGCAATACCAGCGAGGAACGTCCTTGGAAACTAGGCGACATTTTCCATTCGACGCCTGTGTTGGTCCCGCCTCCATTCTTGACCTCGACGGATTCTACGTACAACACCTTCAAGACTAACAATGCGAGCCGTACGACGGTACTGCTGGCCGGCGCAAACGATGGAATGCTGCATGCCTTCCGGGAAAGCGACGGTGAGGAACTATGGGCCTTCATTCCGCCGAACCTTCTAGATCAATTGAAAAACTTGAAAGCTCTAACCGGGAACCGGGATTACTATGTCGATGCAAGTCCGATTGTGGTCGATGTAAAAACCGGTGGAACCTGGAAAACCATCCTGATTTTCGGAGAACGACGAGGGGGCAATAAATACTATGCCCTAGATATAACCGATACCTCCAATCCACTGTATCTTTGGAGCTTCGGTGATACCAATCTCGGTGAAAGTTGGTCGGAACCGGCCATCGGCAAAGTAAAGATGGCAGACGGTACTGACAAATGGGTCGCCTTCATTGGAGGAGGCTTCGATAGCTCCCATGCCAATTACAACAGCGGCGTAAAAACGAGCGAGGCCTTCTTTGCCATCGATCTCTCGGACGGCACAAAGTTGTGGGAGTACTATAACGCCACCAGCTCCACGGACGACCGACAATACATGAATTTTGCCATTCCCGCTGCTCCAACTGCCGTTGACCTTAACAATGACGGGTATATCGACCGGGTCTACATTGGCGATGTGGGTGGACAGCTTTGGAAATTCGATGTGGCACCGGCGGGTGGTGCGGCGTTATCGGGAAGCCTAATAAACAACTGGGCGGGCAAACGTCTATTTGCCGCTGCGTCTTCCCAGACCAACCCACCGGTGGCCGGTGAGTACTATCCCAGCCAGGCTATCTATTTTCCACCAGCGCTGGCATACGATTCAAGCAATAACCTCTGGATTTTTTTCGGAACTGGGGATCGTTACCATCCAAACAATACGGCCTCAAACCGTTTTTACGGTATTAAAGAAAACACCAATATGACAAACGGCAGCACGCTAACAGAGTCATCCCTTACGAATATGAGTACCGGAGGGACGATAACGCAGGGGTGGTTCGTGCCGTTGGCAAGCAATGAGAAAGTTTTAGCCTCTTCCGACGTTTTCAATTCCGTCGTTCTTTTCACAACCTTCACACCGGTCACCGCTGCGGTATGCGGGACGGGCGGCGGGGACGCAAAACTTTACGCTATCAATATGTCCACTGGCGACGCTGCGCTCGATCTGAACACCGGCACGGCGATGGCGCCAGGCCAGAGCGCCTTGGCTGCAGCGAAAACCATTGGCACCGGTATCCCGTCTAAACCGATCGTGATCATGAGCCAGTCCGGTAATAGGGCGACTCCCTATGTAATTACGGGAACGACTAATCAGCAGATCGCGAACACGCAGATACCCCAGCTCGCGGTTCGCAGGCTCGTCGGCTGGCGCGAGGTGTTCTAGAGAATGAAGCCGGCGTTTAGGTTAATCGCGTTCTGCGGACTGTTGTTTTTTTCGGTTATTGCTTCTGCTGCCTCTGAAGGAGCAGTCGAACGCAATGACACCGGAGCAAGACTACTGGAACAGGGCAAGCCGGACGCTGCCATCGTCGAGTTTCAACGCGCACTCGCTCTGGATGCCAAGTACTTTCCTGCGCGCCTGAATCTTGCGTATGCCTATGAAAGCGCGAGTAGGATTGAAGATGCGATGGAGGCATATCGACAAGCCATCACTCTCCAGCCGCGGAACTTTCTTGCCCGCAACAATCTCGGTGTACTTTACGATAAGAAGGGACTGCATGACGCGGCCATTGGCGAATTTCAAACCGCCCTCGCAATCGAGCCGGGCAACACGATGGCATTGAAGAATCTTGACACCGCCAAAAAAAACCAAGCCATTATCAAAGATCGGGACGCGCAGATCCTGCAGGCAGAAAGAGAAGCTCAAAGGAAGCCTAACGATCCACAGGCGTCGTACAACCTAGCTCGAATTTATGCTTTCTATGACAAGAAGGAACTCGCCTACGAATGGCTCGCCAAGGCTCTTAAGCAGGGATACACGGATATCCGTTATCTGAAATCCGATCCTGCTCTTCATAGCATACGGGAAGAAAGAGACTTTCAATTGCTGTTGAAACCTCACAGCAATCAGAACCCCTAGCACTGAGACGTTACTGCCTAATCCTATCCCTTCTCAGGGTCTACACGTAATCGTTGAGGCGATTGTTTTACCGGAATTGAGAACGACTGTGCCACCGTTCTCGAATTCCTCGGAGTTTTTCACCTCTGTTCCGTTAGGACAAAAGATGCCAAAGAAGTAAAAGTTTGATCTCTAGTGAACTGATCTGCCAGATGAAGCCATATGCTGGCGGCCCGCCGAGAAATCGTGATCGGCAGCTATTGACATGCCCTCCTGCGAAACGTATTTTCCGCCATCGCAGAAGGGGACATGGACTCCAATTCACAGCATGGTTATTCCGTAATCGAACTCGTAGTCGCGCTGACCTTAATGGGCATTGTGACTGCGATCGCATTGCCGAGTTGGAATAAGCTGCTGCCTTCCTATGAGCTAGACAGCTCAGTTCGTCATTTTCAATCTGAACTTCATCTCATCAAGATGCGTGCGGTCGCGGAAAACGTAGGTTTCCAACTCGTCTATTCTAATAGCACCGCACACTACACTATCCAGCGAGAGTCAATCATCGTGATGACGAAACCAATGCCGGCGGGTGTAGCAGTCATAAACGGCGGGATCATTTCCTTCTCACCGAGAGGAACTGCCGCGGCTAATCGGATCAAACTGCGCAGCTCAGACGGAACGTGCAAACAAGTGGTAGTAAGTCCAACGGGTAGAATTCGCATCTGCAAACCGAGTGATTGCGGTGGAGATTGCTAGATCATTTGTAAAGTTGCGGCTCGTTGTCCGGCAACAAGCAGGATTCACCTTTAATGAAATCCTAGTTGCCATCAACGTTATCGTCATTGCCATACTGGGATATTCGTTGAACACGGTGGCAGTTATTCGAGGAAATGTTTCGAACCATAATACTACCGTCGCGATCAACCTCGCGCAAGACAAAATGGAACAGCTAAAGGCACAAGGAACGCTGGTGGATGATGATCGGTGCCCTAGCTCCGGAGAACGTGGGATCGGAGCGACTGGAGTTGCCAACGGAGTATTTGATCGCTGCTGGAGAATCGCTGACTCGCCCCTCGGCTCTCACCTAAAACAAATCGATGTCAAAGTATCCTGGCTAGACCACGGAGATCGAGAAGTTATCGTTACCACGCTTGTATACAAGGACTGAGACTTTCGGATGCAGCTAAGCCAGAATACCTCCGGCGTTACCCTTATCGAACAGGTCGCTGCACTGTCCTTGGGGGCAATCGTGATTACTTCTCTTTATGTATTTTACCGGGCCGAGCTGTTCCGAACGATTTCTCAGGAGGCCAAGACGGCGACATTGGAAGACGCGCGTGGCGCTTTGGATATCATCGTTCGGGATTTAAGGAACGCCGGCTCCTGGGGCACGGGGAGCGCTCCACAAGAAAGAGGTGGCGTGGATGACCCCAATAACGATGCCGACGGGGTCTGTAACAGCGTTTACGCGGCCTCTGGTGCAATGATTCATGTCCAGATGGACCTCAACGGCAACGGCAGTTGCGCAGATGCTGAGCCCCGCGAAGGCATACGCTACGAACTCACGGGTCCAACCTCGACCTGTCCCGGCACGAATATTATCCGGCGCAACGGGGATTGCCTGGTGGCCAATGTTAAAACCTCATCAGCAGGTAAGCTGTTTACCTATTATGATGTCACGGGAGCTGAGCTCGAGGACTCGCCTTCGACGACGGTGATAAAGCGGATCCGGATTGCGTTTGCGGTTCAGGTTAAGAACCCGGATGCCCAAGTTGGAGGAAACGTGACGTCCACGCTCTCGACTAGCATTGAGCTGAGAAACTAGGTACACATGGCAGGCGATTGTAAACTCCTGTGTGACACGAGGGGAATGGTTCTCTTTTCCTCTCTTCTTCTTCTGTCTCTCCTGATGGCAGCGGGTATGGGCGCGTTCGTCGCGATCAACAATGATTACAGAATTACGGCCAACTTGAGGCAAGCGATTGCGGTTTTCTATTTTGCTGACGCCGGAGTTGAATGGGCCAAACAGCAAATTGGCCAAACAGTGATTTATCCGCCGAGGCCCGTAGATCGTATGCAAACTTTCTCTTCCGGAACGTTCTCCGTGGCGTTTCTCTCTTCCACACCGGTCACGCCTCTGACGGCAAAGATAGTGATTCGGTCGACGGGAGTCGCCGGGACCTTTGCACAAGTCATCCAGGCACAGATCACTAAGGCCTATGATCTCGCCGATGCTGCGATTGCCTTACGGGGAGAAGGAACAAGCGTTGATTTCGGCGACAATTCGTTTCTCGTCTCCGGCTTCGACCACGATCCGGTAACCGGCGGGGCGGCTCCGGGAACCAAACCACGTTCAGCAATTTCCGCGTCAAGCGCACCGCTGCGATTACAAGCAAACGCTGCATTGGCCAACCTGAAAGCTGGCAATGTGATCGGGGGTGAAAACGGTGCAGCCATTTCTGATAGCGATCTTGTTCCAAGTCACATGGTGACACGATTGGCGGATGATCTTTGCCGTGCCCCTCATGCCGTGACGGCGACAATAGCCGTCGCCGGAACATTGTCCTTGGGAGGACAAGTTTGGGGAACCCCATACGCGCCGCAGCTTCATTGCGTCGAGGGGCTTTCCGGGCCCGGCGATTTGGTGACTACTGAAGGAATCTTCAGCGGCGTCGGCATTCTGGTAGTGCGAAACGCTGCGTTCGTTGCCAATAGTAACTTTCGATGGGAGGGGTTAATAATAGTCACAGGCAACGACGTTGGGTTTCGCGTAGCCGGAGCGGACAATAAAGAGGTCTATGGAGCGATAATGATCAATGAGACAGGTTCGGATCCCGGCACGATCCAGCCCATCTTGGCCCTCCAGGGTGCTATCAAACTGGTTTACAGCCGATCGGCCCTCGGCCGAGCAGCAGATCTGCTGCCATCGTCGACATTGGAGAGTCTCTACGCTTCGCTTCCGGCCATAATCACGCAGGATTACTGGCGCAGTATCAATCCCTAACTCAGAACCAATCGCGTGTCCTACTTTCCAGGTTTACATCGGTTTCCGAAGATGTTAAGCTCTCAACTCTAAAGGCTTTTTTGTCGCGCTGGTTGCTCGTATCGAACGGTATTTAGGTTTGCACAGGGCCTTCGAAATAGTGATTGGCGTGCTAAACCTAATGGTCTGACGGCGCAGGCAGAAACGGTGGCGCTAGAGGGGGAAAGCATGGATAGCAAAAAGACCATCATGGTGGTTGACGATAACCCGGACATTATCACCATCATCAAAACTATTTTGGAGGGCAAGGGGTATAATGTATTCAGTGCATCGAGCGGGCAGGAGCTATTAGATCTTTTAAGGAACCAAAAGCCGGACCTGATTATTTTGGACATTATGATGCCGGAAATGGATGGCCTCGAGGTTTTGACCAGGCTCAAAGGTGTTACCGATACGACCGGCATCCCGGTTATTTTGCTGACCGCCAAGGTTCAGTACGAAGATGTCTTAGGGGGATATAAACTCGGGGCTGACTACTACATCACGAAGCCCTTTACGAGCACTCAATTGGTCAATGGAATAAATCTGCTTTTGGGAGAGCGGAAAAGCTAGCTCTCGCGCGTTCTTCGTTTGAAATAGAGTTTACGGCGTGCGTCGCTCTGTCTCGATTTGTCATTCCGCCAAGCTGGTGCGAGTTCTTTCTGATGGTTCGTTTCATCACGTTCGAGGGTGGTGACGGGAGCGGCAAAACCACTCAACTCAAAGCCCTCGAAGGTTATCTCACAGCGGGTGGGACATCCTGTATTTCGACCCAGGAGCCCGGCGGAACTGCGTTAGGGAAGCTCATCCGACAAATCCTTCTGGAAGTTGGTCAGCAGCCCATTACATCGCCAACGGAACTGTTTCTCTATTTGGCGGACCGGGCACAGCATATCCACGAAGTCATCGTCCCTGCGATCGAAGAAGGTAGTCTCGTCCTTTGTGATCGGCACACGGACTCGACCCTCGCCTATCAGGGATACGGACGTGGTATAGACCTTGGACTGCTACGAAACCTTAATGAAATAGCCAGCCAGGGCATTAAGCCGGATCTCACGTTTCTGTTTGACTGCCCGGTTGAAATCGGGTTGTCCAGAGCCACTCAGCGCCGAGATGCTTTACTTCCAGGTCGGAGCCCACTGTCTCTATCTCAAGCGGCTGCGAGTAGAAGGAAGGAAGACAGGTTTGAGATGGAAAAGGTAGAATTTCATGAGAGGGTTCGAGTTGGGTTTCTTGAGTTGGCACGGGCGGAACCGCACAGATTCCGCATTATCGATGCCGCGCGATCCGCCGGAGAGGTTGCACAAGAGATCAAGAACATCATCGATCGAGAGCTTATCTAAATGGGGTTTCCCCAAATCGTGGGCCATCCAAAGCAATTGGAAGCATTACGTCGGGCTTTGGCTTACGACCGACTGCATCACGCCTATCTTTTCCTAGGTGCAGAGGGTGTAGGTAAGCAGACGATTGCGCTTGGCCTGGCTAAGGCGATTCATTGCTCCGTGACGGTTGGCGATTACTGTGGCGAGTGCGCGGACTGCGCGCGGATCCGAGACGGCAACCATCCGGATGTCCGGGTCATCGAGATTCTCGCTGGAAAAAAGGAGATCAGCATTCAGCAGGTGCGTCAGCTGGAAAAGGAGCTGAACTTCCGATCGTTTTCCGGCAAAAAAAAGATCGTTATCCTGGATCCTGCAACCCTAATGAATCTGTCCGCGCAAAATGCCTTATTGAAAACCCTGGAAGAGCCACCCAAGAATTCTCTGGTGATCTTAATTGCAACCACCGTTGGCGGCCTCCTGCCGACGCTTCGATCCCGTTGCCTTCGCGTCTCATTCGGGCCTCT
The DNA here is from genome assembly GCA_036794995.1 of Thermodesulfobacteriota bacterium. Lineage (GTDB taxonomy): Bacteria > Desulfobacterota > Binatia > UBA9968 > UBA9968 > DAIRFP01. Next base: position 22,759 of record DAIRFP010000037.1, on the reverse strand, counting down.
GCCACGGAACTTGGTTGCAGGCTTTTTGGTAGCGCAACAAGGATTAAAGACTGAAGAAGCCGAATTCTTGGCGGCCATAACCATGGGGAGTTTGGGAGCCGCAGTGAAGATCGACAAGCAAGATCTTTTAGCGAAAAGACAACGTTGGCTGAAGCTATTGATGTCTCTTAACGCTTCCAATTATCGCGGCGCAATGGATGCGGCTGAGGACCTTGCAAGCAATAAAGATGACTTGCGTGAATTTCTTGATTGGGCGTGTAGCTGGCATCGGGACCAGCTCGTCTATGCCGTAACACAGAGTCCGCGGGAGATCGTTAATCTGGACCTGATGTCAGCAATTCAACGGCAGACTGCTCAAAGAGACCTCGAAACTATTCTATCAGTGTTATCTCAAACCACCGGAGCTGTCGGACGCATACAAAGAAACCTGAATCGTCGCATGGTAATGGAAAATTTGTTGTTGAACACCGTGGGTTAAAGTTGATGGATCGCATTTACATTACAACGCCGCTGTACTACGTCAACGCAGAACCTCACCTGGGCCACACCTATACCACTGTGGTGGCGGACACGTTGAAACGTTATTACCAAGCTCGTGGATTCGAGACTTTCATGCTCACCGGCACCGACGAGCATGGCGACAAAATCGCACAAGCCGCCCAGGCTGCCGGCATGACACCGGAGGCCTACGCCGATCAGATCAGCCATCGGTTTCGCTCGACTTGGGATAGCTGTGGGATCGCATACGATCACTTCATTCGAACGACGGACGCCTATCACAAGGATTACGTTCAGAAGTTTCTCCAAAGGATTTACGACAAGGGCGACATCTATTTTGGCGAATACGGCGGATTTTATTGTTATGGTTGCGAGCGCTTCTACACTGAAAAAGAGCTGGTTGACGGAAAATGCCCGGACCACCAGAAGGTACCGGACTACATCAGCGAGAAGAATTACTTCTTTCGCATGAGCAAATATCAGGATCGGCTGATCCATGCGATCCAATCGCGCCCCGATCTTATTCGCCCGGAGCGTTATCGGACGGAGGTGTTGGCGTTTCTGCGGGAGCCGCTTGAAGATCTTTGCATCTCGCGACCCACCAGCCGCTTGCAATGGGGCATCCCGCTTCCGTTCGATGCCAGCTACGTAACCTACGTTTGGTTCGATGCACTGCTCAACTACGTGAGTGCTTTGGAACATCGAGGCGGAGACTCAATTGACTCTTATTGGCCTAAAGCCAATCATCTGATAGCCAAGGACATTCTGAAGCCCCACGCGATTTACTGGCCGACGATGCTGATGGCTGCAGGTCTGCCGCTCTACGATCACTTGAACGTGCACGGCTATTGGGTGATGGACTCGGGCAAGATGTCCAAGAGCCTCGGCAATGTGATCCGGCCTTTGGAAATGAAAGAGCGTTTTGGTATGGACGCGTTTCGCTATTTTTTGCTCCGCGAAATGCCTTTCGGTCAGGACGCCAAGTTCTCCGAAGAAGCATTGGTGACGAGGATCAACGCTGACTTGGCGAACAATTTGGGTAATCTCGTCAGCCGTGTGCTGGCCATGCAACAGAAATATTTCGGCGGTGTGGTGCAGCCTTTGAGTTCCAACTGGACCGTAGAGGATCGCGACTTGCAAGCCAAATTTGCGTGGGCTGAAAAAGAACTACAAGTTTATATGCAGGATCTGCAATTTCACCGAGCTCTTGAGGCAGTCTGGTCAGCTCTCGATCATGCCAATCGTTACATTGTCCAGACCGCGCCGTTTACCCTGATCAAAGACCCCAGCCAACAGTCCCGCGTAGGTGAGCTGCTGCATCATCTCCTTGAAGTCATACGAACGCTATCACGGGTGCTAGCTCCATTTCTTCCTGATACGAGCAGAGAACTGCGGTTGCTTCTTGGTGTTCCAGAGCTGCCTCCGACAATGTCCAACAGTTTCTCTATGCGGTCTTCAAATGCCGCTTGGGGAGAATTCTTTGAGGGCGGTCACAAAGTAAGCGGCCCCAAGGTTCTCTTCCCGCGCGTCGAACTACCGGCCGAAGCCTGATGAACCTCGATGTTTCAGCAAGTAGTTTAGGGCTCATTGATAGTCACGCCCATATTCAGAGCAAGGAATACGCGGATGAAGCCGACGCGGTTATCGAGCGGGCCCGTCAAGCCGGCGTTAAGCAGATCATCGTGGTCGGTGGCGCCGGAGATATGTCGAGCAACGCTGGGGCGGTCGCGCTGGCAGCGTCTAGTCCCGATCTATATGCCACCGTCGGTATGCATCCTCACGATGCCAAAGACGTCGGCGAGGCGCAACTGCGGGAACTAAAGGAATTAACCCTCCATCCCAAGGTTATTGCCGTAGGCGAAACCGGTTTGGACTATTATTACGACCATTCGCCCCGCGAAGTTCAACGCAGAGTCTTCGCGCAATTCATCTGCTTGGCGGGGGAGACCGGACTGCCATTGGTGGTCCATGAGCGAGACGCTGCAAGCGAAGCCGTGGAACTGTTGCGCAGTGAAGGCGCCGGGAGAATCAGCGGAGTGATCCACTGCTTCACGGGCGATTACGTTGCCGCTCGCAACTACCTCGATCTTGGGTTTTGCATCTCTTTCAGTGGCATCATCACCTTCAGGAACGCCGAGCCCCTGCGCGAAGTTGTACGGAAATTACCGTTGAATCGGATGTTTGTCGAAACCGATTCGCCTTATCTCACTCCGGTGCCCCACCGAGGCAAACGCAACGAGCCAGCCCATGTGCGTTGGGTTGCGGAAACAATTGCACGAGTAAAGGCGATCCCACTTGAAGTGGTCGCCGCGACTACGACGCGCAATGTGCAAAATCTCTTCAAGATTTGATTCTTGTTATTGACAGGGTCCAATGTTCAGCCAGAAAGGGTAAGGAAAGCCATGAAGGGTAGCGCCGATGTCATCAAAGTGCTCAACGAAGTGTTACGCAAAGAGCTCACCGGGATCAATCAATATTTCATCCACTCGAAAATGTGCAAGAATTGGGGTTATGAAGTTCTAGCCGGAGTGCACTGGAAGGAGTCCATCGACGAGATGAAACACGCCGATCTGTTGGTTGAACGGATCTTGTTTCTCGAAGGTGTTCCCAACATCACTGCTTACGACAAGATTCTGGTCGGATCGAACGTGACGCAGCAGTTGGAGAACGATCTGGGCTTGGAACAGGCGGCGCTGATAGTCCTAAAACCGGGAATAAAGGTGTGCCTCGATGCCCACGATGACGCCAGTCGAGAGTTGCTCGAACATATCGTGGTCGACGAAGAGCATCACGTCGACTGGATCGAAACTCAGTTTCATCAGATCAAGGAAGTCGGTTACGAGAACTACCTCGCGCAGCAGATCTATAAAAAGAGTTAGAATTCGTGGCTTTCCCCTGGTTGTTGAATCGAGCTAACGGATCATCCCAGGAGAGTTGTCGCGGCTTGGCGCGAGCGCGAAGGGGTTTCTGAGATTGAGGTAGGTTCATCTGACTCCTTTCAAAAAAGTTGGTATTACCAACCTGAAAGGCCTTCTTAGCTGCACCTGTTGAAATTCCAACCCTGCCTTTGGTTGGCGGATAGTCATCGCAAAAAGCGGGAACGCGGCCCTGGTGTGGGCCAGGGACGGGCTCCTATCCCGCAACCCTTCGCGAGGAGGCGCCTAAGAAGGGGGGGAATGCGTAGCCTCACATTCGTAGTTTGCCAAGGATCTCATTGCCGCTCCGGCCGGCGATCCCGTCTTGAGTGTCCTGGCTTAAGCACGCCATTGGGATCGACGATGAAGGTGCCAAGCAAGTACGCCCGAGCATCTTCAATGTAGATTCCGAAATAGCGGGAAAGTTTTGCGAACGCATCGGCAGCGATGGGGAAGGGAATCACCCGCTTCATGGATGGAGAATCGCCGTGTCGTGTTTTTTGCGCAGAGACTGTGTTGATGCTCACAGCCACAATCTCAGCACCGCCCTTCGTGAATCGATCGTAGTAATTGGCCGCCTCCTCCGGCTTCCCGGGGCGGCTGGAGGCGAAATCGACGGGATAGAAAAGTAGCACCAACCATTTCCCTCCATAGTTGGAGAATTTGACCTTCTTGATTTCGTGGCCCTGGTAAACGTCGAAGGCGAAATCGTCGATTTTTTGTCCAATTCGAATCATGATGAATTCCGCCTCGTTCAAGCTCAACGCGTGGCAGGCGGCGGCTGGCCTTTGGCATTAACAAACGAAAGGGTGGCGATGTGCCGGCTCCGATCGAACTTCTCCCCGCCGGTTTCCCCTGGTTTCGGTTCGAAATGGACGACTTCGAGCACGTATCTTCCCGACCAGGGAGTGGGAACGGTTATGCGTCCCTGTTCGTCGGTATCGAGGGGCTTTTCCCATTTGGGCGGTCCATAGACGGTCACAGCGGTTTTCGCCAGGGGCGCGCCGCGGAACAAAAGCGCGAAGGTGTTGCCGTTGCTCGTGGTCGGCACCAGCTCTAAATCGAGTTTTGCGGCGGTTTCCGATCGTCCCGCCCTGGCGTAGTAGATGGTTCGTGTAGTTCCACCCTTTTCTTTGTCTTCACGCGGAGCGATACCGCTTTCGACCAGCCGCAAGTCGCCGGCGCCTTTGGAAGCGATCTCCAAGTGATCGTTGCGCCGTTGAATAGGCAGATCCTGACTAGCCGAGGCGACAAAAGCCCGAGGCGCTTTTATGCGGTCGAGAAGCCCGCCGGTTTTCTCGCGTATATCCAGTTGCCATTCACCAAAATAAACTCGGGCCACCCCTTCGCCGTCGCGCTCTAACCAGACATAATGAGCGTTGACGATGCTCGCCAAAAGCGACGCTGAAAAGGTGACCACAGCAATGATTAGCTTTGACCTAAACATGGTTTTCTCCTTTCAAGCTTTCTGCAGGCCATCTTATTCTCAAACCGCTTCAATGTTGAAGCCTCTCAATGATGAATTTTCGCATAGCAATTTCTCCTTTTGAAAGACCGGAGCGTGATTAGTGATCCGGCTCTCCTTCTAGACCTTAGGCGAGACGCTTTTTTTATCACAGTCACCGCAACGCAAAGGGTCACGCAGGTTCCAGCGGTGCCTGCGCCGGAAAAATCGAATCAGATTTTTTCTACCACTTCCCTTCGTAGTTGGAAAACTTCACTTTCTTGATTTCGTCGCTTTGGTAAACCTCGAATTCAAAATCATCGATCAAGTCATCGATCTTTTGTCCGATCTGTATCACGGCTATTTGCTCCTTCTTCTTGCTGATCCGCGTTTGATCATTCATCCCGCCCAAGGGCAGTTGTGTTCCAGCAGGGCTCGCCGCTCGCCGCCTTCAACCAGCCGATAGCCTGGGCGATGTGTTCTTCAACGGTCTGGGGTTCCGTCCGGTATTCGCGGCGCATCGCCAGCATCAAGTAATGCAGGGCGATCATCGCGGCGATTTTACCGTTGGGAACCTGCCGATATTTCTCTTCCATCCAAAACGTTGCCTTGAGGATGACTTCCACGCGACAATGCGCCGTTTTCTCCCCCAGCTCGCAGGCTTTGCGTATCAAAGAGTCCATTTGTCACCAACCTTTCGCTTGCTTTGTGCTTTCTATCCGTATTCGAACCCAAAAAAGCCGCAGCCACCGCTATTGTTGACAGCACAGCGGGCTCTGGATTGATCACCCCGGGCCGATTAGGCCGTCGCGATCCGTCGGTTCGGAGTTTCACAGTTCGAAACTGATGCGCGGTGTTATTGCGATGAAGGGTAGGCAGCCTTGGCAGTCAACCCTACGACTCTTTGCGACGGCTCGCGTGCCACGGGAGTTTCTCCTGTGGATCCCAAGCGCGTCAACTCGTCGGCCACCTGGTGGAGTTCGCGGGCCAGGCCGCCGATGCCCTCTTGCAGGACGTTTGACAGCAAGGTCTCGTAGTGTAGATGCACCATCCCTATCGGTGAAAGAGTCAGTTCCCATCTTTTTATTTTTGGATTCTCCATCATTTTCTCCTCTTATAAGCAGCAAAGCCCGCGTCCCGTCTTGGTTTGACGGAACCGCGGGCTCTGGATTGATCATCTCTGGCCGCTCGCCTACTGTTTAGTGAAACGGTTGAAGCTTTCGCCGGTGAGCCGTTTCCTCCCAACTACATTCAGAGTTCAAGCTTCAACGTTCAACTCTTTTCTCACCTTGAACGTTGAACTTTGAACCTGGAACATCTCTATGCCTTTCCTCTCCAGTTCACGATGCCGATTCGAGCTCAGGCCATTTCTTTTCCATGCTCGACCAGGCTGAGGCTTGGGGATGTTGCAAGGCCATTGCGACTCCGTTGATCCAACGCCGTGCCGGCTCGTCATAATCCACATCGCAATCGACCCGAGGATAAACACGCGTGGCACCTTGGTGTTCCAGGGCGAGGTCGAATTCGCGCCCGCACCGACAAAAATGATCGTAAGTGGTGTTGCCCAAGGCGAGTACGGAGAATTTCAAGCCGCGCAAATCGAGCCCGTTGCCATGCACCACTGCTTGCCAGAAAGGAATGATATCGTCGGGCGGTTCGCCGTTCCCGTAGGTGCTGGTGACGATCAACACAGAGCTTAGACGCGTCAGCAAACTCGCCTGGCAATGGGCCATATCGCTTATGCGCACGGAAAGACCGGCCCGCCGCAGGGTGGCGGCCGTTTGATGGGCAACGGATTCCGCGTTGCCCATCACCGTGCCGTAGAGAATTGTGATAGATTCGTAGCAGCCGATCATCTCGCCTCCAGGAGGATTAATTTTGTGTCCGTTCACGGGTTGTGCCTGTAATTCGTTGTGTCGTAGCTCGGTCGTGAGTTGCGCCGGCGCATTGTCCCTCGCTTCACGCTCGACGGATGGTTGCGCCGTGTAAGGCATCTCCACATCGTCAATCTCCACAGGCGTGCGCCGCCAGGAACGAAAGCGCCGCCAAGCCATGGCCAAACCGGTCCAGACCAAAAAACAGCCGCCGAGGGAGGCCAGACCGGCAAGAGTTTGGCCGAAAAATCCCAGAGCCTCGCCGGTATGAAGACCTCTAAACCAGCTTCTGAGTTTTCTCCCCAGGTTATTCTCCGAGTAGGGTTCCCACTTCACCACGTCCGCAGTGGCGCGGTTGAGGGTCAACTGAGAGCGCGCGAAGGGGTGCGGTGCGCTGGGTTCCATGATGGACACGGCGACCGGCCCATCCGGACGGGGCGGGAAGCGCATCATGAGCATAGTCCAGCCGGGGACTTGCTTTTCGGCGGCGGCGAGCAATGTCTCTAAACTGGCCATTGGTTTGGCGGGCGTTGTTTCGCTGGCCCGACCCGAGTCTCGACCGGCGCGCTGGGGAGGTCCGGCCGGCCCTTGGGCTCTAGGCGGTGGTTCGTTTCCCGTAAGCGTGTAGAGCAAATCATTGGCCCAGGGATAAGACATGACGGCGGCAGTCAGCGTAAGCACGACGAGCACGCTCGAAGACCAGAAGCCAATGACGTTGTGCCAGTTCCAGTCTCGTGCTTTACCGGTCAGCCGCCAGTTGAATAGCAGGCTGGTTTTCAGACCGCGCCACTTCCAACTGTGCGGCCACCAGAGGTATACCCCGGTGACGGCGAGCCAGAAAAAAGCAAGATTGCACGCGCCGGTGATGGCCTTGCCGGTGGCGCGGCCTTCGTCTTCCATGCCCAGCCAACGGTGCCAATCGACCATTTCGTGCATGAAGTGATGGGTTGCGGAAAGACCGCCCAAGAGTTCGCCGGTGTAAGGGTTGACGAAAACCGTGTTCTCGCGGCCGAGATTGACGATGACGGAGGCGGCCGGGTCGGATTTTACAGTGATGGTTGCCGGACGGCCCTCGGGATTGGCGGCGCGGACCCTGGCGACTAGATCGTCGAGAGCCAAGCGTTTGGTTCCCGGACCCGGCGGCGTCACCCAACGCTGGTTCCATTCCGAATACTCGGCGATCTGAGGCTCGTACATAAGAATGACGCCAGTGAAGGACATGATGAAAATCACCAGGCCGGCCACGACGCCGGCGAGGAGATGAGTCCAGAAAATTACTTTGTGTAGTAGCTTCATAAGGCGGTGTCCTTGGAACGTTGAATGCGTTCTTCTAGGTTTCGTGAACTTGATCAAAATCATTCGCTTTAGCCTTTTAGTTTGCCAAACTCCTCGCGGAACCACTGGCGCAAGAGATCCTTTTCGTAGCGCAGGTAATCGTCCACCGGATAAAAAGTCCGGAGCTGATAATTAAGGTCGGTCAGATTGCGTTTGCCGCTTAGAATGACATGACCCCGCGCGCCGGTGACGCGGAACTCAAGGACAAACCGTGGTGGATAAAGCTGATTGGTTATCCGGACTTGGTCGGACTGCGGCCCGCGCCACGGCTCGAAATTCCCGGCCAGATCGATATCGGTGACTCTGATGCCCAGATTCATGTCCGCCGGTAAAATCTCCTCTCCGGTTGCTCGCATGAACCTGGTGATGGCATCGAGGATAGCCTCGGAGTTGGGCTTGAAGTCGGCACGCTTTACGTCGGTGAACTGTTCCGGCTTCACAAAGACGACAGAAATTCGCGAAACCAGCTCGAGGCTCTCGGCGGCGATCGCATATGTTGAGCACAGGGCGGCAGCTAAGAGAGCTTGGTACAGGATCCGGTAAGAGGATCGGTTCATAACGGTTACACTTCCGCAAAGCGACGCAGCAAATTGTGATAACAGTTAGTCAGCCCCACTACCCCGGGGTGGTTCGGTAAAGCTTGATTGATCTGGTTGATCGACATGTCGAGATCGAACAGGAGGGTTCGCTGGCCGTCGTCCCGCACCATGCTTTGGACCCAGAAAAACGACGCCAGGCGCACCCCGCGGGTTACCGCATTAACGTGGTGCAAGCTGTTGGCGGGATAGACGATCATGTCGCCGGCCGGTAATTTCGCCGAATGGGCGCCGTAGACGTCATCGATGACCAACTCGCCACCGTCGTAGTCTGCGGGATTGCTGAGGAACAAGGTGGCGGACACGTCAGTACGGATCCGGAAAGGAGTCCCGGGTATTTGCCGGATGGAATTGTCGAGATGCGCCCCGAAGTTTTCTCCACCTTCGTAGCGGTTGAAGAGGGGCGGAAAGACCCGGAGCGGCAACGCCGCCGTGATGAAAAGCGGGTTGCGCTCCAGGGCCGCGACGATCATCTCACCCAGTTCCCGCGCCTCGGGGCTCTGCTCGGCGAGCTGGCGGTTGTCTTTCACGACGCTGGATTGATAGCCAGCAGTGACCCGCCCGTCCACCCAGGTCGCGCGGTTCATCACGTCCCGGCAATGGGTGACTTGCTCCTGGCTGAGAACGTTGGGAATGTGGACAATCATAGCTTTGCCAATGTTAGAATCTAAAGAACGTGCTGGCGATGAAGGTTCTCCCCGCCCCGGGCACGACGTGGGACGGATGCAGGCTTTCGATAAAGGCAGAATTGGTAAAATTCTGGGCGTTGAGACGAGCCTGAATCCTCTCCGTGATGTTGTAAGCCACCGTCGCATCCCAGCGTACGTAACCCGGCACCTCGTTCGCGTTGGAGTTGTTCGCGTAGCGGCTGCCGACGTAAGTCGGGCCGCCGCCGATCTGCCACTTGTCCAAGAAGTCGTAGGTGCTCCACAGAGTCGCGCTGTATTCCGGCACGTTCTGCGGGACTTTGCCCTGGAGGCGATAGGTCACGCCTTCGACAACCTGAGTATCGTTGGATTTGGTAATCTTGGCGTCGAGGTAAGTGAAGCCGGCGAAAACGTTCCAACCCGGAAGAATCCGTCCGGCAGCGCTAAACTCGACCCCGCGGGAACGTTGCTTGCCGTCCAGGACTTGAGTGCCCGTGACGGGATCGTTGGTGCGGGCATTGGTTTTCTCGATCTGGAAGAGCGCCCCTTGAAGGGTGAGCTGGCCGCCGAAAAATTGAAACTTGGTGCCGAGTTCAAAGATTTCGTTTTTCTCCGGCGGCGTTGCCTGATTGTTGGCCGCCAGTACTAGGCCTTCGGCGGAGGGATTGAACGCGGTGGCATAGGAAAAATAGTAGCTCTGCTGCGGTGTCGGATGAAAAACCAGCCCGCCCCGATAGCTCCACATGTTGTCCGTGGCATCGAAACTCACCCCTCCCGGAATTCTATTTTCTTGATCGGCGCTGAAGTAGTCCCAGCGCAAACCGCCAATGAGGTCGAACCATTCATGCAAGGCGATCTGGTCAGCGGCATAGATGCCGAAGCCGGGCGCGTTGGTGAGCGTGTTGGCGGCGATGATCTTGGGATTCGATGACTGGCCGTTATTGGGATTATTGAGGGTGGTTGTCGGACCGGCGCTGGCGTAGCGCACAGTGTCCAGGCGATCCCAGGAAAGCTCGATGCCGCTGGCGAGAGTGTGCCCGAAACCCCAGGTGTCGAATTTGGCAGTAAGGTCGGTCTGGCTGTCCCAGATGCTTTCCGCGGTGTTCCGTTGCGGGCGGCTTCTATTGACGCCGGTGATGATCGCTCCGGGACCGCAGTTGGCGGGAGCGGCGCACAGGGTTTGGGGTATGCTCGGATCCGTGTGCCTCCGGACATTGCTGAAGCGAAAAGCGCTGCGAAGATTCAGCGCTTCGCTGAAGCGATGGTTCAGGCTGATATTGGCCATATTGGTGTAGGTTCTTTCATAGTCGTCGTCGGTCAAACCATACCAAGTCCCCCGGTCGACCCGCACGGTTCTACCGTGAAAAAATGGGAACCCCTGGTCCGAGACGTTGTCTTCGTGTTGAAAAAAGTAGCCGAAGGTCATCTGGGTCGGCGTGCCGAGGCCGAGAGTTAGCGTTGGAGCGAAGCCCTGGCGGGTGACTTTGACATGATCCCGATCGACGATATCGGCGCCGTGGGCCATGGCGTTGACCCGCAGAGCGATGGTGGGGGAGAGCGGCTGGTTGATGTCCGCGGTGCCACGGAAGAAGGGGCCGCTGCCGGCGCTGGCCGTCCCGTCGTAGAACCCTTCGAGACGTGGCGCTTTGCTGACCTGGTTGATGATGCCGCCGGTGGAGCCGCGGCCGAAGTAGATCGACGCGGGACCCTTGAGCACTTCGACGGATTCGATGTTAAACGTGTCCCGGAAATACGTGCCCTGGTCGCGAACGCCGTCGAGGTACATGTCATTGCGGGCGCTGAAGCCCCGGATGGTGAAGTTGTCCCCCTGAGCACCGCCGCCTTCGCCCGCGGCGATACCGATGCCGGTGACGTTGCGCAGCGCATCGCGCAGGGTGGTCGCCGCCTGTTCCTGGATGATTTGTTGCGGCACGATGGTGATGGACTGTGGAATATTCTGAACCGGTTCGGGCAGTCGCTGCAAACCCAGGTTCGGCACGACATAGGGATTGCTCTTGTCGGTGACGGTTACCTGGGGCAACGCGAATGTTTCTTCCTTTTTTGGTTCCGGTTCCGCTGCGAAGGCATTGGTTGCCAACGCGAATGTAAAAGCCACGGCCCGTCCGACCCCCTCGCCGGCGGCGAGGGTTATTCTGTTGAGAAGCTTATTCCTCCGTCTTTCCTTGGCGCGGTTTTCTTGTCGACTCATGGTTTCCTCCAAAGTGTGAATAATTTTTTTTGCTGGCTGGCATGAGTCGCCTCATACACTGGCTGGCTGCTGCAGTTAGTGTATTTCTATTTCGTCAAAATCAATTTTCCGTTCCGGGTTATTCTGAGACTGTATTCTTGTTCCCGATGGATGATGACTACCTCCCGTCCGCCTTGAAAAAGCGACGTGCTCTCCACTCGGAGCTTTCTCTCGGCAAGCGCAGAGGGCCTCACTCCTGCGTTTGGTCCCAAGCTGAGCTTCAAGTTGTTTTCTTTCATACCTGTGGGCGCCTAATGGAGCTCAAATTTAACGGGCAACAGCACCCACACCTGCACGGGGTCTTTGCCCCGGCGCGCCGGTTCGAAGAGCCATTTTTTCACCGCCTCGGCGGCGGAAAAATCAAGGTCACTGAAGCCGGCTGATTTCTCGATGAGCACTTCACCCACGCGCCCATTCTCCAGGACTCTGACTCTCAGCAACGTGACGCCTTGAGCGCCGGCCTTGCGCGCCGCCTCGGGATAGCGGGGTTTGACCTGATAGCCCCCGAGGGGTCGGGCCAAAGCTGCGAGCCCATCGCCATTGCCGCCGCCGAAGCCGTCGCCCTTATCGCCTCTGCCCAGTCCGGCGTTGGCTGTCCCACCGCCGCCTCCGCCCATGCCGCTGCCACCGGTTACCGACACATCGCCACCGCCAAATAGGCCTCCCACGCCGGCTTCTGCGCCAGCGGCCTCGCCGGCCGGTGCTTTGCTGGCGACGCTGCCTTTTTCAGGCCCCGAAGCCGTCAGGCTCGGTGGCGGAAGTTCCTGGAGCTTTGGCGGCGGTTCATTAGGTTCGATCTTGGCGATGTCGGTCTTATGAATCAGCCTGGGCGCCTTGATCTTCTCGATTTTCTTGGGCTCGGGCTTGGGTGCAGGCGCGGGCTCAGGCTTTTGCTCGACCCTCGGAATATCGGTCAAACCAACCTCGATGCGCTGCGTTGGTATCGACGGCTGGGTTCCAGCGATGAGGAGCGAAGCGATCGGTATCAGGGCGGCGTGGATCAATGAGGAAAGCGCGAAAGAAGAAAACATCGAGTCTTTCATCATTTGCCCTCCTTAGGCTTGACCGCGATGGACAGCTTCGTGGCGCCGGTTTGGCGCGCCTGGTCCATGATTTCGACGACCTTGCCATGCTGGACGCCGTCGTCGGCATTGACGACCACCAGCAGCTCCGGATTCTTCGCCAACTCCGCGCGTAGCGAGAGCTGCAGCGACTCCCTTGGCACTTGAGTTTTGTTGAAGAAGAGTTGGTCATCCTTAGTGAGAGAAATAACGATGGTCTCGGTCGGCGGTTGGCTGCCGGAAGCGGCCTTTGGCAGATTCACCTGGACGCCGGTAAAACGCGACATGGAAAGAGCTGAAATCATGAAAAAGACCAGCAGAAAAAAAATCGTATCGATCATGGGAATGATTTCGATGCGGGCCTTTTTTGCATTGCTTTTTCTGCGCAGCCGCATTAATGAGCCTCCTGTTGCGCCAGCAGGGCGAGCTCCATGCGCGAGGCGTAGTATTCGATGTCCTCCATCTCCTTCTCGGCACGGGTGGTGAAATAGTTGTAGGGAATCAAGGCGAGAATCGCGATCAGCAGCCCTGTCGCAGTCGCGATCAGAGCCTCGGCCACGCCCCCGGTTACCGCATGGGGCTGGCCCAGGCCGGCATCGGACATGATGCCGAAGGAATCGATCATACCGGTGATCGTGCCGAGCAGGCCCAATAGAGGAGCCAGGGTAATAATGGTATCGAGAATTACCAGGCGGCGTTTGAGCGTCGGCATTTCCGCCTGTGCCGCCACTTCCATGGCCTTGGAATAAGAAGGATTACGGTGCGCCAGGCCGGCGGTGAGGACCCGCGCGGCGGGCAGTGGCGAATCTTGGCCCTGGGCAAGCGCCTCCGAAAATTTGCCCTGTTCAACCGACAACAGCATTTGCTCCACCGGTTTCTTGGAGCTGATCTGGCGCCAATAGAGGAAGCGTTCGATGGTAACGGAGAGTGCTATTACGGAACACAAAAGCAGGGGGATCATAACCAGTCCCCCTTTGATGATAAGGGCAATAATGTCAGACATGGCTACTGCAAGAGTCCTTTCTTGTTTTGAATTCGATGTGATTCAATCGTGATGGCCAATCGATTCGCCAGTTGTTGCAGCTCGCCAGCCAAATCGAGAAAATCTTCCTTGAGAATGTGCAGCGAGCCGGTGCCGTAATGCAGATGCACGGTTCCCCTGTCGCAAAGCGCAATTTCCCATCGCCGAGTTTTTTCCACTGCAGTAAGTCCTCCAAAAAAAGAGCCCGATACCCGCCATGTGTGACGGGATATCGGGCTCTGGGTTTCAAACCTCTGGCCGCTCAAAATCCGTAATCGAGAAGTGGTCTAAACTTCATTCACCATCTTTGCTGACCTAGGCTTTTCCAGCGGAACGATAATTTGCCTTTTGCATCGCCGGCATTTCAACTCCACTCCTTCCGGCACCAAACGCGCCAGCATACTGCCGCACAGGCAGCGAAACGCTTTTGTTCCCCGGTAGTCGTGGCCGGGCGGCGTATCTTGAACGTGCGGCTTAGCCATAACTTTCCTTATCTCGTAAGGCTTTATGGTTTTCTCTGGCCATCCAGACCGAAGTACCCACAAATGCCAAAAGCATCAAAATTTGGGCTGCCAGGGTCTCAACGGTGGGGTAGATGCCCAGCAGCGGCACCTGCGGCGCGAAACTGACCGGCGTACTCGGAACCCAGCCCGCGGCCTGGAGCTCCTTGATCCCGTTGCCGGCGAAAATGAAAGCCATAACATAAAGCAGCGTTCCGGTGGCGCCGAAAAAGTATTTCAGCGGTATGCGCAAGCCCAGCTTGAGAATCGCAAAAATCATTACCAGAAGAGCTGCCAGACCTGCCACGAAACCCCAAATCACCGGGCCATGATTGTTTTCGTTCTGGAGCCAAAGCGCCTGATAAAAGAGCACCACCTCGAAGGCTTCCCTGTACACGGCGAAGAATGAGATGCCCACGAGACCGAGAATTTTCCTGCCAGAAAGAACGTTTTTGACTTTGTTCTGAATGAACGCTTGCCATCTTCTGGCTTCGGTTCGAGTATGGAGCCAGTAGCCGACGTAAAATAGCGCGACGGCTGCGAATACCGAGATGAATCCTTCCATGCTCTCGCGATGCTGGCCGCTGAAAGTCAGCACGGTTTGGGTGGCAAGCCAGGTCAGACCGCCCGCGATCAGCGCCAAAACCCATCCCAGATGGATGTAACGGATCGCCTCAGTTGCGCCCATGACCTTGAGCATCGTCACGATCGCTGCCAAAATCAAAGCCGCTTCAAGGCCTTCGCGCAAAATGATCAGCGCGGAGTTCAAGAAAGAGTAGTAACCGGAGAAACTATCTTCACGGGCTAACATCTCGGCCGCTTCATCCAGTTTGGCAGTGATTTCCTGATGTCGTTTTTGGATCTGCTCGGCGGGCACTCCCTGACGGATGGCGTTACGAAAATCCGTGAACTGATTTTCGAGACTGCGGCCGAAGGAGGCGTCCTTGGCGAATAATGTCGGTTCCGCCATCTCAAAACCGTCGAGATAGGCATCGATGGCTTTCTGATAGGCCTTTTCTTTCTCCCCCGCCGCATAGAGATCGGTGGCTTCCCGTAGAAACGTGCGCGCAATCAACAGTGGATCGGTCGGTTTTTGCTCCAGCAGCCCGCGGCGCAAATGGGCGAGAACATCATCCTCCGATTCCGCGAAATGGCCCTTGATCTTGCCGATCAGTTGGTCGTCGGTAAGGGTGGCCAAGGCAGCGATGCTTGTCAGCTCGGCGGGTGGATTCTTGCTGCGCCAAAGGGTTTCGCCAACCGCCGCTTTTTCCTGGGAGAAGCGTAGCGACAAGATATAGAACGCCACCGCCCAGCGCTGCTCCTCCGACAATGCCGCGAAGGAGGCCATGGCGGTTTTGTCGATCCCATAGGTGGCGGTGTTATAAGCCTTGAAGGGAGACAGTCCGGCCATGAATGCGGTATCGGTAAAATTGGCGGGTTCAGGAGTTTTGGGATTCATGCTTTCCCGCGCGGGACCATCACCCTTGCCGGTTTCACCGTGACACTGCGCACAGTTTTCGCGATAGACATTACGCCCGCCCGCCAAGGAGGGCAGTTGCTTGGGATAGGGAACGATCTTGTAGGTAGCGATTAATTTGTCTTTTGCGTTATTGGCTAGCTCTTCGACGGTTTTGGGGTCGCCTTTGTTCTCGACCTCTTTCACCAGCGATTTCAGGCCCGGTTCGATACCGGCTTTGTCGGCTTTGTCCGCCGCTTTGAGCTGGTCAAGAAGTTCAACGATCCGCTTGGAGAACTCTTGCATCTCCGCGTACTCGTCCTGATTGATCACCTTACCGTCCTGCACGGCATTGGCGTAATCGCTGCCCAGGTAATCCAGCAGAGCGACCAGGCGCTTCGCGTGTTCTTGGGCGTGGACCGGGGTGGCGAGCGCGAAGATAAATATCAGGGCGGCGAAGACCACGGGAGAGCGGCTGCGGCCGAATCCTTCCGAGTGACGTCCGCCGCGTCGACTCAATGACGGCGCATTCAAAGCGAGTTGTTCGTACCGTGGGGTTTTTCGCATAGATACCAAGGGCTTACCGTCATTGCGCGGTTATTAGAAAACGTTTTCTGACCCATGCGCTCAGGCCGTCCATGGCGAGCACGACGACCAGGATCAGTAGCAGCACACTGGCCAGACGCCGGTATTCCAAGGTTTGCAGATAGACTTGCATCACGAAGCCAAGGCCGCCGGCGCCAACGAAACCGAGGATCGACGACGCCCGGATGTTATACTCCAGCATAAAGAGCAACTGGGTCAGGATCGCATTGGCGCCTTCGGGGAGAAATACGAAGCGCACCAGATGGAGCTTGGAAGCGCCGGTGCTGCCCACCGCCTCCACAATCTCAGGGTCCGTGCCTTCAAACAGGTCGGCGTAGATCTTTGCCAGATAGCCTACGGTGTAAGCGGCGATGCCGAAGGTGCCTGCCAGAGGCCCGAGACCAAATAAGATGACGAAAATGATCGCCCACAGCAGCACCGGAATGGTTCGCACGGCGGCGGCGATGAAACGCGCGAAGCGCGAAACCAAGGGCGCGAACAAATTTCTTGTGGCGGCGATACTAAGTGGCAGGGACGCGATAAACCCGAGCAGTGTGCCGGCGAAGGACATCAGCAGGGTCTCCCATAATGCCCGTCCCGCCACTGGCAGCACGGCGAAGTCCGGTGGAAACATATCGGAGGTGAGAATTCCCAGATTACGCATGCCACGCAACAATCGTTGGGAGTCGAAAAAGCCAAGATCGTACAAAACGATGGCCAATAGCAGCGCGATAACTACGGTTATGAAAAGATTTCCTTTCACTGTACCAACTCGGTGTACGGAGGCTCCTGAGATACCATCGGAGGAAAGCCGGATTCGATCTGGCCGGCCTTGAGATTGACAACGTGGTCGGCAAATTCCCGGACGATTCCCTGCCGGTGCATGCTCATCACGAAGGTAATTTTTTCCTGTTCGGCGGCGCGGCGAATGCGGCTGAGGATTTCCAAAGCCAGGGCCATGTCCAAATCCGAAACGAATTCGTCCGCCACGACCACCCGCGGGTGCTGTAAAAGCGTGCGGGCGATGGCTACGCGCTGGCGCTGCCCACCGCTCAGTCGGAACACTTTTTCATCGGTCTTGTCGGCGATGCCCATGAGCTCGATGGCGGCCCGGGCTCTGTGAATCTCGGTCTTGGGAAATAGACCGAGCAGAGCGCCGTTGCCGCACCGGCCCAACGCCCCCATCAGGACGTTTTCCAAGGCGGTTAGATTGCGCACCAGTCCCAGTTGTTGCGGGATGTAGCCAATGAGAGAGGAAAGCGCGCGCTGCGACTGGTGGGTAATGGTGTGATCGAGGACCTCGATGTGCCCGCGGGTTGGGGTCAGAATCCCGGCCATTAATTTGAGCAAGGTGGTTTTGCCGGTGCCCGACGGCCCCATGAGCATGGTAATTTGGCCCTGCGGTACTGAGAGGCAGACGTTTTTGAGTACCCAGTCGGCCTCGCGATAGGCGAACCACAGCCCTTTGACTCGAAGGGCTGTCGCTTGTCCGCTGTTTGGGCTCACAGGCGTTCCGTGTACTTGAGACCTACGAGCTTCAGATAGTTGTTTAGCGCACCCAAATGCTCGGCGGCGGTGGTCGGCTTGAAACCGACGAAAATGCTTGAGATAAAAGAGCGCATCAGAGGCTGATGTTCGGGCTCACCTAATTTCGTGATCGTTCCGATGGCCCGCGAGCGCAGCGGCTCTTTGAGCTCCTTGCTGATGACTACCCCATGGGAGGGAATGGGGCCCTGCTGTTCGATGGTGCGGGTACCAGCGAGAACCTCTTTATATAGCTTCTCCGGCACATCTCCGGCGATAATCGACACGTCTACCTGTCCTTGCTGGAGTGCTTGCCAGCACTGTCCGTAACCACCCCCGAACACAACGTCCTTAAAAAAGGACTTGGCATCGGCTTCCTTTCCTTTGCCTACTTGGATGAGATTCAGTTCAGCCATACGCCCCATGGGGGCGACATATCCGGAAGTTGAAATCGGACTGGGAAAACAGACGCTCTTTCCCTTGAGAGATTCGAGATTCTTATAGGGCGAACTCGGTTGCACCACCCAGTAGGAGGAATAGGAAGTCGAATCGACGACCTTATCGCCCTGCATGACTCGCCGCACTTCCGCTAGCGCCACTTCGGCGCCACCCAACTGAACCGCCAACTGCGCCGGCCAGGCTGACATGAAGGCGATGTGCGCATGGCCGAATCGCAGAGACTCCACTACGGCGGCGTAGCTCGTGGGAATATAGATTTGGACATCGGTCTTCCCGCCAAGGCCGTCCTTAATGAACTTTTCCAGGGGCTGGGCCTTCTTAAGCATTTCATCGCTCGACAGCGTCGGCTGGATCGCAATGACTAATTTGTCTTGAGCCATTCCCCGGTGCGGAACGACCCAGCTCAAGAGGATGAAAAGGGTAGCGAGAAGTGATAGCTTATGAACTGTTGCGCGCGTGGTTCCCATGATTTTTCCTCCTTGGGTGCTTGAACTTTCCCGCCGCCAAGACTATATGGCGAAGAAGAGTCCAGACACTTGACAGTTGGGTTTAAAAAGTTAGTATCATCTAACTTGTGAAGTTCCTATATTGAAATAAATTTACTTTGTCAAGACCATGTTAAGTTCTAAGATCACCCCGGCTGTTGAAGATTATCTGCGGACTATTTACGCCCTGGAAGAAGAGGTCCAACCGGTGATTGCTGCGCGAGTGGCGGAAGAGGTGGGCGTTACGCCCTCGACAATGGTCAGTACGCTGCGACGATTGGAAGGAGAGGGTTATCTAAAGGTCGTCCGCCGTAAAGAAATTCATTTGACGGCCGAAGGCAAGCAGGTTGCCGAAAGGATTCTTCGCCGCCATTTTCTACTCGAGCGCTTCCTGACTGATCTGTTGGAATTGGATTGGGTCAAAGCGCACCAGGAAGCCCACCGCCTTGAACATGCTTTGTCGCAGGACGTGGAGGACCGGCTGGCCAAACTGCTCGGCTATCCGACGACCTGCCCACATGGCAATCCCATTCCAAGCAAGGATTCGCAGCGGTCGCGGAAGAGCAAAGGGATCCCCTTGCATAGCATCGCGGCGGGAAAAGAGGTGGAGCTGGATTACATTACTGAGGGCGGGGAACGCGATGCGCGACTTTTGGGTTTCTTACAAGAACACCGTCTGGTGCCCGGCACCAAGGTTCGCGTGCTGGACGTGGCGCCGTCAATGGGAGTGATGAGCTTAAAGGTCGGCGAGGATGAATTCTCCCTCGGCATCGAAGCCGCAAAGAAGATTCGCGTCCATTAAAAAAAGACTCGCCGGACGATGGGACCGATAGGAATCAGAACGGCATAGGTCAAGGTTGCCGATCGGGCTCCGCGTTGTTGCTCTCACGGTGAGCCACCTCAGCGGACAGAAAATCGATCTGATCGCTGATCGATGCATCGCGATCGATCAAAATCAACTCCCGCCCATGAACGCGGCAGCGCCCACTCCGGGCCCGGTAGCCCACCTCCCGAAGGAGTTTTTCCGTGCGCACTTCGATGTTCATCTGTTTGGCTGCGCCAATCAACTCATTCAGCCGGGTTTCCTGCCTGTGTTTCGTTTGAGCCATTTTTTAACCTCAGGAAAGTCACCGTTAGTATCACTTATTGAGGGGTGTTTGTAAATCGGCGAAGCGCAGATTAGCTTGCAAAATCATCTCATCTTGGTATCGTAGCGGCGGTTCGCTACATGAATTGCGGACAATTGTCCGGCGTTGAGATGGTCGCTACGGCTTCGGTGACGCGGAACGCTAGGAGGGGACCATGATCAAAAACATTTTGATTCCTCTCGATGGTTCGGAGCACTCCACGGCCGCCCTCGATTACGGCATGTGGATGACCAAAAAATTTAACGGCACGCTATTTGGGCAGCACGTCATCGATACCATATCAATCGAGGGCACCTTCTTTCACGATATTTCCGGCTCTCTCGGGTTCGAGCCTTATCTCGACTTTTCTACGAAGATGCGCGAGGTCTTGGAGGATCGCGGCAAAGATATCCTTGAAGACTTTGCGCAGCGGTGTCGCGACAGAGGCATCAAATATCAGACTTTTCTCGATATGGGGCTGATTGCCAACGAGATCTGTGAGCGTTCCAAAGTTGCCGATCTAGTGATTATCGGTCATCGCGGGATCAACGAAGAGTTCTCCACCGGGCTGTTAGGGACGACCGCAGAAAGCATTACGCGTAAGTGTCCTCGACCGGTGTTCGTTTCGACCAAGAGTTTCAAGGTCATTGAAAGACCGCTGTTGGCTTACGACGGTAGCCAGCGGGCGAGTGCCGCTATGGAGTCTGCGGCCGAGTTTTGTAGTGTCATGGGGTTGCCCTTGACTGTCCTGACGGTGGCCAAGGAAGAAAAGCTCGCTGAACCTGTGTTGCAACAGGCGAAGTCGTACCTGGGTTCTTACGCCATCGAAACCCGTTTCGAGACGGACCGCGGATATCCGGAGCAGAAGATTGTCGACTACCTGACAAAGTTCGATTACGATCTCCTGTTTATCGGAGCTTACGGTCACCGGCGGATTATTGAAATGGTCATCGGCAGCACGACGGAATATGTGCTTAGAAAATCGCCGTGCCCGGTATTCTTAAATCGTTAGAACGTTAGCAGCGACAGTTCGGACGTTGTTCGGATTGAGTAGTAAATACCATGAAATTCTCGGCCGCCGCGATCCAGATGGTGGCCGCCGACGACAAGGCGGCGAATCTCGCCGAAGCGGAGCGCTGGATTCGTTCAGCTGCCTCCCAGGGAGCGCATCTGGTTGCGCTGCCAGAAGTTTTCATCTGGCGCGGCAGCAAGAAGCAGGAAAGAGAGTTCGCCGAACCGATCCCCGGGCCCACTGCCGGAGCCATGGCTCGGTTGGCCGAGGAACTCCGTATTCACCTCCTGGCCGGCTCTATTCTCGAAGAGATTCCGGGAAGCAACAAGGCCTATAATACGAGTCTTCTCTTCGATGCGTCGGGCAAGCTCGTCGCCAGCTACCGAAAAATCCACCTGTTCGATGTCGACCTGGCGAACGGTGTCTCCTTACGGGAGTCCGAAACCCGGGCGTTTGGCGATTCTGTCGTTGTCGCAGAAACAATCCTAGGCTGCATGGGTCTGAGCGTATGTTACGACCTCCGCTTCCCCGAACTTTACCGTGGGCTCGCAGCTCAAGGCGCCCAATTGATTTTCGTTCCCTCTGCGTTTACGGCCTATACGGGGCAAGCGCATTGGGAAACCCTGCTTCGCGCCAGGGCTATCGAGAACCAGGTTTACATCGTCGCTCCGGACCAGTTCGGCAAGAGCGCCAAAAGCTTCGAAACTCACGGTCACTCGATGATCGTGGATCCCTGGGGCCGGGTCTTGGCCGAAGCTGCCGGTGGCCCCGGCATTGTTGCGGCCGAAATCGATCTCGATTATCTCGCCCAGGTGCGTGCAGAGCTGCCCGCACTCAGCCACCGTAAGCTTCCTTGAACTCTCCGCGCAAAAGGTTGCTTTATTGAGAAAAGGTTGCTGTGCATAGTCCCTTTTTGCGGTTGGAGGCCGGCCCATGCCCATCGACTCGGAAGGGCTGACTGTTGCGCACCCTGCTTTTCCGGCCTAGTACTAGTAGAGGCCTAGCCCAGGACAGCCCGGTTTATTCACCCGTATGAGCGATCGAGCGGCGAGCCCTCCGGCGTGAAGAGCAATAAGGCTGTGCTCATCAGAGTTCCATCCGTTCAAATAGTTCAAATCGTTCAAATCGTTCCAACCGTTTTAAACCCAACTCACCGGAAGCTCACCCCTTGATCGACACAGTGTCGTAGTTTTGCTTTTGAACATGAAGAATCCGGACTAGTAAGTGGACTAGTAGTCGAGATCGATCGACACTTCACGCCCGTTTAGCAGCAGATGCGGTACTACCTCTACCGGTTGGCGTAGAGTGTTGGTGGCGTAGCAGGAACGCTCCATGAATTTCAACAGCTCAACGACCCGCTCTTCGGTCTCGGGACTTTGCAGTTCGAGCTCATAGGTGAATCGTCTACAGGCGGAAGGGACATCGGCCAGGCCGAACTTGCCCCTTTGGTCGAATTCGCCTTTGACCGTAAGCACGGCTTTCTCGATTCGGACCGACAAATATGACGCACACTGCGTCAGCTGGCTTAACAGTCAAAGACCTATAGAAGCGACCAGATACTGGAGCGGCGCAGGACCCTTGCCCAGCCCTCCTCTTTCGGCCGGCTCGTCGCAGGCGATGGTATAGCCGCCGGGTACTTTGGCTTCCTTGTAGTGGTCCTGGATCAAGCGGATCTTTGCCTGATGTGTCGTTACGGCCGTTGCCGGATCTTCGAGGAAAGCCTGCCGCCGCTGCTCGAAAATCTGCTTGTGATGCTGGTAGTCGATGGTACAACAGCTTGCTTCTTTGTCGTCCATTTTTTGCTCCTGTGATTTAAGTCTCTTGGCAAGATCAGAACATCGAATCCCGCTGTATCGATACATGGAGTAATGCCCTGAAGACCAAATACTATTTTAGTTAAACTAAAGATAGTTTGTCTGCGGCGAGCTGCTGCTTGATTGCGGCCATCGCCTTCGTCGTAATTCTAGACTAG
>DAIRFP010000244.1:0-7342 GCA_036794995.1 Thermodesulfobacteriota bacterium | reverse complement strand
GCTATCGCCTCAGGATGACATTGCGACACAGTCTCTTTGACAAGGGGGAATAGAAAGTCTCCCTTTGTAAAGGGAGATTTAGAGGGATTTTCAACTGCTCAACACGCCTTTGACGAGACCCCGCGGCCAGACGCTATAGGCTTGAACTTTGCGCACCGTCTGCGCTAAAACCACTCTAAACATCAATAAGAAGACGCTATGGCTAAACCAAAACTTCACTTCTATTTCCGCGAACCCACGGTGGATACCAACAAAGCGATTACCGACGGCACCGTGCAGATTGAAGGCTTCGACCTTGAAATCGTCGAGCGCGAAGAGGCTGCCGACGCCTGGGACTGCGGTTTCGCCGCCCGGCTGCGCGCCAGCGCGCAGGGCGCCCGTCACGTTTCCATACCGGCCTTCCCCAATCGCAAGTTTCGTTTATCCTACATCTTTGTCAACCGCAAAGCCGGGATCGAGTCGCCGCAGGATCTCGAGGGCAAACGCGTGGGGATCATGCAATGGGACAACACCGCCGGCGTGTGGGCACGGGGCGCGCTGCAGCACGCTTACGGAGTCGATCTATCGCGCATCCACTGGCGCGCGCTACGTTTAAAAAAAGCGGGCGTGGTCGGGGGGATTGGCATCGAGAAGCTGGAAGGGAACGGCGACGCCGACGCGATCTTGGACGAGCTGTTGGCGGAGGGAAAACTGGACGCGGTTATCGGACCCAACGTGCTGCCATCTATTTCACGCAGGGACCCGCGCACCCGCCGCCTTTTCCGTAACTACAAGGCGGAGGAGCAGCGCTATTACAAACAGACCGGCATCTTTCCTATCAGCCATGTCGTCACCCTCAAACAAGAATTCGTCGAGCGTTACCCGGATGCCCCCGTGGCGTTGCTCAAGGCCTTCCGCGCCGCCCGCGACGAGGCCTTTAACCGGCTAGAAGGAGCCGATCCGCAGATTCTAATCATTTCCTGGGCCGCCGCGGCGGTGGATGAACAACGCGAGCTGATGGGACAAAACTATTGGGCCTACAATATTGACAACAACCGGCGCGCCCTAGAAGCGATAACTCAATTCGGCTTCGAGCAGGGGCTATCGCCAACCCGGATCGATTTCGCGACCTTTTTCCATCCGGAAGCGGCGGCGCTACCGGGCGTGTGAGTGCACGCAGGGGTTCAAAGTTCAATGTTCCAGGTTCAACGTTTCATCTCTTCGGACCTTGAACATTGAACTTTGAACCTTGAACTTTAGCCGCTAGCGCTTGTCCGCCCATAGTTGGTTAAAAAACCCGCTGCTTTCCATCTCGGCCAAATAGCGTCGATCGATCAGGTCCTGGGGCTTAATCTCCTGGGCGCGGGGGGTGATCTTCGCCACTTCGTCGATCATGGATTGCAGCGCCTGAGGCGCGAACTCCAGCTTGGGTTCCATGACCTTAATCTCAGTCACGTAGCCGGGTTCCAAAATAGATCTTTCCTTGATCCGCAACTGCTTTTGCATGACTCGCAAAACCAGCTCTTTATCGTGATGCATCGACTTCGAAGCTTCGGCCATGGCGCGCATGAATTTCCCGATGACCTGGGGTCTTCGCTCTAACAGCGAACGGCGCGTCGTAATCGTCGCAGCAGCGTAGGGGATAGCCTGATCCGGGCCATAGATAACATAGCGAAAGCCTTGAGCGATAGCGCGCGCGTCTGCGGGAGGCAGCAGCGACGCGGCATCGATGTTGCCGGTGAACAGCGCGCTCAGGGTTTGCGCGTCTCCGCCGGTCTGCATAAAGATGATATCTTTGTCCGGATTCATCCCCGCCCGGCGGAAGGCTTGCACGCTGAAATAATGGGTATTGCTGCCGATCCTGGTGACGCCGATTTTCTTGCCTTTGAGATCCTGCAGCTTGGTGATTCCCGGCTTGGCCAATATGCTCTGGGTCATGTAGTTCTTGATGCTGCCGATCAACACCAGATCGGTGGAGCCATTAACCACGGCGTTCACCACCCCGATGCCGCCGAGCAGGCCGACCTCGACGTTGCCCCCGAGCAGCGCCGCGGTCGCCGTGGAAGAAGAGGGTATATAGACAAAATCGAAGTCCAGGTCGTATTTCCTGAAAGCCCCGATCTCCTCGGCAATCCACGGCATGGCGTAGGGCACGGCGTGGGCTGAATAGAGCGCCACCAGCTTGTCGGCGGCAGCGATAGGCGCAGGAGTTAGCAAACCGGCCACGAGTAAACCCTGAAGAAAATAGCGCAACAATAAATTTAGCAGCCTCAAACGTGACACAAAGCCTCCCAATGCGTTCGATTACAGAGCAAATAATTCCTTGGCATTTTTGTACAGGATCTTCTCTTTGTCGCCGTCGGACAATGCCGGGTGATTGCGCAACTTGTGCAGATTGCCCGGGAACTCATTGTCCCAATGCGGGATGTCCGACGCATAAAGGAAATGCTCGGCACCGAGATATTTTACCGCTTCCGGCAACAGGGTCTCGCCGGATTCCAAGCTAAAATACATTTTCGCTCCCCGCACCAGGTCGCTGGGTTTTTTCTTCAGCAAGGGCATTTCGTGTTGGGCGCGTTTTTCCCAGTGCTCGTCGAGTCGATCCAGGTAGTAAGGCAGCCAGGTCGCGCCGATCTCCAGGAACGCCAGCTTGAGCTTGGGAAAACGGACGGGCACGCCCTGGCAGACCACGCTGGTAAATTGCAATAACAGTCCAGCCGTGAAGGCATAGGCATGAACCTCCGCAAAGGTCGCCAGACCCGAGGCGCCGATTTCGTGGGAGTTACTGCGGGAACCGTGGATCCCCAGCACCGCTCCCAGTCGTTCGGCTTCGGCATACACCGGATCATAGAAATTACTGCCGAGTGCCACCGGCAAACCCATGGGCAGGATTTCAAAACCTTTCAAGCCCAGCTCCGTGACGCCGCGCCGCAATTCTTCGGCGGCAGCCTCGGGACAACGCAGGGGCAACACGCCGACGCAGCTCACCCGGTTGGACAAAGCGTTGAACTCTTTTGCGAAATGGCGATTGCACGCCTTTGCCACCGCGATCTGAAACGGCAAGTCCTGTATTTTCGAAACATTTCCCGAGCCGGTGGGAAAGCAAATCGCCGCTTCCATGTTTTCTCGGTCCATGACCGCGTGCCACTCTTGAATCTGCTCGCTGGGACTGAGATCTTCCCATCGCACCGCCATTTCGAAACTGTCGAAGAGGTTGGCATCCCAGGGCTGATCGCGGGTGCGCAACGGGGTTGAGCGCTTATCCCAAGGCGATTCAAGATATTTGCGGATATAACGTTCCTTCTCGAGCACGTGTCCATCGGCGTCGATTACCGGACAATTGATCATAGCTCCCTGCCTTCCATCATCAGCGTTTTTTGTAGAGCGCATCGATGTAACCGCTTTGATCCAGCTCCTTGACGAAGCTCGAATCGGCGAAGTCTTCGGGCTTAGCGGGCTTGCCTTTGACTTCCGTGGTCAGGATCGTCTTGATGCCTTCGAGCGACGGGTACTGCTTCCTCGGCAAAACCGCTTCGTTGAGCAGATTCTCCCGGGTCTTTTCCAAAACGTCGCAGTCGATGCTGCGGCCGATATATTTCGCCAGGGCTTTCAAAGTAGCTTCCTTATCGGTGTATATGCGATGCACCGCTTCCACCTGAGACTTGACATAACGCCTGACGATGTCCGGATGCTCGCGAATATATTTCCGCGTCGTCGCCGCGCTGGTGTGCTGGTAAACCAGGCCGAGCTTCGGCAGGTCCGCCAGGATATTCATGCCAGCGCCACGAAAAAGATTGCCAACGCCCAGTTCTTTGCATTAATCATTTAGCTCTCCCTGTTTGTCATCTATTCTTGCTGTCCGTGACAGGTCATTGCCAGTCTTATATCAGACTGTTCGGCTTTCCGCTGCATCGCGACTCTGCTCCCCCAGGTTCAAGGTTCAAAGTTGAATGTTCAAGATCTGAAATGAGCTGAAACGTTGAACCTGGAACATTGAACCTTGAACTCTTTAGCCGATTGAATAATCCGAATTCACTGCAAGCCCAATAGCGCGGCAGCGTTGCCGCCGAGAACTTTCTCTTTATCCTGGACCGACAGGCCGTCAATTTGATTGATGACGGCAACCTGACCGGCGTCGATCATCGGCGTGGGATAGTCGGTGCCCAGCAGCACGTGATCGCTGCCCATGGTGCGAATCAGAAAGGCAAGCGAGTCCGGATCGAAGATACAGGTGTCGAAGTAGAAGCGGCTGAGATACTCGTAAATCGGGCGCGTTATTACCTCTCTGGCTTCATGCCGGCTCCCATGACCGTGGCGCCAGCGGCCGCGAATCCACGGCGAATAGCCGCCCGCGTGGGCGCAGCAGATTTTTAATTGGGGCAGCCGCTCGAGCACGCCGCCGAAGATCAGGCTCGCCTGGGCGATGGTGGTTTCCAACGGATTGCCGATGAGGTTAGTCAGAGCATAGCGCTTCAACCGGTCGGCTGCGGCCACTTCATGCGGGTGGATAAAGATCAGCACCCCAAGCTCCTGGGCGCGCTCGAAGAACGGGAAAAACTCCGGCTCGTCGAAGTTTTTGCCGCCGACACTCGCAGGCACCAGCACGGAGGGCATCCGATGCTGCTTCACGATCCGGTCCATCTCCCGGATCGCTTCGCCAACGTCCTGCAGTGGCAGGATGCCCATGCCTACCATGCGTCCCGGAAAACGCGCGGCGTCTTCCGCGATGGCGTCATTGACGACCTGGCAGACCCGCACCCCGACCGCAGTCGGGGCCCAAAGCGGGAGGAGCGGCGGCAGCAACGATTCGACGATGACGTCGATTTCTTCCGCGGCCACTTCACCTAAGCGCAGCTCCGGATCGATCAAGTTGGGGCGCAACCGCGTCGATCGCCCGGTCTCCTGTACGATCGCCTCCCGTCCCTGGTCGTCTTTCTCGATGCGGCAACCCATAGCTTTGGGATCACGCCTGATCGCTTCGACATATTTCGCCGGCGCGGTGTGACTGTGGATGTCAACTCGCATTTGAACCTCTCCTCCTAAGAAACCTAACCAAAGATATCTGAAGTTTCGGAATGAAGGGAAGATCCGATATGAATGTGTCTCGCGCAAAGAGCGCGAAGGCCGCCAAGACCAAAATTTCTAAGCACGAAATCCGAAATTCGAAACAAATTCAAATGATTGAAACACAAAATTCAAAACATTCTTGATTCGGATTTGGTGTTTTGGGTTTTCCGAGTTTGATTTCTATTTGTCTTCGAGTTTGTTTCGGATTTCGATATTCGGATTTTGGATTTTGATTGGAGTTGGCTTGGCATCTTCGCGCGAGTGATCTCAATTCCGTCACACCTAGCCCCACGGACGCGCCGCCAGCGCTTTGATGTCGCTCACGACATCGAGGACCGCCGGTCTATTTGCAGCGAAAGCCCGCTCCAGCGCGCCTCTTAACTCGCTCGGCCGCTCGACTCGAATGGCGAAGCAACCCATCGCTTCCGCGACTTTTGCCAGGTTAATGTCCTCGAAGACCCACATTTCATGGGCTCTGCCGCGCTGCTGTCCGCCGTATGCCGCGTCGAACAATCTGGTCTCCTGGTTGAGCGAGCGGTTGTCATTCACGATGATTACCGCGTTGATGCCGAAACGGACAGCGGTCTCCAGCTCCGCCAGGTGATAATAGAAGCCGCCGTCGCCGGTGAAGCACAAAACCGGCTTATCCGGCAGCGCGCACTTTACTCCCAGAGACGCCGGAAAAGCCCAGCCGAGGGAGCCGGCACAGCGAATGAATCTTTGCCCTGGTTTGTTGAGCTCGATCATGGTTCCGGTCCAGATGCCGGAGTGGCCTGTATCCGACACGACCACGGCATCGTCAGGCAAAAATTCGGTGATCTCCTTGCAGATCCGTTCCGGTCTCATGGGCACCGCGTCCGAATTGCGCTGCGCCGCCACTTCCGAACGCCACTCCCTAACGTAACCCTGCACGCGGTTGAGCCATTCCTCTCTGGGTTTCGCAGGCCCAGGCGCTTCGATAAACTTCCGCAATGTTACTTTGGCGTCTCCCATCAGGCTGACGACGTTGGGATAATTTTTCCCTAGCTCCTGTGCTTCGATATCCAACTGTATGACGGCGGTCCCGATCGGAGGAACCTTCCAATTGTTGGTCACCTGGCTGCCGGTGTGACTGCCGATGAAAAAAACCAGGTCAGCCTCGGCCACCGCCCGATTGGCGCACCATCGTGAATAGGTCCCCACAACGCCGGCAGCAAGCGGGTGGTTATCGGCAATTGTTTCCTTGCCGTTAAGCGAGGTGGCTACGGGTATCGATAGCAGCTCAGCCACTCGCACGACTTCCTCTTGTGCTTGCGACGCCGTGACGCCGCCACCGGCGACGATGATAGGTCGCTCCGCTTGAGTTAGAGCTTTGATCGCCTCGCGAATCTTTTCCGGCTCCGGCTCCGGCCTGAACGCCGGGTAGCGCTTGAATGGCTCTTCCACGATCAGCTCCAGCTCCCCCTCCTCTTCCACCACATGCCCGTGACTTCCCCGCATCTCCAGATGCACGGGACCGGGAGCGCCGCTGGTGGCTGCTCGAAAAGCCTGGCGCAGAAGATCAGGTAACCGCGTCACCTTGTCCACCTGCGCATTGAACTTTGTCACGACATTGAACAGGGGAAAATCATCGATCTCTTGATAGACATGCCGGTACTTCGTCTCCGGCTGCTGGCCGCCGGTAATCGCGATCACCGGAGAACACGCCATGTAAGCATCTCTTAGTCCGGCGGCGAGGTTGGCAGCGCCGATCGTTTGCGCCATGCAAATCCCCGGTCTATGCGAGGCGCGCGCATAGCCATCGGCCATATAGGCCGCCGCCTTCTCGCCGTGGGTCGTCACGCGGCGGATATTCATATCTTCCATCTCCGCCAATGCCGGCAGCAGCATCGTCGGGACAAAAAAGACATGGGTTACGCCATAGACCTGCATCGCCTCGGCAAAAAAGCGCGAGCCAGTCATGAGAGCCATATTACCTCCTAAGCAATCATTGAGGATTGAAGATTGAGGATGGAAGATGGCGATCTTTTTCCGCTATCTTCATTTCGGCTGCTGCGCCTCGGCGGGAAAGCAAAGCGGAAGGAGCATGGCACAAAGAGCGAAGCAAAAGATTCTCTTACTCATTCGCAGCTCTCCTTCGCTCGTGCTGACACCTGACCTCTGAACACTGACCTCCGTCATCGAATCACCTTGTCCGCCCGGTACAGCAAGGACTGCGGAATGGTCAGGCCGATCTGCTTGGCTGTCTTGAGATTGATCACCAGCTCGAACTTCGTCGGCTGCTCGACCGGCAGATCGGCAGGCTTGGCTCCCTTCA
>DAIRFP010000243.1:3219-7348 GCA_036794995.1 Thermodesulfobacteriota bacterium | reverse complement strand
TCGTCATGCCCGCCCTTCGACTACTCAGGATAAACTCCGGCGGGCA
Organism: Thermodesulfobacteriota bacterium; assembly: GCA_036794995.1. Lineage (GTDB taxonomy): Bacteria > Desulfobacterota > Binatia > UBA9968 > UBA9968 > DAIRFP01. The sequence goes on along the minus strand of DAIRFP010000243.1, from coordinate 7,302 downwards.
TCCAGGTGACGGACAGCGTCCGTCATACCGTTGGAAAACGGTATCCAGGTTAAGGGGGTGGGGATGGACCCCGGTTTTCACCGGGGTGACGATAATGCGGGAATGACGGAGTGGGGAGAAAGTCGACTTCAAGTCGACAGGTTTGGAATCCCTCGGCTTAGAGCCGAGGGATGTGCAATGGTTCAGTTTAGTCAAGAGACTCTGTGAGCTTCGAATGCGCAAAGTCGCACGGCGCTGGCACTTGACAACGACCTCAGGCTTTTCTACGATCCGGCCCATGATTAAACTTATCGATCAGATGCGGGAGTTGATTGACCCGGCTTTGGCCAACGGTTGCCCTTGTATTCTTGCCACGGCGTCGGCGGACGGCGAGCCGGATATCGGTTACAAGGGAAGCATGATGGTCTTTGATGACGAGTCGCTGGCTTACTGGGAGCGCACCAAGCGGCAGCATCTAAAGAATGTCACGGCGAACCCAAAAGTCATCGTGCTGTTTCGCGATGGCAAGACAAAGGTCGCCTGGCGCTTTCACGGCACGGCCACAGTTCTCGATGACGGTCCGGTGAGAGAACAAGTCATGGCCCGGACCGTGCCGGCGGAGTTGGAGAAAGATCCGGAGCGCAAAGGCGCAGCTGTGGTCATCAAGCTCGATAAGGTCACCAATATGGGTGGCCAGGTTCTCCAAAGCCGATAGGGACCAACCGGTCCCGTCCAATAGCGGGTGGGTGGGAACAGCCAGTGCTGTCCAGCCTGCGCTTCTTCTTGACAGCTTCGGGCCGAGGTAATATTCGGTTCGAGACATGACGGAAATTTCCGGAAGAAGCAGCCTGGTTTCCGGCGTGCTCGACAGCATCGAGCGCTGGGGCAACAAGCTTCCCCACCCGTTCAATCTCTTTCTGCTCTTCGCTCTCGCGATTCTGATTCTTTCCTGGATCGCTCACGCTTTGGGCGTTTCGGTTACCCATCCGCTGACCGGCAAACCGATCATCGCTGTCAATCTCCTCGACCGCCAGGGTATCCAGAACATAATCACCAAGGCGGTTACTAACTTCACCGGCTTTGCGCCGCTTGGAACAGTCCTGGTTGCGATGATCGGCGTAGGGGTGGCCGAACGCAGCGGTCTTTTCTCAGCGGCCCTCAAAGGATTCGTCCGCAGCGTGCCGCGATGGTTGATTACCGCCGCTCTGGTTTTCGCCGGCGTCAACGCCAGCCTGACGGTTGATGCCGGATACGTGATCCTGGTTCCCCTCGGCGCGGTTCTCTTCGCCCAGGTCGGCCGCCACCCCATTGCCGGACTAACGGCGGCCTTTGCCGGAGTGTCCGGCGGTTTCAGCGCCAATCTTTTTCTCACTCCCGTGGATCCGCTGTTAGCCGGTCTAACCCAGGAGGCGGCGAGGCTATACGACAAGAGCTACGTCGTCCCCGCCACCGCCAACTACTATTTCATGGTCGGGTCTACTTTCTTGCTGACTGTCATAGGGGCGGCGGTCAATAACTGGATCGTCGAGCCCAGACTGGGGCGGTATCATGCGCTGCATGACCAGGAATCCAGTCTGCTGCTCGCGGAAGAGCGACGGGGTTTAACGATTGCGGGCTTCACTGTGCTGCTCGAGATCATTTTGTTGATGTTTCTGATCCTTCCTGAAAACGCGCTCTTGCGCGACGCCAAGGGTAACCTCGAGCCATTTTTTCAGGGGATGGTGGTTTTGATGTCCGTGGGTTTCTTGTTGCCGGCCGTTGCCTACGGCCTTGCGGCGGGAACGATCAAGAGTAATCGGGATGTCGGGCGGATGATCGACGAGACTCTTGGCACGATGGGCAGCTACATCGCTCTGGCCTTCGCGGCGAGCCAGTTTGTCGCTTACTTCGCCTGGTCGAACCTGGGTCTGATTCTCGCTGTTAGCGGTGCCGATACGCTGCGGGCATCGGGATTGACCGGGATTCCACTGATTATTTTGTTTGTCTTTGTCTGCGCGGCCATCGATCTTTTTGTCGCCAGCGCTTCCGCCAAGTGGGCGGTCGTCGGCCCCATCTTCGTCCCCATGCTCATGATCATGGGCTATTCCCCAGAGGTTACCCAAGCGGCGTACCGCATCGGCGACTCGTTCACCAACATCATCACCCCGCTCATGCCCTACATGCCGTTGGTGATCGCCTTCGCGCAAAAATACCAGCCCCGAATCGGCCTGGGGACATTATTGACCTTGATGTTGCCCTATTCAGTAGCCTTTGCCATCGGCTGGACAATCTTGCTGGCGCTCTGGCTGCTCTTGGGAATTCCCCTGGGGCCGGGTTCGGGGATGGTCTATCCTCCCGCGTGATTGCTTACGGGTCGAACCCGCCGTCACGATTGTGATTGCCAATAAGGACCTTCTGCGAAGAAAACTCTTTGCTTGACTCCCCTCGCTGCCAGGATATACTTTTGGTAATACCAGGAGGCTCACTGTATGGCTAAGGCCCTGTCTCTGAAGTTGGATGAAACGACCTACTCGAAAGCAGAAAAAATTCGCAAACGTCTTAAGTTGCCGCGAAATACTTATATCCGTAAAGCGATTAGTCACTACAATTCCCTCTACGCGAGGAAACTATTGGAGAGGGAATACAGCAAAGCATCTCAACGATTAGGCGCAGCGCACCTTGAGTACCTGCGAGAGACCGAGCTTCTTGAAGACCTGCCTGGGGAGTCATGACTCCTCAGTATGGACACCTCTATGTGGCCGACTTAAACCCTCGTTTTGGCACCGAGCCAGGAAAAATACGACCGGTAGTGGTCGTGCAGACCGACGCTCTAAACCGATCTCACCTATCAACGATTATCTGCCCGCTTACGACAAAAACTGCTGGCTTTGAAAACCCGTTGCGTGTGGCTCTTCCGAAGGGCCTTTTAGGATTGGGCCGTGCCTCGGATATCTTGGTGGATCAGATCAAAGCAATTGATAACCGTCGATTGCGTAAAAGACTCGGCGATCTTCCAGATCCGTATCTGGGCGAGTTGCGCAATAAGCTCCTTCTCATTTTGGATTACGTCGAGGAAAGCATTTCCGGCTAGTTGCAGCCGCCGATTGACAACACGTTAGGCCGTATGGCGAAGAGCAAAGAATGAATCTAAGCAAACTGCTGGCAATTCGCGCTTGGCATCGCTTGATACTCCTGCGGTTGATCTGCTCCACGAATAGACGCTGTTCGTCGTTCATACCGATTGCTGGTGTAGCGATGCTGCTCATTCTCGCGGCGGCGGGATGTAGTCCGGTGCTTACCGACGTTACGGGCGTCAGTGGTCCAGGTCGACATGAAGTCAGCTTGCCTGGCTCCGGCGTGACTCTCGGCGGGATTCTCTTTCGCCCTGCTAGCACATCGAAACTGCTGCCAGCGATCATCGTGCTGCACGGCTGGGCCCGACCGGGCGTGCCGGGAGCTCCGCGAGTAGAAGGCACGGCACGACGGCTTTCGGAACAAGGCTACGTGGCGCTGGCGCTCTCCCTCCGAGGATGGCCGCCCTCCGCCGGATGGGACGACTGCGGCAGGCAGCAGCCCGACGATGTCGCGAAGGCCGCCGATTGGCTGGCAACCCTCCCGGGAGTTGATGCCGACTCCATCGGCGTTCTGGGGTTCTCCTTGGGCGGGCAAGTGGCGTTACTCTCCGGTGCTCGGAGCCGTCGAATCAAAGCCATCGTCGCGTATTTTCCGATCACCGATATTCAACTTTGGGGGGATACGACGACTAACGCGGGGATCCGTAACTTCTATGTGCCGCTGGTGTGTGACACCGCCCATGGGAACTCCCCAGTCCACGTTGCTGCGCAGATCCACGCTCCCGTCCTGCTTATTCACGGCGACCGTGACACGGAGGTCCCGACCGAGCAGAGCCTCAGAATGCGCGATGCGCTGCAAAACGCAAATCGATCCGTCGAGCTGCTGATCATCAGCGGAGGAGATCATGGCTTCAAGGGTGAACAAGATGAACAGGCATGGTCCGCGGCCACGAAGTTTTTCAACCTCTACATGAAGCCACATGAGTGATGGCCTAGTTAAGGCGTGACAGTGACAGCAAGAGAGATTCTTCGCTACCGCTCAGAATGACCT
>DAIRFP010000243.1:0-3119 GCA_036794995.1 Thermodesulfobacteriota bacterium | reverse complement strand
CAAGGATCTCGAGGCAAAATGAGTCAATCTGATTTGACCTTCGAATTTCCCAATTGTTATAAGGCGGCTTCAATGCTGTGCTAAGGAGGAATCCGATGATAAGAGCTCGAATACCTGCTTGTGTGATGCTGTTCTTCCTTGGTTTGGTTACGGACGCCTTTGCAGAAAAAATCCGCACTGCAATTCCCCAAGCCAACTGGAATTATCTTTCGGTTGTTTTGGCCGAAGAGAAAGGATTCTTTCGCGATGAGGGTTTGGAGAACGAGACCATCGCTCTCGGCGGACCCACTGCGATTGCCGCTCTGGTGAGCGGCGGCGTCGACTTTAGCGGCGCCGGGGGCAGCGGCATGCGCGCGGCGCTCAAAGGGGCGCCCTTCAAAGTCATCATGTTCCAGACGGAGAAAGTGACCTGGTATCTGGTGGTTTCGCCGGAGATCAAGCAGATCGCGGAGCTTAGGGGCAAAAGACTCGGCGTGCCCGGTATCGGGTCTACTTCCGATATGATGGTGACCATGCTGCTGGAGCGAAACGGCGTCCCGCGAAACGAAATCACGCGCATCAACAGCGGCACCAGCCCCGCCAACATCATCGCCGCGATGAAATCGGGCGCGATCCAAGCCGCCAGCCTGGACACGGTAACCTCCGTTATCGCCGAAAAGGAAGGACTAAAACTGATGGGCTTCCTCGGCGATATTTTTCCGCTACCCTTTCAAGGCTTCGGGGTCTTGGAGAGAAAACTTGCGGAGAACCCGCAACAGATCAAAAGATGGCTTCGCGCGATGATCCGCGCGGTCATGTTCATCCGGGACCACCCGGAGGAAGCGGCGGACGTAGGCATCAAGAGACTTCGCATCAAGGGTGTAGACCGAAGCGTTCTCCTGGAGGGATTGAAGCGATACATCCAAGCGTTGCCGAAAGGAGTCCCCGGCAGGCCTTCGCCCGAAGCGGTGAAGAACGTGCTGCGCTACGATGTCGCCGAGCCGATGCAGATCACGGAGGAACTGCAGCCGGGAAAGTTCATCGATTTCAGGTTGGTCGAAGAGGTCATCAAAGAGCTTGAGGCCAAGGGTTACGGCAAATAGGGCAAAGCTTCGGCGGCCATAAAAGTAGATGTGGGCTGTAGCCGGTGAATGTTCTTCACGAAGGATGGCAACATCGATAGTTGCTTAAGAATGGGCCGGTGGAATATATTGCGGCTGGTCGCGGATGGCACACAGTGAATGGGTGTGGCGAAAGACGGCAAGAAGAGCGATCAAGGAGTTACCATGTATGACCTGATCTTGCGAAACGGACGAATTTACGACGGTTCCGGGCTGCCGTCCTTTATCGCGGACCTGGCGATTCGCGACGGGCGTATCGCGGCCATCGGCCGCATCAATGAGCCGGCCGCTAAGGTGCTGGATGCCGACGGGCTCGCGGTGGCTCCCGGCATTATCGATTTTCATACCCACTTCGATGCTCAGATCTGGTGGGATCCGCTGGGCTCTTCCTCGAACGAGCACGGCGTGACCACCGTTGTCTTCGGCAACTGCGGCCTGACCTTGACCCCGTGCAAGCCGGAGAGCCGTGATGCGCTGATCGGCACCTTCGTGCGGGTGGAGAGCATGCCGCGAAATACTTTAAAAGCCGGCATTCCCTGGGAATGGACGACCCACGGACAGTACCTGGATGCTCTGAGCCGCAGACCGCTGGGTCTCAATGTCGCGACTCTGGTCGGCCACTGCGCCGTTCGGCAATACGCCATGGGAGAAGCCAGCGTCGAGCGGGAGGCTAATGATAGCGAGATCAGCGAGATGGAGGAACTCGTGCGCCAGGGCATGGCGGCGGGCGCTTTTGGTTTTTCGACGAACTCTAACCAAAGTCATTTTCGCGAAGACGGCAAGCCGGTCGCCAGCCGCTTCGCCAGCCTGCACGAGATCGAGAGGCTTTGCCGGGTCGTTGGGCAAAGCCAGCGCGGCGCGGTGCAATTTACCCACGGCGCCTTTGCCACCCCCGAGCACGTGGCGCGGATCAGCCAGTGGTACGACACTATTCTGAACGAAACCCGCCGCCCGCTGATCGGCGAAAGCATCCGTCATCGTTGGAGCGAGCCCGACCTCTGGCGCAAACAACTGGACGATGTCGAAGAGCGCGCCCGCCAGGGAGCTGCGAGCTTTGCCATGACTACGACCCGGCTTGCTCTCAGGCGCTGGAATCTCAAGGACAGCAATCGGCTCGATGAGATGCCGGCCTGGAAAAAAGTCATGTCCATGCCCCTGGAAGCGCGTAAGGAAGCGCTTCGCAGTCAAGCCACCCGGAGCGCGTTGGCTGAGGAAGTGGTTCCCGGCCGCCCCGCCATCAACTTTTCGCGCCGCTGGGATGCCATATTCGTGAACCAAGTCGGTCGCGCCGACCACAAAGATCTTCAGGGCAAGAGCATCGACGAAATCGCGCGCTCCCAGGGGAAATCGCCCATCGATGCCATACTCGATCTATCTCTGGAAGAGGATCTTGAGACGATCTTTGAAGACTCCATCACCCAGGGCGATGAAAAGGCCGTGGCGGCGATCTTCCGTAGCCCCTACGTCATGCTGGGCCAGTCGGACGCCGGCGCCCACGTCGCCAGCGCCAACCCGGGGTTCGGCTTTGCAACTTTTCTGCTCAGTTATTGGGTGCGGCAGCGGGGCATCATGCCGATGGAAGAAGCCATCAGAAAACTTACGTTCATGCCCGCGTCGATCTTCGGCATTCACGATCGCGGCCTGCTCCGGCCCGGCATGGCGGCGGATGTATTCGTGTTCGATCCTGCGGCCATCGATCTGGAGAAGCCCGAGCAAGTCAACGATCTGCCGGAGGGGGCGCCGCGCTACATCCAGCACGCTCGAGGCATCCGCTATAGCATCGTCAACGGCTCAGTGCTGATGGATAACGGTTCGCACACCGGCGCCTATCCGGGAAAGGTATTGCGCAGCCAGGCGATGTGATGGGAGTAAGCCAATAGAACGATTCGAACTGACATGTATTTTTTGGAAGCCTTTGAACAGCGCTTGTTTTGCGATCATGTCGTTGAAACAAGACCTTGGACAGGCGACCTGGGTGACACTGCATGGCCTGCCGAGACTCATCGCCCCGCTTTACCA
>DAIRFP010000242.1:0-7350 GCA_036794995.1 Thermodesulfobacteriota bacterium | reverse complement strand
TTCACCAGCGGCCAATGGTCGGTCATCCTCCAGCTTAGCGACCAACCGCTGCCCGATCTGCCAGCGAGCAACGTCCCAACGATCCGCGATGTAACCCGAGACGAAAGCCAGCGCATGCTCTTGCGCTACGGCGCCATCGCGCCCAACCAATTTGGCAAGGTTTACATGTTGCGTGACGGCGTCCCGGCGGATCGCGCCGCAGCTCTTGAAGTAGCATTTGCCAGGACCTTCGCTGACCGAGATTTTCTAGCGGATGCGGAAAAGAGCAAACTCGAAATCACGCCGCTCTACGGCGACTCGATCCGGCAAATCGTCGATGACTTTCTTACGATGCCGGCGGCCGTGAAGGAACGGCTGAAGCGCGCTATCAAACGGTGAAGCGAACTAAGGATTGTGGGTTAAGCGTGCGGTACCGGTCCTCCTGAGAAATCGCCACCACCCTGCGCGGGATCTGTAATCGAGATAGCCCCATGGCCCGTGACCGATTCCACTTTCGCCGTTGGTCTCACGTTGATAGATCTCCCTGCGCAAACTTTCAACCCTAGCGGTATTGAGCCGGGTTTTCTTCAGCGCTAGGCTTAAAGTAAGGAGGTGCAATCATGGCAGTTAAAGCAATTCCCGATGGCTATCAGAGCATAACCCCTTACCTGATCGTCAAAGGAGCCGATCGCGCCATCGACTTCTACAAAAAAGTTTTCGGTGCTGCGGAGCGCATGCGGATGGACGGGCCAAACGGCACCGTCGGCCACGCAGAAATCGAAATCGATGGCTCGGTCCTCATGTTGGCGGACGAGTTTCCGGATATGGGCTATCGTAGCCCGCAATCGATTGGAGGAACCCCCGTGAGCCTTCATCTCTACGTCCAAGAAGTGGATGATTGTTTCAATCGGGCCGTCGCCGCAGGCGCGAAGGCTATGCGGCCAGTGCAGGACCAATTCTACGGCGACCGGTCCGGGACAGTGGAGGACCCCTTCGGCCACGTGTGGACGATTTCGACACACAAAGAAGACCTATCGCCGGAGGAGCTGCAGAAGCGATTAGAAACCTTTATGAAACAACAAGGAGGACACTCATAAGGATTGGGAGTATTGGAGTGATGTCAACGTCAATTATTCAACGTCATATTTGAGCGCTCGCTTGTCCCCCGGTGACCCCTCCAGAGTCGAAAGCGTAAAAGCGCGATGAAAGCAGTAGTAAAAAACGCCGCCCTACCGGCTATTCCTTGAAGCGCACGATGAGGCGGGCGGGGAAAGATTCACCGTTCGACGATCGCGGGCTGACCACAATGACGGTGTAAAGGCCCGCGGTTTCAATCGCCTGGGGCGGAATGGTTGCCTCTAGCTCCCCTCTGACGTAGCGGGTATCCAGCTCCTTTCCGTTCAAGGTCACCTTGTGGAATGGCCGCATCCCCTTGCCCGTGACTTTCAACACCGTGGGCCCTGAGCCTTGGGTCACTGTGCGCGGAGATATTTCGATCTCTCTCGGTATCGAATACGTTGGATCAGGGGACGGGATCGGATTCTTCCAGTCCGGGCGAAACCCGATATCGACGATCTTTCCATTCATCACGACCATCTTGACGTTCTGGGTCATCCAGATGTCCTGCAAAGGGTTGCCTTCGACGATCGAGAGATCGGCCACCTTGCCGGCCTCGACACTGCCAAAATCTTTGTCTTTCTTGAAGGTCTTGGCAACGTTGAGGGTAGCGGCCTGAATAGCCTTCATCGGCGGGACGCCGGCTTCGACGTCCATGACCAGGGCCTGATGCATGAGCAAGCCGGCCAAGCCTTGCGGCGAGTCGGATCCTTCTTTCAGGATGCCACCGGCCTGGACGAAACGCCGGATGAATTCCTGACTGTTCGCGTAAGCGAGCTTGGCGCGCTCAAGTTGGTCGGGCTTGTATCTCTTGAGCAGCTTCTCATAGGAGCCTTCAACGACGAACCGAAGGGCGGCCGGGAAATAACTGGCACTAGAGTTGTTGAGGATATTCTCTTCCCTTGCCCTGAAGCGCTGAACACTGGGCGAAAGCGGACGAAGCCACTTCGCAATGGTGGGAGTCCACGCGACGCGATGCTCCACCATCGCGCTGATCACCTTGTCGTAGTTCTGCGGTTCATAGTAGGCGCCAACCTGCTCCGCATCGATTTTCCCGGCAAGCCGGTCGGCTCCAATCTGACGTCTTTTTGCGACATCGAGAATGGAAGAATAACCCACCGACCAGATGTGCTCGATTCCGTTTACCCCGGCGCGCGAAGAGCCGATCGCATCCCAGCTATGGCCGGTGACCGGCAGTCCAAGACGATGGGCCTCGTCGGTGATGACTTTCACCCAGTCGATGGGAAGAAACTCGTTGATCTTGATGATGTCGTAGCCGTCCTGTTTCTTCTGCCGCACTACTACGCGCGCTTCCTCAGGGCTTGAGATATTGATGTTGCCGCGGGCAGATCGAACGCCCTCCGTCTCCGTTATCCCCTCGCGGGTACCGAGCGCCTGCCCAGATACCCAGATCCGCGGCCCGCGAATCTTGCCCAGATTGGTTCCATCACGTTGCGCCAAGCCCCATGGGCCGTCCTGATAGATCGGGATGGTGGCGCAAGTCGTGATCCCCAGGTGGAGATAGAGCTCGCCATAAAAATCTTCCCAGTGGCAATGACCGTCCACGAACCCTGGCAGAACGGTCTTGCCCTTGACGTCGATGATCTGGCTGCCCGCAGGAATTGCGACTTGGCCGCTCCTGCCGACCGCTTTGAACCGGTCTCCTTCGATAATGATGATTGAATTTTCGATCGACGATCTTCCCGTCCCGTCGATCAGGGTTCCACCCTGGATAACCAGGGTTTGCGCATTGACTTCAGGAAGTGAAGTCGACAGTCCAACCGGGAACACGAACAGCCCGACGACGATAAAGAATACATTCGTGAAACTTTTCCGGTTCATACTTCCCTCCCTCTCCCGTTTACCGGGACTCGTACGAGACGATTCATACTATTCGGGGTTCAACCTGTCAAAGAACATTAGCGCCAAATTTTCTTTAAGGGTTGGCGGTCTACCGTGAAGCGGACAGTACCTGTCTGCAAGCCTGCTAATCTCATAGGTCCAAGATTTGAACCGTGCAATGCCCGGCGGATGCTGCAACCCCCAATGCGCTCTGCTTTGACACGGTCTTCGATAGTGTAGTACTTTCCGCGCAATATTTGCTTTCTGCTCGAACGGCGTTTCCTCAAGGAGACTGGACCATGTGGACAACAAGACTAGCGAAGCCTCGTAGTTATCGTGTCGTGGGATCACAGCAACAGGTCGATGAGCGGACCACGCCGCATCCCAGAGTCGAGCGCGGCGAACTGGGAGAACGGCTTCTGAACTGGCGTAAGACACGCGCCGGCCAAGATCCTTTCAGGCGAATTTTCGGCGTAGGCGGCGGTGACCCAAATAATTGTCTGCAATTGGTTATGAAAAAAGTGCCCGAAGGGGCAGTGAATCCAAATCCGGTTCCAATTGCTGAGCCAAAGGAAATGGCCCGCAGAATCAAAGAAGTCGCGCGGTTCTTCGGCGCCGACGTGGTCGGGATCACCCACCTCGACCAGGCTTATGTTTATTCGCACCGCGCCAAAGCCAATCCGGCCGCGGGAGAAAAAATCGGCGATCCCGTACACGTGCCTCATCGCTATGCCATCTGTCTCGGCTTCTCCAGCGATTACTACAGGTTTCTGAGTAACAACAGCCGAATTTCCGACGCCGAGTATGGGCTCGGCAATCAACGCATGATTCCGACGACGTTCATGCTGGCCAGCTATATCCGCGAGATGGGTTACCCCGCGCAGTCCCACGATTACGCCAAGGGCGTCGTAAATCCTATACCTCTGGCGGTGAACGCGGGGCTAGGGGAACTGGGACGCCATGGCATGCTGATCCATGAAGAATACGGTTCCCGCATACATCTGTCCGTAGTGACGACGGATTTGCCGCTCGCAGTCGATGAGCCCGTCGATATCGGTGTCGAAGAGGTTTGCAAATATTGCATGAAATGCGCTCGGACTTGCCCCTCCAAGAGCATTCCCTTCGGCGGTAAGGAAATCGTCAATGGCGTCGAGAAGTACCGTATCAATGTCGATAGCTGCTACAAATACAGATTGGCGGGCCGGGACAAGTGGACGAATTGTGTTATTTGCGTTTCGTCCTGTTGCTATAACAAGCCCAAAGCTTGGTGGCATACTCTGGCAGTGAAGTCGATCAAGTTGACGCCGATTCCATTGCGCGTACTCGTCATCAAGCCGCTGCTCTGGATGGACGATCTTTTTTGGGGGAAGAGACCCTGGCGCCACATGAAATGGCTAGGCTATGACAATGCGCCTGAGCCTGCGATCTGTACCACCCCAGGCTGCCAGGTAAAGCACACCAACCTGCAGCACAAGCCGCTGCATGATCCCAAGCAAGCTGCCAGAGCTGCGCTCAACTAACTCCTTCGCGTTTGCCGAAGAGCGCTGGGTTAACCGATAAGGAAAACAACGCAATGGCATATGTAATCGTGGAACCGTGCATCGGCGTCAAGGACAAAGCCTGCGTGGATGTTTGCCCGATGGATTGTATCCACGGCACTGACGCTGACGCGATGTTATTTATTGATCCAGACGACTGCATCGATTGTGACGCGTGTGTGCCAGTATGCCCGGTTGAGGCGATTTTTGCCGACACTCAGGTTCCGGAAAAGTGGCAACACTTTGTCCGGGTGAACGCGGATTATTTCAAAGGGAAAAAATGACGGCGAAGAACGCCTCGGCGCGCAGGAGAAGAACGATGATCTTTGCTTTCAGTTTCTGTTTCTTCATATTGGCGCTCTTCGGGCCCCAGCTCAAAAGCGCTCCGGTCTTTGCCTTGGACGATATTACCGTATCCTTTCAGGGCCCCGGGATTCTAAACGTTCCTGTTGCGATTGCCTTGCAGCGCGGCTTCTTCAAGGAACAAAACTTGGACGTCAAATTGATCCTTACCCGGTCGGATGTCGACCGGGCCGCGCTGGTTACCGGTGACATTGATTTCACTCTACGCGGAAGCTCGACGGTTTTGTCGGCCGCGAGGGGACTGCCGGTCCGAATGTTGTTCGTAACCACGGTGAAGCCATTCTGGGCCATGGTGGTACGGCCGGAAGCGAACTCGGTCAAAGATCTCAAAGGCAAAGTTATGAGCGTAGCCGGATTGGCCGGTGGTCAGCACATCGCCACGCGCGTGATCCTTAAAAAGTACGGTTTAGATCCGGATAAGGATGTTGTCTTCAAGGTGATTAGTCCCGGCTCACGTCTCCCGGCCCTGATGTCGGGCTCGATGGATGCCGGGCTGATGGAATACAGCGAGGCGTTCAGGGCGAAAAAAAGCGGCTACAAAATCCTGCTCAATGCAGCCGATCATTACTCCATACTCGCCGGGGCCATCGGTGCCAGCGTCAAAAGGTTGCGGGAGCAGCCTGATCAGGTCAAGCGCTTTCTTAGGGCGAACGTGAAAGGGCTACGATACATGCAGGAAAATCGCAGCGCGACACTCGATACGATGGTGAACTGGCTCAAAGTCGATCGAGAAATGGCCGAAGGGGTCTATGATCTCTCGATCAACAATTTCGCTAAGGATGGCACTGTAGATGAGACAAACCTGCAGGCCATTGTCGACGATCAATTGGCTGAGGCCAAGGTCAATCAAGTGGCTCTATCGCAGGTGACCGACTTTGCTCCGCTCTATCAGGTACTAAAAGAGGCGACCTTCTTGCGGTGAGGCGGGCTACTTATTAACACGTTATTGATGAGTTCTCTCTCCGCACGAACGCGCCACACGAACACGAATTCGCGCGCGGCGATTGAGCGTAACGAGGCCTGGGAGTCTTTTTCAGCAGCCTGTTAGGCTTTCGCTGCTGACGCGTTCGCCTTCAGTCCAAGCTCATCGGCCACCGCTTGCTCGACGACGGTGCCCTTGAAGAAGTCTGGGTTGTTGCCCGTGTGCAGACGCGCGGCGTTGGTGAAGGTGAACTCCCGGAAATCCTGCTCCGTCATGAAGCCCTTTTCCACCATCTCAAACGCTTCAGGAATCACCTCCCTGAAATCGGGCACGTCGAAATGCGTGAAGTCGGAGCTGAAGACCGGCCGAAGCCGGACGCCCATGCGGGGATCGAAGGCCCACATCGTTGCGCGGTCGTCCGCCTCGCAGCCAAAGTAGAAGTTGCCGGAGAAGACTGCCCGGACATCCTCTTTTGAGTTGATTCCTGCCGCCTCGAAATCGTCCACAACATGCTCAGGGCGGCTGAGTTCTTCAAGACTGCAATCTGGCCGGAACACATCCAAGTGGTTCATGATCGCGTCGGAGTTGGCTTTCAGTCGTTGATCGCCATACCTGTCGATAAGCTGATGCAGCTCGGCGACCTTGGTTGCGCTCGGATATTGCAGCCCGGCGCGGCGGCGCTTCTCCCAGTGTTCGATCAAGTCGAGGCACATCTGACAGGCCCAGCTCACTCCGCCTTCCATGAAGCCAAAATTGAGGCTTGGGTAGCGGTGCACGAGACCACCCAGGAAAACGCCCCGCGCGAAGGCGTGATTCGATTCGGCGAAGTGGCCGACGTGGTTGTATGTGAAGTTGCTGATGGACGCGCGATCCTGCCAGCGTCCGCTGCCTGAGTGTTGCGTCACGGCCACGCCGAGCTCGACGCACCGCTTCCAGAGCGGCTCATAGTCGTAGGGACTATCGAGTGCGATGGTATCGCAGTACCAGGCGGCCTTCTGCCGATCGATTCCCTCCGCCGCGCTTGGGATCGGTCGCTCCTGGTTTCCCCGCAGCATGATCGCTTTGAAGCCACGCTGCCCGACCGCGTATTCCAGCTCCTCAAGAGCTTCGTCCGGCGTATGGGAGGGGATAATGGCGACCGGCGCAAACCTTGAGGCATAAGGCGCGAACATGTCAGCCGTCATCATGTTATAGGCACGGACCGCGGCCCGGTGCAGGTCATCCTGGGTTATGCCGTTGATGGTGAGGCCAAAGCTCGGATAGATCAGCGCGAAGTCGATGCCCAATTCGGGCAGGCGTTCGTTCAGCAAGGAGGGTAGCAGTGCTGTCGCCTTGTCGTAGGTATTGCTCGTCACACCCCACCATATGGCCCGACGAAGTCGGCTGTGCTGACGCTCTTGCGGTGTGGCCCGATACCAGGCGTCCCTTCCGCGCCACAGCGCTCTGATTTGATCGACTGATTTCGCGCCACCCACTTCGCGGAGGCACTCGAGGAAGATCGGAATCGGCTCCATCCAGTGGCCGTCGCCATCGATCACCGGGTGTTTCAGTCCATCGTGTATCTCTGCTGCTCGCTGTTCCATGGTCATC
>DAIRFP010000036.1:25333-31588 GCA_036794995.1 Thermodesulfobacteriota bacterium | reverse complement strand
ATCTGGGCCTATTTCCTTCTTCCTGCTCTGCCAGCTCTTATATCCTCTCTCTCGATGGAAGAGGGGAGGGTGAGGGTGAAAAGACTTTTGCATCGCGGACACGGCAAATATCACAATCGGTCTTGTCTCTAATCGCAGCGGTCGGTCTGCATGTATTTCTACTGGCTGCCGCCGTCAGCCACGCCGCCGAAAGTCCGTATAAAATTCGTATCGGGTTCCCTTCCCTGGCGTTTTCTTACATGCCCTACTACATTGCCCGTGAAAAAGGATTGTTTAAGAAATACGGAATAGAATCCGAGTACATTCAGATGCGCACACCGATCCAGGCCCAGGCCGTGATCAACGGCAACATTACTTACTTGACATCGGTTTCCAACGGTATTTCCGCGGCGACGGCCGGCCTGCCTTTGGTCATCCTTATCAGCTTCTGCGACACTTCGCCGTGGGTTTTAGTCACGCACAAGGACATCAACAAGCCGCAAGACTTAATCGGCAAAACCATCGCGGTTTCGGGTATCCGCACTTCCCCACACTATTTTTTCCAAGCGTTCTTGAAAAAGTTCGAGATCAGCGAGAAAGACGTCGGCGCCATCAGCACCGGAGGCACGGCGGACAGTTTCCTTGCGCTCACCACCAACCGCGTCGCCGGCACGGTTTTGACGCCTCCCTTCGACGACAAAGCGGTCTCCCTGGGCTACAAGAAATTCATGCAACTGGGTGATTTGGCCGACATTCCCTACGTTGGTTTGGTGACATCGCAAACTGAGATCAAAAACAACCGGGAGTCGGTGCGCCGGACGGTCGCCGCAGTATTCGATTCGCTCGCCTGGTTGCGCGCCAATCGCGCCGAGAGTACCAAGATGATCGTCGAGAAATTCAAGGTCAACCAGACTGAAGCGGAAAATACCTACGCAACGTTGGTCAGCCTTCTGAATAAAGACGGGCGCCTAAATCCCAAGGTCGCCCGAGGTTACCTTGATATCCTGCGCCAGGAGCGATCCATCCCAGCGGATTTCGATCCGATGAAGCTGGCGGACTTCTCTTTTCTGCCAGCTGGTCGCTAAGCTTGAGCCCTATGGAAATGAAATCGTATAGTTGTATCCGGTTCACGGTTGCTCTGATGTGCCTGATGCTGGGGCTGCCGCCCATCGGTAACGCGCAAAGCCGCCGGCAAATAAAGGTGCTGGTTGAGTCCCAGCAGTCAGGCACCCAGAGCCAGGAGGCGGTGCAAGGATCGGGGAGTGTGATCATCCGCAGAGGCACGGTACAGCCTTCCGGCCGTCTAACCGCCGTTGACAGGCAGACGACGGTAGAGCGTTCTACCGGCATTTTTACCCTGGTCCAAGACGGCGGCGAGTCGATTTTGTCGGTGGCAACCCAGGTGCCTAACCCTCAGGTTGCGTATTACCACAACTACGCCGCCGGCGGCGGTTATATCCAGAGCCAAATCGTGTTCACCAACGTTGGCACATCGCTGCGGGTCAACGCGAGCGTGCTTCCCGACAACCGGGTCCGGGTGCGCCTGACGCCGAGAATCAGTTACTTTTCAACCGACAGATCGGGAGCCATCGATTTCACCGAAGCGACGACGGAGCTCATCGTGCCGAGCGGACAACCGGTTTCCCTTGGCGGCTCGACAACCCGGATGCACGAAATAACGCGCCAGATCCTCGGCTACCGCGACCGCGTCAGCTCCAGCGAAAGCAACCTCGTGCTGACCGCCACTATTCAGTAGGCCATAGTTGACCCTAGAACCAACCGCTGCTCGCTGCCCTTTTCCAACCTTTCAGCCGGCGACTTTACTCGATAGGGTGATCTTCGCTGTGGGGTTAGTAGCGATCATGTTTATCTGCTTGGCGCCGGCTTCTGCGTTCTCCCAACCAAAGGAACAGAGGCTTCGCGTCGCCACGCGGATAATCAAACCCTTTGTCTTTGAAGATAACCGGGCACTCACCGGTTTCAGCATCGAGCTTTGGCAAGAGATCAGCAGCCAGATCAATGCTCAGTTTGAGTTCGTCATGAAACCCTCTGTCAAGGAGCTACTTGAGGCGACTCGTTCCAAAGAAGTGGATCTGGCGATTGCCGCAATCTCCATTACGGCCGAGCGAGAGATCGACTGGGACTTTTCTCAGCCAATGTTCGACGCCGGGCTGCAGATCCTCACCCCCGCGCAGGGAACGCATGGTGGCATCGTTGCCGCGATCATCGCTGGACTCTTTTCATCCGCCGCATTGCCGATCCTCGGCCTCGTTCTGCTCATGATCCTCATCCCAGCTCATCTTGTTTGGTTCTTCGAGCGAAAAAATTCCACTGGCATGCTAACTCATCGGTCGTACTTTCCCGGCATCTTCGAAGCTTGCTGGTGGGCGGCCTCCACGCTCGCAACCCAAGCTGACCAGATGCCGCGCGCGGCTCTGGCGCGGATCGTCGCTGTGGTGTGGATGTTTGCCAGCGTGGTTTTTATCGCCTACTTCACCGCCTCCGTAACCTCTTCCCTGACCCTTCAACAGTTGCGCGGAGATATCAGCGGCCCGGAAGATCTTCCCGGCAAACGGGTCGCCACGGTGAAGGGCAGCACCTCCATGGATTATTTGCGCAGCCGGAATATCGAGGCAATGGAATTCGCCAGCGTGGAGGAGGCTCTTCAAGCAATACAGCAAGGCTCGGCGGATGCCGTCGTATACGACGCGCCGGTCTTGCTCTACTATGCATCCCACCAAGGTAAAGGAAAAATACAGGTCGTCGGCAATATTTTTCGCAAAGAGAGCTACGGCATCCTCTTCCCCTCCAACAGTCCTTATCGGAAACCGGTCAATGAAGCGCTCCTGAAAATCAGAGAGAACGGCACCTACGATCGGCTCTATGGGAAATGGTTCGGCGGCACCGGCTCCTGAACCTGCGCGCGTGGAGACGAGCGATGATATTGCAATTCCCTGGTTACAGATTTCTGCTGCGAATTAACTCGAACCGAAACTTGAAACTCCCCGCTCCGTCTTGATAGGCTACCGTAGTTTAGTGATATATAACCAGTAACGGAGAGGAGAACGCTTATGCCATTCAACGGTCAGACGATCATCGACGGCGACGGTCACGTGATTGAAGATACTAGAGCCATCGTCGATTTCATGCCCGCCGTCTACCGGGAAAAATACGATACCCATCCTTTTTTCAATCCGTTCCCGCCGCTCGATCATCTGCATTCGTCCAATTTGCATGATTTCCAGCCCGGCGCGTTCAATAAAGTCGGGCCCGACGGATGGGTGGAGTTTCTCGAAGACGTCGGTATCGAATCCACCGTTCTTTACACCACGCTCGGACTCGCTTTCGGCAAGATCGTCAGCCGCGACTGGGCCATCGATGTCGCCCGCGCGTACAACGATTGGCTTCACCATACGTACATGAAGCGCAGCCCGCGATTCAGCGGCATGGGCTTGGTTCCGCTGCAAGAACCCCACGCAGCGATCGAAGAGCTTCGTCGAATCGTCACAGAGTTAAGTATGCGCGGGGCGATGCTGCCTTCGACGGGGATTCAAGCCAACCTCGGCGATCAACGCTACTGGCCAATCTATGAAGAGGCCGACAAACTCGGCTGCGCCATCGGCGTCCACGGCGGCGCCCACGAGAACCTAGGATTGGATGATCTGAGCCCGTATGCGCCGGTTCACTCTTTGGGACATCCCTTCGGCCAGATGATCTCCTTCGGCGGCATGGTTTTCAACGGCGTCTTCGATAAATTCCCCAACGTGAAGTTTGGTTTTATGGAAGGCGGCGTAGCCTGGTTTCTGGTTTGCCTGGAACGCTTCGACCGCTCCTGGGAAACCCATATCCAACATGATCCGCGCAAACGCTTCCTGGATCTCAAGCCCAAGGAGAAAGTGAGCGAATATATCGCCCGCCACATCGATGCCGGACGGATCTTTGTCGGCTGCGAAGGGGAAGAGCCCGACATCGCCCATGCGGTCAGAAGAATCGGCAACAAACCCTGGGTTTTCTCCAGCGACTACCCCCACGAGGTCAACAACGAATTCTGCAAACATGAGATCAACGAATTGTTGGAGAACCAAGAGCTGACCGCCGCGGACAAAGCCGCCTTCCTGCACGGCAATGCGCGAAGATTTTACAACCTCGGAGGGCCGGGACTATGAGCACCCAACCACGCATCGGTTTGATAATTCCGTCTGGTAACCGGCTCACCGAGCCGCAATTCAACAAGTACGCGCCGCCGGGCACGGGCATTTACATTACACGGCTGCGCATGACCGGCCAGTGGCGCAAGCCGCCTAGCGAGTTGAAGAAATCCCTCAGCGAAGCTGCAGAAGCGTTATCCGACACCAAGCCTGATTTGATTGTTTTTCACTGTACCGCCAATTCCATGGAAAATGGGCTCGCCCACGAGGCCGCCTTAGTGGAAACCATTCAAAGCGCCAGCGGCTGCCCGACGATCACCACGGCCCAGGCTATCCGGGAGGCATTCACCTATTTCAGCATCAAGAAGCTCGTGCTCATCAGTCCCTACGTCAAACAAACCAACGAGCACGAAGTCCAATACCTCACCGAAACCGGCTTTACCGTGCTCCACGAATTGGGGCTCGGGCTCGAAAGCGACGGCTACAGCGAGGTGACGCCGGAAGAATGGATCAAGATCGTCAAAGCGAATACGCGACCCGACGCCGACGGCTATTTTCTGAGCTGCACAAACACGCAGATGATTGAAGCAATCGTGGAGTTGGAGCGGGATCTCGGCAAGCCCGTGGTGAGCAGCAATCAGGCTACGCTCTGGGCTTGCTTAAAAAAACTTGGGGTTTCGCACGAGAACAAAGAACTCGGCCGGCTGTTCCAACAAAACTAGCGGATTCCCTGCGGTTTCGAAAGCTCCATCAACTTTTCCCTCAAGCCGGTATTTCGCTTCTCCAGGCGAACGTTGCGGATCGCCATCGCCAGTGCCTTACGACTGCCCACCAGGACAACCAACTTTTTACCTCGGGTGACCGCCGTATAGAGAATACTGCGGTGTAGCATCAAATAATGGGAGGTGTGCAGCGGAATCACCACGGCCGGATATTCACTTCCCTGGCTCTTGTGCACCGACGTCGCATAGGCCAGATTGATCTCGTCCAGCTCGTCGGATTCGTACTCCACCAACTTGTCGTAAAAATCGACTTTGATACTACCCTCTTCCCGGTCGATGGCGGCGATGCGACCCAAGTCGCCGTTGAAAACCCCTTTGTCGTAGTTGTTGCGCAACTGCATCACTTTGTCACCCAACCGCAATGTCGAGCCGCCCCGGTCCAAGGTTTCGCTGACGGGGTTGAGCAAACTTTGCATCTCGCGGTTTAGATTAATCGTGCCCAGGAGGCCACGATGCATCGGCGTCAATACTTGAATGGTTTGCGACACTTCTTGGGGGGCCAACTGCAGCGACTGCGGAATGCGCTCGCGCAGGAGTTCCTTGACCGTCAGGAGGATTTCTGCCTCTGATTCCCGCGGCAGGAAAACAAAATCCCTCTTTTCGCTCGGGTCGCCCAAGACCAGGTTATGGCCCTCAAGAATTCGATGAGCATTGACGACGATCAAGCTTTGGCGCTCCTGTCTAAAAATGCGATGCAGCACCACCGTTGGAATGACGCGGGAATCGATCAGATCCCGGAGCACGCTCCCCGGGCCCACCGAAGGAAGCTGATCGACGTCGCCGACCAGGATCAGATGACTGTGCGGGTCCACGGCCCGCAACAGGTGATCCATCAACACCAGGTCCACCATGGACGCCTCGTCGACGATGACGAAATCGACCTGCAACGGATTGTCTTCGCTGCGCTGAAATCCGCCCTCCCGGGGATTGTACTCCAACAGGCGATGAATCGTCATGGCGTCCTCTCCGGCGCTCTCCGTCATCCGCTTGGCCGCCCGGCCCGTCGGTGCCGCCAGCACGAATGACACTTTGGCACGGCGAAGAATCGTCAGGAGCGCCGTCAACAGAGTCGTCTTGCCGGTTCCCGGGCCCCCGGTAATGACCAGAACCTTTTCACGCAAGGCCTGCTGGGTGGCATGAACCTGATCTTCATCCAGGGTCACGGTGGATGGGCCGAAGAGCTCGGGGGTTGCCAAGTCAATGAATCCGCGAGACGTTTCGCCAGAATGATGCCAGGGGCCGGCGATTTTTTCTCCCTGCAACGAGGACGCCGTCGAGAGCAAGTTGTCCAAGGCCGCCGCCACGCGCCGCTCGGCGTGATAGAGCTCTTCCAGGAAGACCTGTGT
>DAIRFP010000036.1:0-25323 GCA_036794995.1 Thermodesulfobacteriota bacterium | reverse complement strand
TGGAGAACCAACTTGCTCGCTGCCGGAAGCTTTGCAACGGCGGCATCCACGGGATCTTCTTCCACACCTAGAATCGCGGCCGCATTGCGCTTCAAGGTCTCCAACGGGACGAAGCAATGACCCTGGTCGGCAAACTCTCTCATCACGTGCAAGACCCCTGCGTACAGTCTGAGAGGGAAATCGCCGCGGATGCCGATGCTGCTCGCGATGCGATCGGCCAGCAGAAAGCCGATGCCGTGAACCTCCTGAGCTAGAACGTAGGGATTTTCTTTGATCTGAGCCACCGTCTCGGAACCAAAGACACGGTAGATCCGGAGCGCCATGGACGCGCCGACGCCGTGTCCCTGGAGAAACACCATGACGTCCTGCATGCCCCGCTGGTCTTGCCATGCTTGCATGATGCGACGCGCGCGAACCTCGCCGATGCCATCGACCTCTAAAATGCGCAGCGGCTCCTCAGATAAAACCCTTAGGGTGTCAAGGCCAAAGGCAGCAACCAGCCGCTTTGCGTACATCGGCCCTATCCCTTTGATCAAACCGGAGCCTAAATATTTTTCGATTGCTTCGATGGTCGCCGGATCGACTTTCTCCCAATGGGAGACGTGAAATTGCAAGCCGTAGCGCGGGTGGGTCTTCCAGGACCCGGTGACCTTGATTTCTTCGCCTTCAGCAACCGGAAAGATCGCGCCGACCACCGTTACGCTCGAAGCGCCGTCGATCTCAATGCGCGCAACCGTGTAGCGCGTGTCGGGATGCTGATAGGTAATTCGACTGATCGTTCCCTGCAGGGTGGATCCTTCGTTCCGCTTTTCTGCTTCTCTGTTCTCCACAGCGCCATCCTACTGCAAAGACACACAAAGCGTAAACCGAAAACGAAGACTTACGGCAGGCGCGGCTGAGGTCCACGCCGCCATCGTTTTATCGACCCGGCTTCAGGAGGTCATCATGCCGCTTGCCTTTTGCAGGCGGAGCGTTAGAATCTACCTGATGCCCAGTCACAGTTCGAAGACTTGGCCCACCTGCATCGAAGTCCTTTGTTAGCGCTGCAAATCATCGCCGCCGTTTTCTCCGGTTTGAGAACCGGAGAAAAATAGGAGACGTAATTCATGATCTCTCAATTTATTTGGCTAGAGCCAGGCCTGATATTCGCTTTGATTCTGGCAAACGGCTTTTTCGCCGCAGCCGAAATTGCGATTATCGCCACCCGCAAAAGCCGCATCGACGCCCTTTTGGAAAAGGGCTTAAAAGCGGCCGCCGCAATGGCGCGGCTGAAAAATGATCCAGATCGGTTTTTGGCCACCGTGCAGATCGGCGTCACCGTGGTCAGCTCTTTGGCGTCGGCCATCGGCGGTGCCGCAGCCATCGGCTACCTCCAGCCAAAGATTGAAGCTTTGCCGGTCCCGTTGGTTTCCCGGTGGGCGGAGTTCATTGCCATTCTCCTGGTCGTGCTGCCGATTTCTTATTTGTCGTTAGTCTTGGGGGAATTGGTTCCGAAAACACTGGCGCTGCGTTTTTCCGAACGCATCGCCTGCAGCACCGCGCCGATCATTGATTTACTTTCTCGGATCAGCTCGCCTTTGGTAAAGGCTCTGACTGCGTCCAGCAATGCGGTGCTCTGGATTTTTGGCGTCAAGGAAACCGAAGGGGCCAGCTTCATTTCCGTTGATGAAGTGAAGTCCCTGATTCGCGAGGGCGCGGCCAAAGGAATTTTCAACGAAACAGAAAAGGAACTGATCCACAGCGTCTTCGAGTTTGCCGATACGCCGGTGAAAGCTGTCATGTTACCCCGAACCGAAATGCATGCCCTCGAAGTCCACGCCTCGCTGGAGGAGGTGGCCCGAAGTTTCGTTGAGAGCGGTTTCTCTCGGATTCCGGTATACGATGGGGAATTGGACCGGATTATCGGCATTCTTTACAACAAGGACGTGTTTAAGGCACTGCAAGAAAAGACCGACTTTAACATCCGTGATCATCTCCATCCGGCATTCTTTGTGCCAAGCTCGCTCCGCACCAGCGCACTTCTCAAGCAACTGCAGCGCCGCCGCCTTGCCATGGCCTTGGTGGTTAACGAGTTCGGCGAAGTGGAGGGGTTGGCCACCCTCGAAGATCTGCTGGAAGAGATCGTGGGAGAGATTCGTGACGAATACGACCGGGAGGAGCGAGGCCCCGTGGAGCGCCTCCCCGACGGTTCCATGATCATTCAGGGCTCCGCCCTGCTGAAAGATTTAAAGTCCGACTTCAATCTACCGTTCGACGAGTCGCCAGATTATCACACCCTGGCCGGCTTTGTTTTAGCGAAACTACAACGGATTCCACGCGGCGGTGAAAAAGTCGAACACAACGGCTACCGGCTTACGATCGTCGACATGGAGGGCAGACGCATAGTAAAGATCAAGCTGGAGGAAACCAAGAACGCGTAGCTTGCTCGCGCCTGGTAAAGCCAACGGCGCGCGCGATCATCCGAATCTAATAGCAACGGATCTCGATCTCGTTTCCGTCAGGGTCGAGAAAATAGACGGAGGTCGCCCTGCCCCGCGCGCCCCATCGGGAGACGGGTCCTTCGCGGACAGTGATTTGATGCTTCGCCAGATAATCAACGATCCCTGAGAAGTCCTCTCGCTCTACCACCAAACAGAAGTGATTCAAATTTCCCTTGGCCTTCTCTCCCGCTTTGGCCGCATCCGGAGAAACTTGAGTCGGGAATAAATCGATAATGGTGTCTTGGTTGATGCGCACGGAAGGGAACCCGACCTTCCCCGCGTTGAACTCGTCGACGCGCTCGCCCCGCAAGCCCAACACGTCGGTGTAAAACTCAAGCGAACGGTGGATATCACCGACGTTGAGAACGATGTGGTCCAACTCTTGGACTTTGATTCGGTCCATTTCGACCCCCTTCGTTTGCGGCAATGATTATGACACCATCGGATTACTTTCGATGGCTTTCATCTCCTTCAGCAACGAGCGGATTTCCTGGGGCGTGCCCACCGTGATTCGAAGACAGTCCTGCAAGCCCGCCACGTCAAAATAACGCACTAGAATCTTCCGGCTTTTTAACCTTTCGTACAACCCTCGCAGATTCTGCCCGGTCTTTCGCGCCATGACGAAATTAGCATGGGACGGATAGACGTAAAAGCCCAGTTGCGTCAGCCCGGCGGTGAGCTGCCCGCGACTGCGCTGGATCCGCAGCGCATGACGCGTCATCCAAGGCATATCTTCCAAGGCAGCCGCGGCTGCCACCAGGCTCAAGCGATTCAAATTGTACGAGTCCTTTACTTTCATCATACCGGAAATGATTTCTTCGGACGCAAAGGCCAGCCCGATGCGCAGCCCGGCAAGCGAAAAAGACTTTGAGAAAGTCCGCAACACCACCAGATTGGGAAAGCGTCTAATCAACGGCAACGTCGATGCGCCTTCGTTCGCGGCAAAGTCAACGTAAGCCTCGTCGATCACCAGGATGCCCGACACCGCGCGGGCGAGCCTTTCAATGTCTCGAAGCGGAACCAGAGTTCCTGAAGGGGAATTCGGGTTGCACAAAAACGTAAGTGGCGCCTTGTGCGCTGCCAATTCTTCCGGCACGGAAAAATCCGGCAAATAAGCCACGCCGATTCGCTCTCCCTCTTGGATTTCGATTAAGCTGTCGTAGAGGGAATATGTCGGCACCGGAAAGGCGACCCGTTCATGGGCTCCGACGAAACAGCGCATCAGAATCGAGAGAAGTTCATCTGAGCCGTTGCCGGCGAGAATATTCTCCGGCTTAACTCCGTAGACGCGAGCCGCGACGGTTCGCAAACTGTCCGCCAAGGGCTCCGGATAGAGACGCAGCGAAGGGTTAATCGCTTTGCGAAGTGCCGCGAAAACCCGCGGTGAAGGAGCGTAAGGGTTTTCGTTGGTATTGAGCTTGATGATCCCTTCGTCGCGGGGTTGCTCTCCAGGAACATAGCCTTCAAGAGCGGCAATATTCTTTCTAAAAAAGCGTGACATAGCGCCGGATTCTAACCGTACCTGTGTGCCATTTCAATTCGTCGCTCGCGAGCCAACGGAAGACAATCTTGGCCATTCTACGAACCGCCAAACTTCCCAACTAGTTGGCCATCGCCCCGAGGTCGCGAGACATTTTTGTCCAAGGTTTTTCGATTTTGTCCAGAATTCTGCGTTTTATGGCAAAGGCTACTGGCGCCTCCCTCCCCGAGAAAGCTAAATAGCCGGTTTCGTGGAATTTTATAATTACTCGGTGGCACGTTTTTGGCAATCGGTCTTTCTTTCGTTTCGTCGCTACGCGTCGAGAGACCATTGTTCGGTAAGTGCAGCATTGGGGTCCCGCTATGGAATCTAGCAAGTCCTACGATCATCCTTCCCTCCTCTTGGTAAACGAGATCGAAATTCTCTTCACGCAAATCCGCCTGATGGAGCTTTACGTCAAGCAAGCCCAGGCAACGGCGGCGAACGATACGGCGAGAATTCGTCAACGCTTTCAAGCAGAGCTAACCGCACTCCAAAATGACCTTAAGCAAAAAGAGGGTTCTCTTGAAACCCAACAAGCACTCGCTGAACAAGTAGAGCGCAGCCTTCGAGGCCAGGTTCAAGAGCTACGCGATCAGCTGCTCGCTAGCCAACATTTGTTAGCAGCCCGGAAACCCGAACTTGACCTAGCCCGATCCGACGCCGACGGGTTGCGTCAACGCATCGTGCAGTTGGAATCAACCCTTCAAAAAGCACAGCTAACCACCGCCATCGAAACGGCCCGCAATCGGGAAGCCTTGGAAGCCGAGCTGGCCACTCTGACGACAAAACTCGAGGGCAAGGAATTCGCGCTCGAGAGTCTTGAGGCCTCCGTTAAGGAAGTTGAAGATCAACTTCGCACACAGATCCGAGATTTGCACAGCCAGCTCGTGGCCAAAGCGGAACTCCTTGAAAATCGCACAGCCGCGCTACAGAGCGCTACGTCTGAGGCCGTCGCGCTGCGGACGGCGCTGGAGCAAAAAGATCTATCACTGCAACAAAATGATGCCGCGAGCAGAGAATGGCAGGATCGTCTCAACGGCCAGTTGGGCGAATTGCAGAATCAGTTGACCGAGAAACAAGGGCTGCTCGAAGAGCACCGCCAAGAAATTGGTCAGCTCACCGCCAGGACAAACGATCTACAGGGTCAGCTGGCAGAGAAGCACGGGCTGCTTGAAGCTCGCAGCCAAGAAATCGGCGAACTCACCGCCAAAACAAATGATCTGCAGGGTCAGTTGGCAGAGAAGCATGGGCTGCTCGAAGCTCGCGGCCAAGAAATCGGCGAGCTCACCGCCAGGACAAACGATTTACAGGAGCAAATCACCTGTCTCGAACTGACCAACAAGCAGACAGTTAAAGAAGCTAGGGCCGCGGCGAGGACGCTGGAAGAAAGTCTGCATGGGCGCATCCGAGAGCTGGAAGCAATAGTTTCAGAAAAATCCCAACTGTTGCACAACCGTACCGCCGAGCTTGAAAACACGCAGTCTGAGGCTGTTGCGCTGCGGCAGTGCGTCGAAGCGCTTGAACTCACAGTCGCGCAAACACAAGCGGCAGCAAGCGCAGCCACAGAAATCCGTGAAACCCAGCAAAGCGAGTTAGTTACGCTGCGGACGGCGCTGGAGCAAAAAGATTTATCACTACAACAAAATTACACTGCTACGAGGGAACTGGAGGATCGTCTCAACACACAGCTGGGCGAACTGCAGAATCAGTTGACAGACAAACAAGGGCTACTTGAAGCTCGGAACCAGGAGATCGGTCAGCTTACCGCCAGGACAAACGATCTGCAGGGTCAGCTGGCAGAGAAGCACGGACTGCTTGAAGCTCGCAGCCAAGAGATCAACCAACTCACCGCCGGAACAAACAATCTACAGGAAGAAATCACCCGCCTGCAACAGGCCAGTAGACAAACCGTCGAGGAATCTCAGGCCGCGGCCAGGGCTCTCGAAGACAGTCTCAACACCCGCCTCCGGGACTTAGAAACCACCGTCTCGGAAAAATCCCAACTGTTGCACAACCGCACGGTTGAGCTTGAGAACACGCAGTCGGAGACCAGCGCGCTGCGCCAGCGCATCCAGCAGCTTGAACTCACCGGCGCGCAGATCGAAGCGGCCAAAAACGATGCCGACCGCATGCGCGCGGCTTTGCGGAACGAATTAAACAACGCTCACACGGAGCTGGAGCAAAAGGACACGGCTTTCGCTCAACGGGAGAGGGAGTTCAGAGAGTCCAGCGAGCGGCTCAACGCCCAACTCCAAATCCTCCACAATCAGCTCGCGGAGACACAGCAACTCCTGGAGGCAAAGGACGGAACTCTCAGTGACGCTCTCATTCGCATCGCCGGACTAGAGGACCGCATCGGTGAGCTGGAATCTCTCTACTGCGAAGCCCAAGTCGCTGCTACAACCGAAGTTGAGCGCGTCCGGCAACAATCCCAATCCGAGCTGGAGGCGTTACGGACAGAACTGCGAGACAAGCAGCAGGCTCTCCAACACCAGCACGCAGCTGTAGCTGAATTCGAGGCGAATCTTAAGGGCCAAATTCACGATCTCGCAAATCAATTAACGGAAACCCAAGCATGGTTAGAGCGCCGGGATCGGGAGTTCGAGCAGCTTGGATCAGAAGCGGCGTTTCTTCGTGAGCGCATCGCTCAATTAGAATCGGCGGCCCATGAAGCAGGGAGGTCTTCAGGGGCCGAAGCGGAGCGAATTCGCGGCGAGTTGCAGGCGGAATTGGTCGCACTCCAAGGGCAGCTCAACGAGAAAGATCACGGCTTGGCCGAGAGTCAAGCCTTCATGCGCGAATCCGAAAGTCGCTGGCAGTCGCAGATCCACGACCTGCAAATCCAGCTAACCGAAAAGCAGTTGCTGCTCGAAGTCCGGAATGTGGAAATCGTCGGTTGGCAAGGCAGATTAAGCGCGATTTCGGATCAACTTGCCACGCTTGAATCAGCGAGCCAACAAGCGGCGGCTACCGCAGCCAGAAATGCGGAGCTTGATTGTCAACAGTTCGCAGCGGAGATGATCTCGCGCCAGGAGGAGCTCAGAAATATGGAGCGGCACCTGGCGGATCACGAGGCGCAATCTGACGATTTACGGCAGAGCTTCAACACACAGCTGGGCGAACTGCAGAATCAGTTGACAGACAAACAAGGGCTACTTGAAGCTCGGAACCAGGAGATCGGTCAGCTTACCGCCAGGACAAACGATCTGCAGGGTCAGCTGGCAGAGAAGCACGGACTGCTTGAAGCTCGCAGCCAAGAGATCAACCAACTCACCGCCGGAACAAACAATCTACAGGAAGAAATCACCCGCCTGCAACAGGCCAGTAGACAAACCGTCGAGGAATCTCAGGCCGCGGCCAGGGCTCTCGAAGACAGTCTCAACACCCGCCTCCGGGACTTAGAAACCACCGTCTCGGAAAAATCCCAACTGTTGCACAACCGCACGGTTGAGCTTGAGAACACGCAGTCGGAGACCAGCGCGCTGCGCCAGCGCATCCAGCAGCTTGAACTCACCGGCGCGCAGATCGAAGCGGCCAAAAACGATGCCGACCGCATGCGCGCGGCTTTGCGGAACGAATTAAACAACGCTCACACGGAGCTGGAGCAAAAGGACACGGCTTTCGCTCAACGGGAGAGGGAGTTCAGAGAGTCCAGCGAGCGGCTCAACGCCCAACTCCAAATCCTCCACAATCAGCTCGCGGAGGAGCGCCGGGTACTTGAAGATCAGAAGTACGAGTTGCAGGGGGCCAGGTCGGAGACTATTGCTCTACGGAATCACATAGAAGAACTAGAGTCGAGCAAGGGGGACGCGGAAAAAACGGCTCAGCTCGCGATCGCGCGTCTGACAGAAGACTATCAGCTTGAACTAGCGGTATTGCGAGCTGACTTGGATAAACAGCAACTGGCTTTAGCGGAGCGCCAGACCACGATTCGAGCTTTGGAGAAAGATCTCAAAGGCGAGCGGCACCGACTTGAGGCGCAGGCCGCGGAGCAGCAGAACTTGTTGGACCGCGGTGGTGCGGAACTCCAAGAGCAGAGGTTGGCAATCTCCGCTCTCCGGGAAGAGCTTGCTCGATCGGAGTTTGCCCGTGGGCAGACCGAGCTGCTCGCCGCAGCACAAGCCAAACAAATTCGCGAGCAGGTTAAGTCAGAAGTCGGAGCCCTGGACGCCCAGCTGACGAAAAAAGAAGCCACTCTCAAGGCTCTCACCGACCGGGCACGGGAGCTGGAGTCGGTCTTCAGCGCAAAAATCGATGATCTGCATAGACAACTCTCTGACAAACAGTTGCTCATCGAAAGCCGTGACAACGAGATGGCCGAACTCCGGACCCAGATCAGCGCTCTACTGGAGCAGATCAGTCGGCTGGAACGCGCCAACGGGCAGGCATTGGAACAACACCGCATCGCGGCCAGCGACTTGGAACAAAGCCTGCGTCTTCAGCTCAATGAGCTGCAAAGTCGATTGGTGGACAGGCATGCGGCGCTGGCAGCTCGCAATGAGGAAATTCAGGGTCTTGAGCTCCAGGTCAGCCAATCAGAGCTGGCTATTAAACATGCGGAAACGAAAGCGGCTGCTGAAATAGCGCACCTACGCCGGCAGTCTGAGTCACAGCTGGAATCTCTCCAGGCGGAAATCGACTGGAAGGTGGAAGATCTGCAGCGACGCGAAGCGGCGGTCTATGTTACGGAACAGAACCTGCAGGCTGAAATCAACGCGCTGGCTGCGGAAGTCGCCGAGAAGCGTGCTTTGCTTGAAAGCCGCAATGACGAGCTGCTGCGGGTTAAAGCGGAGATGGATGGGCTCCAAGAACGTATCATCTATCTCGGACCTGCAGCGACAGAGGCGCAGTTACAAGCGACGAATAAGGATGAAGCCACAGCAGAACAAGATAGAGCCGAATTGGCAAAGCTTTGGAATGAGCTGGGGCAGACGGAACAGATGTTGGAACAGCGGCAAGCAGCGGTCAACGATCTGGAGGGGGACGTTCAGGCCCAAATCAACAAGCTCCGCAGTGAATTGGCCGACAGACAAGCTCTGCTTGAGAATCCGAGCAAAGGCTTTCTTCTAGGCGAACCGACGCTTACCGAGTCCCAAAAAGAAAAACTGAATAGGCTTGAACAACTGGTGGAAACCATCAAAGCCGACAACGAACAAACATTGATATCGCCTCATAACCGGAGATGGCGTTTCAGCTTGGGCCGAAAACGTCGATGGAAGTCTTGAAGCCGATAGCCAGTGAAACCTTTGCTTCCCGCTACGAGATGGAGAAAAAAAGTCAATTTGAGGATCGCAGAACGAAGGAACTATGATCCAGATAGAACGCGTGCCGACTGGCATCCCGGGGCTTGACCCACTGCTCGAGGGCGGTTTCCCCAAAGGACGATCTATCCTCGTCACCGGCGAACCGGGAACGGGCAAGACCGTTTTTTCACTGCAATTCCTTATGGAAGGGCTAGCACGGGGAGAAAAGGGGATCTACGTCGCCGCCGACGAGGGACCCATGGATATTCTCGAACAAGCGTCATCCCTTGGATGGGATTTGGAAAAGCATATCGAGACAAAGGAGCTGGCGATTTTGAATGCCGGGACCTATTTGAGCTCACTCCCCGGAACCGGAAAGGAGAGACACGTAGACGTTCACAAGGCCATCGGCGATCTTGCCGGCTTTGTCAATCGGCTGGAAGCCAAGCGGCTGGTATTAGACCCCGCGGGACCTTTCGTTCTGATACGGGACACGACTACGCGAATACAGGATCAGACACGCTTGCTTATGAAACTGCTACGCACCACAATGCCCACAACCAACATCCTCACCTCTTACGCCGTGCCCCGCACCGGCGAGCGGGCCATGCACGGGGTCGAGGAATACCTCGTCGCCGGCGCGATTGTGCTTGAGATGATCTGGAAAGAAGGACAGTTGGCTCGCAGTCTCGTGATCGAAAAAATGCGTTGCACAGCCGTAAAGCCCGCGCAGCATGAGTTCGACATCGTCAAGCAGCATGGACTCGTTTTGCAGCCCCTCCCGTAGTCCCGGGAGCTTGTCGATAATCTAGGGGTTAAAGTCGCGGCCTCCCGATCCGATTTTTTTCAATTTGGAGGAAACCTTGGCAAAACAAAGTGCGTCCGAGACTGTCCAGCGTGTCTCAACCGGGATCTCCGGCTTGGATTCGCTACTGCAGGGAGGATTCCTTCCTAATCGTTCTTATCTCGTCACCGGCGATGCGGGCACGGGCAAGACCACCGCTTGCATGCAGTTCTTGACCAGTGGACTGGCGCAGGGGGAAAAGGCAGTTTACGTGACGGTGGATGAACGTCCCGCGGAGATTTTGCAGACCGCCGAATCGTTAGGTTGGGATCTACAAAAATACGTGCACGAAAAGAGCTTCGCTATCTTGGATGCCTCACCCTATTTTAGCGGTCGAGCCGGAACGGTAGCAGACAAAGGCGTCGATCTGCAGAAAATTGTATCGGATCTCGCAGCCTACGCCAAAAAGCTCGAGGCGACGCGGCTGGCCATCGACCCTATCACGCCGCTGATCCTATCCGGTGATTCGGCGACTCGGGTGCAGGAACACGCCAGAATGCTGATTCACTTGCTCCAGTTGAATCTGTCCACGACCAATCTCATCACTTCCCATCTTCCGCCCCACGCCAGCCACCATCTAACCAACGGGATCGAAGAGTTTCTCGCGGCGGGCGTTCTCGTTCTTAAGGTCGGCCAAAATGACGATCGCCCGGTGCGAACCCTGGTCGTAAAGAAAATGCGCGGAACCCCAGTAGAGCCGAGCCAGTATCCCTTTAGTATCGTCAAAGACCACGGCATTGTTCTGCTTTCGCAGGACAATACACCGATACCCGCGGCGGTCCAAGAAACTTCGTTTCAGGGATTGGAATTTTTTCAACTCCCCAAGGGATAGATCAGCGTTTTCGGAATCTTCCTCCGTCACATCACTCCTCGTCAGGTAGGTTAAGCGCTTTCCGTTCGCTTGACAGCTACGGAAATGATGCTTAACTTTTGGGCATTCATGAGGAGAAACCATGCGTCTTGATAAATTGACTACGAAATCACAGGAAGCCTTGCAGCAGGCTCAATCGCTGGCTGAAAAGCGTAACCATCAAGCAATCGATGTTGAACACCTTCTTTTTGCCTTACTGGGCCAGAAGGAAGGGGTAGTTCTATCCCTACTACAAAAACTCGGAGCGGCCACGGGTTCGCTCACCGAACGCCTCCAGAAGGCCCTCGACCGCATCCCCCAGGTCACCGGGGCCACCGGACAGACCTTCATCACCCCTCGTCTAAAAAAAATCATCGAAGGCGCGGAAGCCGAAGCGGAAGGGCTAAAGGACGAATACGTTTCGGCGGAGCATTTGCTTCTGGCGATGCTCCAAGACAGCGGCGAAGCCGGCAAGATTCTTAAAGACCTTGGCCTATCCCGGGACAAGATTCTAAACGCTCTGGTCAGCATTCGCGGCGCGCAACGGATCACCGATCCGAATCCCGAGCAGAAGTATCAAGCGCTAGAAAAATACAGCCGCGACCTGACGGACTTGGCGCGCAAGGGGAAACTGGATCCGGTCATCGGCCGCGACGACGAGATTCGTCGGGTTATCCAAGTCCTCTCACGGCGAACCAAAAACAATCCAGTGCTCATCGGCGAGCCCGGCGTCGGCAAGACCGCCATCGTGGAAGGGCTCGCGCTCCGCATCGTTAACGGCGACGTGCCGGAAGGCCTGAAGGAAAAACGACTGGTGGCGCTGGACTTGGGCGCGCTGGTGGCCGGGGCGAAGTTTCGCGGCGAATTCGAGGACCGCTTGAAAGCCGTTTTGAAGGAGGTCACCGAGGCCAGCGGTCAGATCATCCTCTTCATCGACGAGCTCCACACCCTCGTCGGCGCCGGCGCGGCGGAAGGGGCCATGGACGCCTCCAACATGCTCAAGCCCGCCCTCGCCCGCGGTGAATTGCGTTGCGTGGGCGCTACCACCCTCGACGAGTATCGCAAGCGCGTCGAGAAAGACCCCGCCCTGGAACGCCGGTTCCAGCCGATCTACGTCGGCGAACCTTCCGTTGAAGATACCATCGCGATTCTGCGCGGCCTCAAGGAAAGGTACGAAGTTCACCACGGCGTGCGCATCACCGATGGGGCGATTATCGCCGCAGCCACCCTGTCACATCGCTACATCAGTGATCGCTTCTTGCCGGACAAGGCTATCGATTTGATCGACGAGGCTGGCTCCCGGCTAAGAATCGAGATCGACAGCATGCCCATCGAGATCGACGAAGTAGAACGTAAAATACTCCAGCTGGAGATCGAAAAGCAGGCCCTTAAGCGCGAACAAGACAAGGCATCCAAGGAAAGACTCGCGCAGCTGGAACGAGAAATCCACAACCTCCGGGAAACCGCCGATGGGCTCAAGGGCCATTGGCAAAACGAGAAGGAATCGATTCAGCGTATTCGTTCGCTCAAGGAGAAAATCGAAGCCACCAAACTAGAGCAGCAGCAAGCCCAGCGGCAGGGAGATTTGAACCGCGCCGCGGAGTTGCGCTACGGCACCTTGACTCAACTCCAAAAGGAAATGGAAGCGGCCAACCAGCAACTCGCGGAGCTGCAAAAAGACCAAAAGATGCTCAAGGAAGAGGTGGATGCGGAAGACGTAGCCGAAGTGGTGGCGAAGTGGACCGGAATTCCGGTTGCGAAAATGCTCGAAGGAGACATTCAAAAGCTCCTCAAGATGGAGGACCGGCTCAAAGCGCGGGTGGTGGGACAAGACAGCGCGATCCACGCAGTTTCCAACGCGGTCCGTCGCGCTCGCGCCGGGCTGCAGGATCAAAACCGCCCCATCGGGTCGTTTATCTTCCTCGGTCCCACCGGCGTCGGCAAAACCGAGCTTTGCCGTGCCCTCGCTGAATTCCTGTTCGATGACGAACAGGCGATGGTTCGCCTCGACATGTCCGAGTTCATGGAAAAGCATTCCGTCTCGCGCCTGATCGGCGCCCCTCCAGGATACGTCGGCTATGAAGAGGGAGGATATTTGACCGAGGCGGTGCGACGCCGGCCCTATTCGGTGGTGCTGTTCGATGAAATTGAAAAGGCCCACCCGGACGTCTTCAATGCTTTGCTGCAGATCCTCGAAGACGGCCGCATGACCGACGGTCAGGGCAGAACCGTCGACTTCAAGAACACGGTCATCATCATGACGTCGAATCTGGGCAGCCAATTCATCCAGGATTTGGCTGACACCCACCGCAAAGAAATGGAGCAGCGGGTGATGGCAGCGCTGCGAGACGCCTTCAAGCCGGAATTCTTGAACCGGATCGATGACATTATTATCTTCAACAGCCTGGGGCGCGAGCAGATCAAGTCCATTGTCGAGATCCAGCTCAAGCGGCTACGCCAGAACCTGGCGCAGAGAAAAATGGCGCTTGAAATCACCGACAGCGCCAAAGCGCTGCTCGCAGAGAAGGGTTATGACCCGGTCTACGGCGCGCGGCCACTCAAGCGAACCATCCAACGCTTGATTCAGGACCCCCTGGCGGTGAAGATCCTCGAAGGAGAATTCAAAGAGGGGGACCGAATCAACGTCGACTCGGATGGCGACGAAATGCTTTTTCGCCACGGCGGGTCGGCAGTGTCTGATGAGAGCTGGGCGGAAAGGACAATCCATTGAGCCCCGCGGCAAAGAAAAAGACCAAAAGAGTTCCGCTGGGGCTAGCGCGCGTGCGTAAAGAGCTTCCTCCCCCTGCTAGAATCTTTAAGAGCACAAAGGAAGAGCGTCGCAAGCGCGCGAAAGAGGATCTCCGCCAAGAGTTGAAGGAGTCTCTCCCGCGTAGATCGTCTTAAATAAACCAGTTCTTGGTGTTTCACTTCGAAAGGGGCGGGAGTTTTAGCTGCCCCTTTTTTTTGAATCTCAGTGAGTTAGATTCCCGCAGCTTGCTGCATAAGCCCTATTCCCAGACCTCTAAAAGTCCGTCATTCCCGCATGCTTTTATGCCTCGATTCCCTTGGCACGGCGAGGTTCTTGAACCGTCGAGAATCCAGACGAAACTCGGACCACTTCGATTAAACTCAGGGTCATGGTGAGTAGAGTCGAACCATGACTAGACCCCGGCCTTCGCCGGGGTGACGCTGAAGAGGGCGTAACTGGTCCGTTTCGTAATTCAAAGCAGGCGATGGGACGATGTCACGCCCGTCATTCCGGCGTAGGCCGGAATCCAGGTTGTTTCTCTTCGTTTCGCCCAATGGCGCGGCTCAGATGACGGTAGTGAGTCCTCAGGTGTTGCGATTGGAACGGTCGGACAGACAAGCGCCGGTAAACGAACAACCTTGTCTTGGTGGTTTTTTCACGCCCCGTTGAAGCCTCAACCGGAGCACGATAAGATACCCTTGCTGCGAGTGAAAACAAGTCACTTTCTGCTGACTATTCTCCTATATTCGAATAGTGCCTTCGCCATGGTGGAGCGCCGTGGCACACGATCCCAGCGAGAGAGGACGATCCAATCGCCCAATGGATTCACGACGAACCTCCAGGCTCATTTTGTTGAGCGTGTGCATCGGCCAGACCATCGTCGGTCTCGATCAACGCGCCATCACGGTGGCGCTGCCCACTTTGACTACGATCTTTCAGACCTCGTTCACGACCATTCAATGGACGATCCTGGTCTACGATCTGGTTTTGATCGGGTTGATCATCACGATGGGGCGGCTGGGCGATCTTTTTGGCCGGCGTCGGTTCTACAGCCTCGGCTTTCTGATATTCGTCATCGGTTCCGCCGTTTGCGGTCTATCCCAAACGCCCGGCCAATTGATTTTTTTCCGCGCCGTTCAGGCCCTCGGTGGATCCATGATCGCCGCCAACGGCCGCGCCATCGTCTCGGTGAATTTGCCGCTGGAGGAACGGGGCCATGCCCTGGGGCTGACTTCGACGGCGTTTCACATCGGTTTTCTGCTGGGTCCGTCCCTCGGCGGTTTTCTGATCGACAGCATCGGCTGGCGTTGGATCTTCTATATCAATATGCCTTTCAGCCTCTTTGGCGCTTATCTAGCGTGGAAGGTCATCCCTGAAACGAGAACTACTGAAAAAATCGCCGTCGATGTTCCCGGCGCTTTGCTGCTGCTGCTGACCAATGCTCTGTTTATCTACGCCATCGATCAGTTGCCGCGCATCGGCTGGCAACATCCGCGGTTTCTTCTGATCTTGTCGCTTTCTGTGATCGCCTTATTGTTTCTGTTGCGCGTCGAAGCCAAAGCCAAAACACCTATTTTGATTCTGTCCATGTTCCGCAGCCGGCTGTTTAGCGCGGGGGTTGCAAGCCTCTTTTTGGTCGCCGGCACTTTATCGGCCATCAACTTTCTGCTGCCTTTCTTTTTACAAAACCTGCTCGGCTACTCACCCTCCCAAGTCGGTTGGATCATCGTCGCGGACTCGGTGATCATCATGATTATGGCGCCCATCGCCGGCTCGCTATCGGACCGCTTCGGCTCCCGCCTGCTTTGCACCACCGGTTGCGCTATCGTCGGTTTGGCCCAATTCTTCCTGGCAACGTTGGATATAAACGCGTCGTTGCCCAGAATCATGCTGCCGCTGGTTGTCTGGGGCATCGGCTGGGCATTGTTCAATGCGCCGAATCAAAGCTCAATCCTGGGTGCCGTCAGTTCGGAAAAAATCGGCGCCGCCGCCGGCATGATCGCGACAACCGCGCGCACCGGCGGTGCCATGGGCGTGGCGTTATCGGCGACCCTGTTCGGGTACGTCCTGTCGGTCGCAGGTTTAAGCGGTAGCCAAATCGGCTCGCCCGAAAACTGGCGCGCTGCGCCGGAAACCTTCATGAGCGCTTTTTCAACGACGATTCTCGTCTTAACCTTCTTTGCGCTGCTCGCGGTCCTGTTTTCCGCCGTCCGCGGTGAAAGACCCCAAGCGTGATCGACCAAAAACCCGGCATGGATCATCTGTACCCGCTCATGTTCCCTTGACAGGGACGGGCCTGCTCACTACTCTACGGCAGCGAACGACGGTCAATGAACCATGGGCTGGTATCTCCATATCGATATGGATGCTTTCTATGCATCCGTGGAGCAGGTACTTGATCCAAGTCTCAAAGGCAAACCGGTAATCGTTGGCGGCCGCAGTGGCCGCGGCGTTGTCACCTCAGCCTCCTATGAAGCACGAAAATTCGGCGTGCATTCAGCGATGCCGGGCTTTCAAGCCAAGAAACTTTGTCCCGATGGGATCTTTCTGCCGAATCGCCGCCGAATCTACTCGGAATTCTCCGACCGAGTCTTCGCAATCCTAGAGCACTATTCGCCTGCAGTTCACGCGCTCTCCATTGATGAGGGGCTGGTCGATCTCACCGGGACGGACCGGCTTTTCGGTCCGCCGCTCAAGACTTCCGACGCGATCATTCGCCGCATCGAAACCGAGGTGGGATTGCCGTCGTCCGCTGGGCTCTCCACGAGCAGAGTCACGGCAAAGATTGCGGCGACCCTAGCCAAGCCCCACGGACTGATTTATGTCCCACCCGGTTCGGAAGCAGACTTTCTTGCGCCGCTCCCCGTGGAATCGATTCCCGGCGTCGGGCC
Organism: Thermodesulfobacteriota bacterium; assembly: GCA_036794995.1. Taxonomy (GTDB): domain Bacteria; phylum Desulfobacterota; class Binatia; order UBA9968; family UBA9968; genus DAIRFP01. The sequence goes on along the minus strand of DAIRFP010000036.1, from coordinate 8,744 downwards.
GAAAACGCACAAGGCGCTAGTCCAGATGGCGATAAAGACCATCGGCGATCTGTTCCAGCACGGCGAATTGGCCGCGCGCTATCTGGATTTGGGCGCCTCGTCCGAGCGACATCACCACCACGACCATTCCATCGGCAATGAAACGACTTTGGATAACCCGGTTAAGGAAATCGCCCAGATGGAAAAAATCCTTTGGGAATTAGTGGAAGAAGTGGGCGGCAGATTACGCAGCGAAGAGCTCTTCGCTCGCTGTTTGACCGTAAAGATCCGCTACGCCAATTTTCAAACCATCACCCGCTCGCGTACCCTTCCGTCACCGACCTGTTTCGACAAAGAAATCTTCGACGTTGTGAGCGATTTAGTAAAGCACAACGCGATGCCGGGTAGAGCCGTACGGCTTCTCGGCGTGAGCGCCAGCGGACTGCAGAGCTCCGGGTGGCAGGAGCCGCTGTTGAATCACGACAAGCGCAATGCCTACGAACAACTCTACAAAGGCATCGACGAGCTGCGCCGGAAATATGGCGAGAATGCGATCGGCGCGGCCACGCCACGCAATCGGCCCGGTTGATTTTCCCTTCAAAGCTTCTTACTGTTCTGACAACTAATCCAACATGACGACTACAACCACTCATCCTTTTCTCGCTGCCTGCCGTCGCGAGACGACTCCTTACACGCCGGTTTGGCTCATGCGTCAGGCCGGGCGCTACATGGAGGAATACCGCAAGCTCCGCGCGCAGCACGATTTTCTCGACCTTTGCAAAAGACCCGACCTAGCCGCCGAAATCACCGTGACGCCGGTTGAACGTTTGGGAGTGGATGCGGCGATTCTGTTCGCCGACATCCTGCTTTTGCTCGAACCCATGGGCGTGGGACTCGAATACACCAAAGGGGACGGTCCCGTGATCCACAATCAGGTTAGCAGCAGAACCCATGTTGAGCAGCTTATCGAAGTCGACCCGCAAGAAGCGCTCCCGTTTGTTTTCGAAACCGTGCGTCGGGCTTGCGCCGCGCTGAACGGCAAAGTGCCGCTGATCGGCTTTGCAGGCGCGCCCTTTACCCTGGCTTCTTATCTCATCGAGGGCGGCAGCTCCCGCAACTATCTCAAAACGAAGCGGCTCATCTATTCCAATCCCGGGGCCTGGCGCGGCTTGATGGAGCGGCTTTCTCCTCTCACCGCGAAGTATCTAAATGCTCAGATAGCAGCCGGAGCCGAGGCTGTGCAGCTCTTCGACAGTTGGGCCGGCTGTTTATCTCCCGAAGACTACGAGCGGTTCGTCCTTCCCTATACCCGCGCCACGATTGCGGAGTTGACTCCTGGGATTCCGGTTATCCATTTCAGCACCGGCACCGGCGGATTTCTCAAGTCTCTGCGCGCCGCCGGAGGCGATGTGATCGGCGTGGACTGGAGGGTCAATCTCGATGCAGCCTGGGATGACTTGGGACACGATGTCGCCATCCAGGGGAATCTAGACCCGGCTGTGCTGCTTGCTCCACCCAGGGAAATCCGCCGACGAGTCGCAGAGATTCTCAGACGCGCCGGCAGCAAGCCTGGACACATTTTCAACCTGGGCCATGGAGTCTTGCCCGAAACTCCCGTCGAGAATGTCATCGCCATGGTGGAAGCAGTGCATGAGCTCAGCGCCCGGTGAATTTAGACGATGAGTCGGCCCTACGACGCGGTGCTGCTGATCGCTTTCGGCGGTCCGACTGGACCCGAAGAAATCCGCCCGTTTCTGGCGCGGGTCACAAAAGGCATTCCCATCCCGCCCGAGCGGCTGGAAGAAGTGGCTCACCACTATGAAGCGGTGGGTGGCAAATCGCCGCTCAATGAAATTACCTTCCGCCAGGCGAAAGCTTTAGAGAGGATTCTGCAAGGAAAGGGCTTGCCGTTGCCGGTCTACGTCGGCATGCGCAACGCGACTCCGTTTTTCACCGAGACGTTCAAACGTATGGCCGATGACGGCGTGACGAGAGCGCTGGGAGTTATTCTCTCTTCACTTAGAACCGAGGCAAGTTGGGAACGCTACCAACAAAACATCGCGGATGCCCGCGCCGCGCAGGGCTCTAGCTCGCCTGAGATCGATTATTGCCGCGGCTGGCACGACCATCCTCTTTTCATTCAAACCTGGGCGGAGCAGATCGAGGCTAGCCTGGCCAAGATCCAGCCGGCCAAGCGCCTTACCACCCCGATCATCTTTGCCGCCCACAGTCTGCCGGTGCCGATGGCAGCGCGTTCTCCCTACGTCGAACAGCTTCGCGAAAGCGCTCGCCTGATCGCCCGGCAGCTCAATCATTCTCATTGGTCCATCGCCTATCAAAGCCGCAGCGGCAAACTCACCGATCCCTGGCTCGAACCCGACGTCGGTGGGTTGATTCGTGATCTCGGATCAAAGGGAGTGTCGGACATTATCGTGGCGCCCATAGGTTTCGTCTGCGATCACGTGGAAGTGCTTTACGACCTGGATATTGAAGCAAAACAAATTGCCGAAAGCTCCGGCGTTGGTTTCGTCCGCGCCGCTTGTCCCAACGACCATCCGATTTTCATCGAAATGATCGCTGAAGTGATTCAGGACACAATCAAAAACGGTGAGGATCGAGAATAGGGAGCATGGAAAATCGCAATCTTCGATCATCTGTCATCCATCCTCGATCCGTAGCGTCATGAAGCGCCGGGTCGTCGTGGTCGGCGGTGGTATCGCGGGATTGGCCGCGGCACACCGCTTGACGGAATTGCGGGACGACAACGCGCTCGATCTGGAAGTTATCCTGCTCGAAGGCTCGCATCGACTCGGCGGCGCCATCGCGACCGAGCAGATCGGCGATTTTATCGTCGAGGCCGGGCCGGATTCCTTCATCACGGAAAAGCCCTGGGCCCTCCGCCTGTGCGAGCGCCTGGGCCTCGCTTCTCGTCTCGTGGCGACCCAATCCGCCTACCAAAAAATCTATGTCGTGCATCAGGGCAAACTACAAGCTTTGCCCGAGGGCTTCTTCTTGTTGGCACCCACGCGATTCTGGCCGTTCCTTCGATCGCCGCTCTTTTCATTGAGCGGCAAGCTCAGAATGGCAGCGGAGATTTTGCTGCCCCGGGGCGCACCCGATGGAGACGAAAGCCTCGGCTCCTTCGTGCGGCGCCGCTTCGGGGTCGAAGCGTTGGAACGGATCGCGCAACCCCTCATTGGCGGCATCTATGCATCGGACCCCGATCAACTCAGCCTCGCAGCAACCATGCCGCGCTTCAAGGAAATGGAACGCCGCCGGCGCAGCGTTACTTTGGCGATGGTTTCCGAGCAAAGGCGGCGCACGCGCAGTGCGGAGAGCGGCAGCGGCGCGCGCTGGAGTTTGTTCGTCACCCTCGCCGGCGGCATGGGCGAATTGGTCGACACACTTGCCGGCAGATTACCTGCGGCGAGCATCCGCCTGAAAACCCCGGTCATTCGACTAACGCGGCACAGGAAGAAAGGGCTTTGGGTCATCACAACCACCGGCGAGGGAAGACTCCAAGCGAACGGAGTGGTTCTCGCGACTCCCGCCTTCAGGGCCGGGGATATACTAGAACCCGTGGTCCCCGGCGCCGCCGATGAACTGAAGCAGATTTCCTACGCCTCTACGGCCACGGTAAGTCTCGCCTACCGCGAAGAGGACTTTCCCCGCCCGCTGGACAGCTTTGGCTTTGTCGTCCCTGCCATCGAACAACGCAAAATCATGGCCTGCACGTTCAGCAGTCTAAAATATCCCGGTAGAGCGCCGGCAGGTCACATCTTGCTGCGCGCCTTCGTCGGCGGCGGCCTGCAGCCCGAGCTGTTCCAGGATGATGACGCGACGATGGAGAAAAATGTCCGTAGCGAACTGTCGAGGCTGCTAGGCGTAAAGGCCCCGCCGCTCTTCTCCCGCATCTGGCGCTATCCGAATTCCATGCCGCAATATCACGTGGGCCATCAGGAGCGTATTCGAAAGATCGAAGCAGCCATCGGCACCTTCCCGGGCCTCGCTCTTGCTGGCAGCGCCTATCACGGCGTCGGCATCTCCGACTGTGTCCGTACCGGAGAAGAGGCAGCGGAAATACTCATCAGTCAACTGAGCGCCGCTGCTGTTTGATCCCCTTTCAGTCGAATTCCGGGAGATTCATTTAATCGAAGATCCTGCTTGACCTGCGCCGTCCAACCGGACTATCAGTCAGATGGAATCTTCCGCATTGGTCCGAGCACTATTACTCATCAAGGAGACAGGCTATGGCAATAACCATCATCGACTCTCAAGTCCACATTTGGGCGCCGGAGACGCCGGAAAAGCCTTATGCCAAGGGTGATGCTTCCAAACCTCATCGCGTAATCCCGTTAGGGCATGAAGACCTGCTGCGAGAGATGGACCTTGCCGGCGTACAGCGCACCGTACTCGTGCCGCCAACCTGGGAAGGAGACCGCAACGACACCTCACTGGAGGCTGCGCGCCTGTATCCCGACCGTTTCGCGGTCATGGGACGCCTGGCTATCGATAAGCCGGAAAGCCGCGCCTTGATGCCCACCTGGAAACAACAGCCTCATATGCTGGGTATTCGCATGTCCTTTCACCAGGGCCGTCCGAAAGTCTGGCTTGAAGACGGCACCGCCGATTGGTTTTGGGACGCCGCCGAACGCTATGACATTCCGGTCATGGCCTTCGCTCCCCACGCGGCATGGAAACTAGGCGAGATCGCCGAGCGCCACCCTGGTCTGCGTCTAATTGTCGATCACATGAGTCTGAGCTCCGCGCTGAGAGGCAAGCCGCTGGACGGCCCGGTGGATAGTCTCGTCAAGCTCGCGCGGTTAAAGAATGTCGCGGTCAAGGTTTCCGCCCTCCCGTGTTACGTGGAAGAGCCCTACCCGTTCCCGACGCTTCACCCTTTGATCCATCGTGTGGTCGATGCCTTCGGCCCTCAGCGCTGTTTCTGGGGCACGGATCTTTCGCATTTGACCTCGACCTACAAACAATGCTTGACGTTGTTTACCGAGGAACTGAAATTTCTCTCGGACAACGACAAGGAATGGATCCTGGGACGCGGCATCGCCGAATGGCTCCCCTGGCCACTGTCACAACCGGCGTGAAACCAGAGCCGACTATATTAAGGAGTTCATAAGTATCTAGACAATTTTGGTTACTCAAAGGCCAAGGGGCGAACCCTTCCAAGCGCGGGCAATGGGCCTTTACGTTGTCGGCCACCTCCCAGTCCCCAGGGGCGGTCATTCCGTTAGTCTGGGCCTGAACGCTTTCTTTATGTTCGGATGCCCGCGCTTTCCACGGCTCGTCCCTTGCCTGCCGTATGTCTATTAACCAATGAACTCCTTAGTAGTAAAGGCCGGCCGATGTCATGCGAGAAATCTCTGCCGTCTCACGGCGTTGATATTCCTATGCTCCCTCGGCCATTCCTTTGCAGCCGAGACCCAACTTCGGTTCGTCACATGGAAATCGGAGACGGCGCAGCTCTGGGATCAACCGATAGCCGACTTCGAAAAGCAAAATCCCGGAGTAAAGGTCATCCGGGAAATCGGTCCCCAGTCATCGACCCAGCTTCACGATCTCATCACGCAAAAGCTCAAAAACCGCGATACGGAAATGGACGTCTTCGTAATGGACGTCATCTGGCCCGCTGAGTTCGCCTCGGCGGGCTGGGCGCTTCCCCTGGACCGTTTCTTTGCTTTAGCGGAACAAAAACAATTTCTCGACGCGCCGATCCAGGCCAATCGTTATCGCGGCCAAATCTTTGGCGTACCGCTTTTCGTGGACGCCGGCCTGCTCTACTACCGAAAGGATCTCCTGGAGAAATATGGCGTACCGCCGCCACGCACCTGGCCGGAACTGGTGGAAGAGGCGAAAACAATTCTCGCCCAAGAAAAAGACCCCCAGCTCGTCGGATTTTCCGGGCAATTCAAACAGTACGAGGGACTTATCTGCAACATGATGGAATTTGTTTTAAGCAACGGCGGCAACCTTTGGGATGAGAAAAAGTTGGTGAGCGCCCTCAATCAGCCCCGTGCTCTGGAAGCGGTGCGCTTCGTGCGCGACCGCATCATCGGCCAGATCGCGCACCGCGGCGTGCTCGCTTATGAGGAACCGGAATCGCTGGTGCTGTTCACGGAAGGAAGAGCGATCTTTCACCGGAACTGGCCTTACGCTTGGAACGTCGCCAACGATTCTCAGCGCTCTAAAATCGCCGGTAAAATTGGCATGATGCCGCTACCGTACTTCCCCGGCGGCAAAGGTGTGGCGGCCCTGGGCGGCTGGCAGCTTGCGATCAGCCGCTTCTCGAAGAAAAGCGAACTGGCCTGGCGCTTTGTGGCCTTTATGACCGGTCACGCGATGCAAAAACGCATTACACTGAGCACCGGCCGTGCTCCTGCGCGCGCTGCGCTTTATAACGATCGGGAGGTATTGGACCAACTGCCGCAGTTGAAATCGTTGTGGGAGACTTTCAAACAGGCGGTCCCCCGCCCAACGACGCCCGTCTATGTTCCGCTGTCGAATATCATGCAGCGTTACTTCAGCTCGGTGTTGGCGCTGCCCGACACCAATATCGATAAGCGCGCGGCCTTGGCCGCCAGGGATATGGACCGCGTGCTGGATCTTGTGCGCGAGGCGCCGGCGCCATGAGAAGCTCCCATCGTCTCGCCTTACTTTTTCTGCTGCCGAGCCTGATCTTCGTCAGTTTGTTTGCCTTCTATCCGATCTTTGAATCCTTCCGGCTGAGTTTTTATCGCTCGATCCTGACCCTCCCGTGGCTCGGCCAGAAGATGGTGGGCTGGGAAAACTACACCGATCTCTGGACCGATCCCGTGGCGGCCGAGTCTCTGCGCACGACCTTGTTTTTCGTGGTCACGACCATCCCACTGGAACTAAGCTTCGGCCTCGGCATGGCCCTGGTGATGAACGAAGTTTTTCGTGGCCGCGGGCTGCTGCGCGCCGTTATCCTTATTCCCTGGGCAATCCCCACAGTGGTGTCCTCCCAGATGTGGCGCTTCATCTTCAATGACCGCTACGGGCTTTTCAATTTTCTTCTGTTCGGCGGCGATGCCTCCCGCTATCTTGCGCCTCTCGCGGATCCCACCCTTGCGCCTCTGGCAATTATCGTGGCGGAAGTGTGGAAAACTGCGCCCTTCGTCGCCTTGATCGTCTTGGCCGGGCTTCAATCCATTCCCGACGAGGTTTATGAAGCGGCCAGCATCGATGGCGCCACCTCGTGGCAGCAATTTCGCTACGTCACCTTGCCGCTCCTCAGACCAGCGTTGCTGCTAGCTTTGCTTTTCCGAACCATCGACGCGTTGCGCGTCTTTGATCTGGTCTATGTCATGACTCAGGGTGGTCCGGCGGATGCCACCAACGTGCTTTCTTTCTACGGCTACAAAAAAATCTTCGCGGAAGGCATGGTCGGCTACGGCTCCGCTATCGCGGTGGGGGTTTTTCTAATATCCTTGATTCTCTCCCTCGTCTATCTGCGGATTCTCAAGTCCAGCCGCTTAGAAGGGATACCGCGATGAAGCGCACAGCGATGATGGCGATTTTTTCTCTGGGCATCGCCGTCTACTGTCTGGTTCCTTATCTTTGGTTTGCCCTCACTTCGTGGAAAAGTCCCGCGGAGCTTACCGCGATTCCGCCGCAGCTGATTCCTTCTTTTCATTGGGACTTTTACCGCTCCGCACTGGAAGAGCGTGGCTTACTCCGCTACATCGCCAACAGCATTATCGTGGCGGGCGCCGCCACCGGCATCACCATCGCCATAGGGGCTGCGGCGGCCTACGCTTTGGCCCGATTCCAGCTCCCCTGGACAAACGCTTACCTGCTGCTATTGCTTGCGATTTCGATGTTTCCGCAGATTGCCATTGCCGGCCCGGTCTGGAGCCTTCTCAATCATCTCGATTGGCTCAACACCTATCGCGGCTTGGTGGCGGCTTATATCGCGCTTTCGTTGCCGCTGGCGACTTGGATTCTGACAACTTTTTTTCGCGAAGTGCCCCATGAAATCGAGGAAGCCGCGCTCATCGACGGTTGCAGCCGGTTTCAGGCTTTCTACAAGATCGTGCTGCCGATTTCGGCGCCGGGAATTTTCACGGCCGCATTGCTCGTCTTCATTTACACCTGGAACGAGTTTTTCTTCGCGCTCATCGTCTTGACCGATCCCAATCTGCAGACCTTGCCGGTGGGCATCGCGCTCTTTCCCGGAGAATACACCATGCCCTGGGGTGAGATCGCCGCCGCGTCGACCCTTGCGACATTGCCGTTGATTGCTCTAACGCTTTTGTTTCAACGTGGAATCGTGCGCGGGTTGGCTGCCGGCGCCGTGAAAGGGTGAATCCATACGTCGAGTTTTCACTGATTATTAATACTAGGGAGCCATCGGACAACCAAGGGGCGAGTCCTGGAGAGCGCGGGCATCCGAACCTAAAGGAAGCGTTCAGGCCCGGACCGTTGGAATAACCGCCCCTGGAGTGGATCGGGTGGTGGCCGGCAAGGCACAGACCCATTGCCCGCGCTTGGAAGGACTTGTTCCTTGGTTCTAAGGAACCGAAGTCTTCTTGATACTTATGAACTCATTAATAATAAGAAAAAGACCTGAATCCAACTTAGGGAGGAAGACTTATCGCTTCTCTTGCCGTGCGCCGGCTATCGAAGCAGTTTGGCGCGAACCAAATCTTGAGTAACGTTTCCTTCGACGTCGCCGAAGGCGAGTTTTGCATACTCTTGGGGCCTTCGGGTTGCGGTAAGTCGACGGTTCT
>DAIRFP010000035.1:0-31687 GCA_036794995.1 Thermodesulfobacteriota bacterium | reverse complement strand
ACTTGATCACTTTCTCCGCCCGCATCAGCACCACCTGTGGAATCGTCAAGCCGAGGGTCTTGGCTGTCTTGAGGTTGATTATCAGTTCGTACTTGACCGGCTGCTCCACCGGCAAGTCAGCGGGTTTCATTCCCTTGAGGATCTTGTCCACGTAGATAGCGGAACGCCGGTACAAGTCAGGGCTGCTTGGTCCATAAGACATGAGACCACCATCATGAATCCACGGCGTGTCCGCGTATATTGTCGGCAGCCGTCGCTTCGCGGCAAGCTCTACGATTCGTTTTGGATTAAAACTGATAGGAGCCTGCTGCGCAACAACTAGAGCGCCGGCTTGTGCCTTGGTTGCCGCCTCAAATGCACGATCGATATCGTTGGGACTCCGCACTTCGAGGGATTGAACCTGCACGCCCAACTCTTGTCCTGCGGCGCGGGTCTCTTTTAACACCAACCCGGATGGATAGGCCGGATTCCAAAGGACGCCCACACGGGCGAGTTTGGGAATCGTCTCCTTGAGAAACTCCAATCGTTTTCCGTACAGCCCCGGGGCGCCGTTACTGAACCCGGTGATGTTGCCTCCTGGCCGGGCGAGACTGGCCACTAGGCCGTTGGCGACCGGATCGGGCGAACCAACAAATATAATTGGAATCGCGCTAGTCGCTTTCTTGGCCGCGCGTCCTGCTTCGCCTCCGGCGGCGAAGATGATATCAACCTTGAGCCGAACCAGCTCCGCCGCGAGGCCGGGAAGGCGATCAGTATTTCCCTCCGCCCCTCGGTACTCGATGGCAAGGTTTTGTCCCTCAACATAGGCCAAGTCTCTCAGACCTTGCCGCAATGCTTCGGCGTTGGGCGATGCGCGACTAGCGCCGATCGCTAGATAACCCATCCGGGGGACTTTCCCCGGCTGCTGCGCCTCGGCGAGTTGAAGCAAACTCATAAACAGAATTGCCAGCAACACGGAAACTCTTTTTCGTTTCATTGCCTTTCTCGGCTCATTATCCTTCCTCGCCCCCTTTGGGGGAGAGGATAGAGGTGAGGGGGTCGCTTGCAATCCTAACTGCCCTCACCCTTTCCCTCTCCCATCGGAATGGGCGAGGGAAATAGAGATTCCCAATCCATCGGCAATGCACAATGAAGCACCCGTTGCCTTTGACTTCTCACGCGTACATATGCTGATTTACTTCATCCAGTTCAGGATAAGGCGCATTAAGGGCGAAGTTCACCGCCTCTTTGATTTGCATCGCGATTTCATTTTCGATTTGATCAAGCAGCTTACCATCCGCCATCTCGCTCGTTTGTAACCATTCGGCGAACAGCTTCACCGGATCGTGCATGCTCTTCCACTCTTCTTCTTCCTTCTTGGCACGGTAATAGGAGCGATCGATGTCACCGACGTGATGGCCGTGGAAGCGGTAGGTTTTGCAGTGCAAAAAGGCGGGCCCCTCGCCGCGGCGGGCCTGGGCGACTAGTTTTGAACTCGTCGCATGGACGAGCTGGACATCTTGGCCTTCGATAGTTTCGGCGTGGATACCGAATGCTTCGGCACGGGCCGCCACCTCACCAGCGGTTGTTTCGCGGTAACTCGTGTACTCGTTGTACTGATTATTCTCGCAGACGTAAATGACCGGCAGCTTCCAGAGCGAAGCCATGTTCATCACTTCGTAAAGCAGCCCTTGCCCCAGCGCGCCCTCGCCGAAAAAGCAGACCGCTACTTGGTCGCTGCCACGCATCTTCGCCGACATGGCTGCGCCGGTGGCGATGCCCGCGCTGCCGCCGACGATAGCGTTTGCTCCCAGGTTTCCGGTATCCTGATCGGCGATGTGCATCGAGCCGCCTTTGCCGCGGCAATAGCCCGGCGCCTTACCGAGCAGCTCGGCGAACATTTTGTCGACGGATGCACCTTTCGCAAGGCAATGGCCGTGGCCGCGGTGGGTACTGGTAATGTAATCATCCCGTCGGAGCGCCTCGCAGACGCCCACGGCAACTGCTTCCTGCCCGATATAGAGATGAGCCAGTCCCGGCATTTTGGCGCCGAGATAGAGCTGGTTCACTTGCTCCTCGAACAACCGGATCTTCAGCATCTGCCGGTAGAAGCGCAATAACCGCTCTCTGTCGAGGGCCGAAGAAGCGGGCGATTGCTGTTTTCTTCCGGTTTTTTTTGATTGTGCCATCGTTATTGCGCCAGTTTCGAGTCTAGAGTTTCGAGTTCCGCGTTATCACCTCAGAGATGGGTTTTCTAACTCGAGACCCGAAACTCGAAACTATTTCTTCCCCGCCATCCGGGCGAGCACTTCAAACAAAATCGCGAAATCCTTATCCGCGAACCCCATGCCCCGCGCAGCCGTGAGCATCTCGTTAGTTGTCGCCGTGGTGGGCAAGGGTACGTCGAGCTGGCGGCCCATTTCCAACGCCAGCAGCAAATCCTTTTGCATCATGTTGACGTCGAACCACGCTTCGCCCGGCATATCGAGAACGAACGGCCCGCGGTACTTAACCATGGGCGAGGCCATGACGCTGTTGAGCAGAACTTCGACAGCAGTTTGCCGGCTGATACCGCTTTTTTCCGCCAGCAACACGCCTTCGCTGAAGGCGAGCATCTGTACGGCGAGGCTCAAATTCGTTGCAATCTTCATCGAGACCGCAAGCCCATTGCCGCCCACATAGGTGACTTTTGGACCGATGCCTTCCAGTATGGGGCGTGCTTTCTCGAAAGCGTCACGGCTGCCTCCAACCATAAAGGAGAGCTTCCCTTCTTCCAGAGTACTCACACTACCCGACACCGGGGCATCGAGCATCTGCGCTCCCCTGGCCGCCACCTGTCTGGCAATTTCCCGAATGGCAGCTGGGCTGACAGTGCTCATATCGATGTAAACCTTGCCGGAGGAAAGTCCCGCCAGAATTCCGTTTGGACCTGCAGTGACAGCCTGAAGTGCCTCAGTATGAGTGACCATGCTTAGTGTGAAGTCACCTGTCTCCGCCACCGCGCGGGGCGTGTCGGCCCATTTCATGCCGGCATCCAAGAGCCACTGCGCTTTCGACTTGGTGCGGTTGTAACCCGTAACCGTGTGTCCTGCAGTCAGCAAACGCTTAACCATGCGACTGCCCATGACCCCCAGACCCACGAAGCCAAGATTTGCCGTATAAACCTCCTGTGAAACGATATCGCGAGACTAGTTCCGGAATATCCGGCCCAGTCTTATTACTGTCCTGTCTTAGGAGTTCGTAAAAGAAGTCGTGGTCTCCCCAGAAGCATTCTGATTTTCTGGATTCCGGCTCTCGCGTGCACCCGCCCGCTCGGCCGGAATGACGTCTGAAATGCAGGGTTCAGGTGTTTGCCAGCTATCTACCGTAAAACCTATTTATTAACAAGGTTGTCGCGAATCACGTCGAGATACTTGAGACCCGAGGCGGTATTAAAGATCACAACTTCGTCGGTGGTCTTGATCCACTTCTGGTGGGTTAAGCGACGGAGAGCAGCGACACAGGCAGCACCCTCGGGACAGAAGAAAATCCCCTCTGTCCGTGCTACGCGAGGAATCTCAGCTAGCATCTCGTCATCGCGCACACTCAATGCTGTACCGTGGCTCTCTCGGAGCGCGCGCAGAATCAAAAAGTCCGCCACCGCTTGGGGAACGCGCAAACCGGATGCAACGGTTTCGGCTTGCCGCCAAGGCTCAGCTGTTTCTTTGCCTTCGTCAAAGGCTTTGACAATTGGAGCACAGCCGCTGGCCTGCACCGCGACCATGCGCGGCCGTTTATTTGCAATCCAACCGAGTTCTTCCATTTCCTCAAATGCTTTCCACATACCGATGAGGCCGGTACCGCCTCCGGTGGGATAAATAATCACGTCCGGGAGGGTCCAGTTAAGCTGCTCGGCGATTTCGTAGCCCATGGTTTTCTTGCCTTCCACGCGATAGGGTTCCTTGAGGGTCGAGACATCAAACCAACCCTCCAGCGCTTTTCTTTCGGCGATCAACCGGCCGCAGTCACTGATCAAACCATCCACGAGCGTGAGGTGTGCCCCATACTGCCGGGCTTCGATCTGGTTGGCTGCGGGCGTGTCCTTGGGCATAAAGACATACGCCTCGATGCCGGCGCGGGCCGCGTAGGCAGACAGGGAACCGCCGGCGTTCCCCGCCGAAGGAATCGCCACCTTTTTCACCCCAAGCTCCTTCGCCCGCGACACGGCCAGTGACAAACCTCTATCTTTAAACGAGCTGGTCGGATTCTGGGACTCATCTTTGATCCAGAGGCGCTGTAAGGCGACTTCGCCGGCCAACGTTTTTGCTTTGATCAGCGGCGTAAATCCCTCTCCTAAGGAGACAAGATTAGCGTCATCCTGGAGTGGTAAGAGTTCTCGGTAGCGCCAAAGCGTCGGCGCTCGATCTCTCAGAGCGGATTTAGTGAGGGCAGTGGACGCTGCCTTTAGATCGTAGCGAACCAGCAGAGGCGAACCACAAGCGCATAGATTGAGCAGCCTAGAGAGAGGAGAACAATTGCCGCAACGGGGGCAGGAGATGGCTTGGGCGAATGTCATGGCAAAATGACTTCACGCTTGTTTCAGCAATGGGTTGTCTCAACAGTTAGGTCAGGAAGGTTTCATTGTCAACGGCGTTACTTGACAAACACCATTGGGCAGATGATAGATGGCACCAGAGCTACGTTGATTCGAGATTGAGGCAAGTCCCCCGCTTGCGGGCTCCAGTCTTTTAAGTTCCTGTTGCAAAGCCGATGTTCATCTGTAACCTACCTACGACAGCGCTCCTGCTTCACGTGTAGAGTGAGATGTCCCTTGACCTGACAACGATTTTGGTGGGCATCGCTTTGCTCGTTGCCTCCTTTATCAAAGGCGCGACGGGATTGGGCTTTCCGATGATCGCTACTCCGACCGTGGCTTTGCTGCTGGATATTCGCACAGCCGTCACCATCTTGATCCTCCCCAACCTCGTTATGGATGTGGCCCAGGTTTTTCGCGGAGGTTTTCCTTACGCGGCCTTTCGGCGGTTTGCGGGCCTGCTCGTGTTGACCGTTCTTGGTGTCTTTTTGGGTACCAAGGTGCTAGCCACACTGCCTCTCTGGGTGCTCAATCTCTGTCTCGGCATCATGGTACTCCTTTTCGTGCTGTCAACGTGGCTTAGTTTCGAATTCACGATTTCGCCCCAAGCCGAAAGGTTTCTTTCGCCTGTCGCCGGTATGATCAGCGGTTTTCTAAACGGCATGACCAACGCCGCGGGTCCATCTCTGGCTATCTATCTCTACAGTCTCAAGCTGGAGAAGAAGGATTTTATCAAGTCCATCGCGACGATTTTCGTGATCACAAAGGCGAGCCAACTGGCGGCGGTCTCAACGTGGAACCTGTTGAACTGGGCGACGTTGCTGCTTTCGTTGGCGGTGACGTTGTTGGCCTTGCTGGGTTTTTACGCCGGCCTCAAGACCCAGGACCGGGTCAATCAGCAAACATTCAATACGGCCTTGCGGATATTGTTGTTCGCCATCGGCGTGATCTTGGTAGCACGGGCACTTACTCAGCCGGCGTGATCCTTATTTTCAGTTACCAGAGGTCCCTCGCAACCCTCACCACAAGCTCCAGCTTTTGTTTTTGGTCTGCGGCGGAAATTCTGTTGCCGACAATGGAAGAGGAAAAACCACACTGCGGGCTCAACCCTAAACGATCCATGGGGACGAAGCGAGAAGCTTCGGTAATCCGTTGGTTCAGCTCGACCGCCGATTCAAGTTTCGGCTGTTTGGTAGTAATCAGACCTAACACCACAAACTTGTCATCAGGCACATCCTTTAGCGCTTCGAATGAGCCGGAGCGGCTGTCGTCGTATTCGAGTAAGAGCCGCTGGGCGTAAAGGCCACGGAACAGACGACGGCTGATGGCCGCGTAACCCCCTGTGGACAGCCACCGGCTGCCCTGGTTACCGCGTCAGATGTGGAAGCCGAAGGTGACATGGGGAAAGCCAGCTATCACTGCATTGTCAAGCTCGATGCCGCGAGAAAGCCACTGGTCGAGACTCCAGCCGAGTTTCTCGTAAAAGCCTCGCGTCTTTGGGTCGAGCAGCAGCCCGTAGTGGGGAGCATCGATTTGAATGTAGGTCGCTCCGAGGCGAGCGAGTTCGGCAACTTCCTCCCGGAGGAGCGCAACGATGTCGGCCATGAAAGCATCGAGCGTCGGATAAGCATCTCTAGAGTATTTCGGCGACCAGAAGTTGGCCCACAAGCCGGGACTGGGAAGCGTTATCTTGGGAATTCGGTTCGTTCTGCTCTTGAGGTAGGAAAATTCGTCCACTGATAGATAACGAAGTCGCTTCAGCTTTCCGACCGCCCCGAGCCGCCGAGGTCGGCGTTTTTTCTGCACACCCTGCGCGTCGTACCACTCGCCCCAAAGGAAGGCATCAAGATTAAATTCACCGAAGCCACTGACAGCCGCTGTCATCTGGCTCTGAAACGACTGCCGCCGCATCTCCCCGTCGGTGACGATTTCCAAGCCGACGGCCTCTTGGAGTGCGATGACCTCGTCTACCGCGCGATCTTCGATCCCTTCGAACTGTACCTGGTTGATAAGCCCAGTGGCCAGCTGCTCCTGCGCCTTCAGCAGCTCCGGCGGCCGAAGTAAGCTCCCGACAATATCGGCATGAACCGTAATCATATTTTCCTGTGCAGCATCTCCATAGCTCCATCGATGGAGTTAGCAAGCAACCAATTTAGCCCAGGTAAGTGCCATAGTGATTGTTTGCTCATCCAAGGCCTGGACTCCTCTGTGCTTGGTGCACAGCCTTTGCAGTGTAACTTTTTGAACGCACCGTCAAACTCAATTTTCCTCTTTTTCCCAAGGCATTGTGGGCAGTTTGTTGAGACCTTTTACAAACCGGTCAAGATTGAAAGGTTCATTTTTCTTCAGGACGTCAAAATCTCCGCCGAAACGACACAGGCGATTAGTCGCTTTGCTTCATTCTCAGAATGACGGGATTCAATGAGACGTTTGAAGGTTTGTCCGGTTTGAGGAGGATTATTATTGCGAAGCTGGTTCTCTCCCGCTTTCATGATTGCGGCTTGCAAATGCGGATTGACTTCGGATTTCTCCATCTTGATACCCCGTTACACATTTTTGCACGCCGAACCCGTAACCTAAATTACAGCGCTGGAGCAAACAGGTTGTCGGGCAAGCCTCGAATGTAGTCAATCGATTCTTTGAGCGAGATCACGTCCGCGTACTTCATCGCCATGTCGAAGAGATTGATCTTATGCGACGCCTGGCCGCGGTCGAAGACGCACTCTTCAATCACTGAAACCTTGAGATTGTAAGAAAAGGCATCGATGACGCTGGCGCGGACGCAACCGCTGGTGGTGGTGCCGGTCACGAGCACGCAATCGGCGTGGACTTCGTTGAGCATACTGATCAGCGGCGTGCCGAAAAAGGCGCTGGGTTTCTGCTTGCGAACGATAATGTCACCCTGCTGTGGCGCGATCTCTGCGACAATGTGGTTTCCCTTGTCCCATGCTGCGGTCATGTCTTCCGTCGATCGGCTGTTTTTTGCTTGCCACCGGCCGAACGCGACCGCGTTCGTTCGATCATCATGCCCGGTGGTGTAAAACGTAGGTAAACGTTTCTTTCTAGCTTCACTGAGCAGCTCGTGGATGCGCTCAACGCCTGTCCAACCTTCGTCCCCGCAACTATTGCGGAAGCGCTTTACAGATTCGAGAATCGGCTCCGGCTTGTCGCCGACAAAATTGTAGTTGACATCGATCACTAAGATCGCTGGCCTCTGACCGAAACCGGCTCGTTTTCCATAACCGGAGAGAGCGAAAACATCTTTATCGCGTGGCGTTAAAATATCATCCCAAGTCGACATACTTTTTCTCCTTTACTCTATCCGTTGTCGGGTCACAGCTAAACCTCAGCTAAACCAGAAGATTTATTGGCGAGCTTTCCAAACGGCGTGCCGATGATTGACGCAGCATTAATGAATACCCTATAACCAACACGTCAAAACATTCAATGGTGGGGAAAGACTAGCATGAGACAATCTGCACGTTGCCTTGCATTAAACGTGTTTCTTCTGATCGTTTCCGGTTGTTCTGGCGTTGCGGTTTGGACCGATGGTGAAGTGCCCTTCGTGCCGACGCCACCGGAAGTGGTTGACCGGATGCTCGAGATGGCCCAAGTCAAGAGCGGCGATGTGATCTATGATTTGGGCAGCGGCGACGGGCGCATCCTTATCCAAGCGGCAAAGCGATATGGGGTGAAGGGAGTGGGAGTGGAAATCGATGCGGACCTGGTGCAAAAAGCCAGGGACAACGCTTTCCGAGAAAAAGTAACCCATTTGGTCGAATTTCGCACGCAGGACGCATTGACGGTCGATGTCTCACCGGCCACCGTTGTAACGCTCTACATGCTGCCGGAGTTTAACGCTAAACTAAGGCCCATTTTCGATAAACAGCTAAAGCCGGGGTCGAGGGTGGTTTCACACGACTTCGCAATTCAGGGATGGGTGCCGGATAGAGTTGAGCGAGTAAAGGGGGATTTTCTCCACGACCATACAATCCTGTTATTTGAAGTTCGTTGATCGCGGATTCCTGCTTGGTAGTTTCAAGTTTCTTGTTGCTGGTCACCTGAAACCTGCAACCCGAAACCCAATCCGCCCCAGATCTAGCGGCGTCCAGGCCGAGCGAAATGTTAGCGTAGCCCGTATAAACGCTTTGGATTCGCTTCGAGTATAGCCGCTTTGGCCCTATCGCTGATGTCCTTTCGCTTGGCCAGTTCTCGACCCGCGAAGCGCTCGCGATCACCGTGGGGCATGTCCGTGCCGAACACCATCTGGCTCTCGCCCGCCAACTCGATAACTTGCGGCAGCAGCACATCCTCCACTTCAGTGCTGAAGTAGAGATTGCCCTGCTTCAGATACTCGGTGGGCGCAAGCCTGGCCTTGGGAATCGTCTCAGTAAGGATCGTGGCAAGATACCCCTTCGAATGTTTGAAGCGATGCTCCAGCCGTTCCGTCATGAAGTGTATCCACTGGCAGCCGGCCTCGAGAAAAGCCACGCGCAGTTTGGGAAACTGGTCGAGTATGCCGCCGCTAATTACGGCCGAGTATCCCATCAACACCGGCAGTAAAAAAGCGTTCACCGATGACGGATAAATGTGCGTGAACATGTTGCTTAGTGAGGGACAGGCCCAACCCACGTGAACCGCCAAGGCGATATCTTCCTCAGCGACGGCCTCGTAGAAGGGAATCAATCTCGGATGATCGAGCATCTGATCACCTGCGGTGCCGAGAACCATCAGCGCGCAAGCGCCGAGCTGCTTGGCTTGGCGGACTTCTTTGGCGGCGGCGGGTACATCATCTAAATTCGCTACCGCGGCCCACTTGATGCGCTCGTGTTTGCCGAGGCGGTCTCCCAGGAACCGGTTATAAGAGGAGCAAAGGGCATTCATCAATCCCATATTTGTGCTGAGCGGATAAGCGAGAAAAAGCGTGGGATAAATGACTTGGATAGCGATCTCTTCTTCATCCATCAATCTTAACCGTTCGTCGATATCGCTCAACTCCATGCTAGGAATGGTATCGGGTTTCTTCTTGGCGTGCGGCGAGGGTTCGCCGTTGAAACTCGCCGGCGTTCCCAGATTGTGGCAACCCTTTCCAAGCCGGCGGGGAAAGAGTTGTTCTTCGAGCAACCAGTAGATCATCCCATCCATATTGACGACCTTGGGTCGTTGTGAACGGTAGCGAGGGTCAAGGTAAGTGTCAGCAAAAGTCGCTGGGCTCTCCTCGAGATGGCCATCCGCATCAATTAGATTCATTCTACGACCTCCGGTTTCGTCGAACATCATTAGGTGATTTATAACAATGGCGCTTGCCGCCGGTCAAACCAGGCAGCGGTTATTATGGGAGAAACTGAGTTCGGGAAGGCACTGCTAAATGGAAAAGACGAGATGAATGAAACTTCACCGTAGAGCAACAGCGGGAACGGCTTAAACCTAGACGGGTTGATTGTCCGAGGTTGGCTTGACAGCGGCGCTCACTTCACTCTCCTGAGACGGGTTATCTTGGTGAGTCGCAAGATCCGCTAGAAATTCTAGTACTTCCGCGGGATTGCGCAGACGGAACCGTGCGTGGGTCCGATTAACTCCTACTCGAAACGAGTAGGCCCACTCCGGCAATACGGCAAACATATCCTCGTCGGTCAAATCATCTCCGATGGCCAAGACGAAATCGAAGTCGTTCTTGCTTAGCCATCGTTGGACCGCCGCTCCTTTGTTGATTCCGGCTTTTCTGATTTCAATAGCCTTGCTGCTGCGTAATACCTGGAGGTCCACACTCGCTGTGAATACGAGCAAATGATCGGTTAGTTCTCTTGCCGCTGCGCTCCCCTGTTCCGGATCGGCGATCCGATAGTGCCATACCAAAGAAAAGTCCTTCTCTTCCACGAAGGCGCCGGAAACGCGGTCGGCGTACATCTCAAGGATCGGCAGGAGTTTTTCTTTCCAGTCTAGAGGCAGCGATTGTTGCATTCTCCAATCGCGGTTCAGTTCCTTGATCCATGCCCCATGTTCCGCGGCGAGGGCTATCGGGACCCCGCTGAACCATTGGTCAAGCGTGGCCCGATCGCGTCCCGTGGCGAGAACCAGTTCATTTCGTGAGTCGTCCGCTAAGGCACGAAGCAGTCTCAGTACCCTGAGCGTCGGTTTCGCGACTTCCGGATAAGCCGCGAAGGGGACCAGCGTCCCGTCATAGTCAAGAATCAGCAGGCGGCGCTTACTGCGATGATAGTGGTCCGTCAGTGCGCGACAGACCGGGGCTTCGAGCCATTTCACGTTAGACGCCTCATCCACAGGGCTGGTTGAAAGCAACTCAACCAAAAAATCCATGGCCCAGCGGGCGACATCGTAGCGCCGCAACCGATTTTGCATGATCGTGTTCCGCCGTATCTGTTCTTCGCGAGGCATTTCCAAGGCTGTTTTCAAGGCATCTGCAATCTCTTCCCGGTTATTCGGATTGATGATAATCGCTTCCGGTAACTCTTTCGAAGCTCCTGCCATTTCGCTGAGAACCAAAACACCGGTCTTATCATGACGACTGGCAACGTATTCCTTGGCGACCAGGTTCATCCCATCCCGCAAGGGCGTTACCAGCGCAACATCACTCATGGAATACATCGCGACCAAGGACTGAAAAGGCAACGAGCGATATTGATAGTTGATGGGAGCCCAACTGAGGGTGCCGAATCGCCCGTTAATCTTCCCGACGAGTTCTTCGATGCGCTTCTTCATCCCTTCATAGTCCGCGATGCCGATTCTGGAAGGGACCACAAGCATGATCAACGTTACTTTGCCATGCCAATCCGGATTGCTTTCGAGCATGGCTTCAAAGCCCTGCAAGCGGTGGAGTATACCCTTAGAATAGTCTTGTCGGTCGACGGAGAGCACGATTCTAGAGTCTCCCAAAGGCTTTCGCAGTTCTTCTCTCTCTCTTTGAACTTCCGCATGAGTCGCCGCGTCGTGAAACTTTCTGAAATCTACACCCATTGGGAAGGCCCCAACCTTTACCGCGCGATCCCTTACGACAAGCTGCCCCATCTGGTGTCCGTGGCCCAGAATGCGTTGGACGCAGCGCAGAAAATACTCCCCGTAGTCGTGGGTGTGAAAGCCGATCAGATCAGCGCCCAGCAGCCCTTCCAGAATCTCCCGGCGCCACTTTGCTGGAATCAATCGAAAGATCTCGTATTGAGGGAATGGGATATGTAAGAAAAAGCCGATCCGTATGTCGGGCAAAACCTTTCTAAGGAGATGCGGCAATAGCATCAGGTGATAATCGTGTATCCATACCGTGTCCCCCGGACGGATCGCTTCCCGCAGGGTTACACTAAATGACTCATTAACCTTGCGATACTGTTGCCAATAGGCATCGTCGTATCGAGCGTAGGTGGGAAAGTAGTGAAAAAGCGGCCAGATCGTTTCGTTGCAAAAGCCCTGATAAAAGTTTTCGACATCCTGTTCAGAGAGAAAAACCGGGCAGCAGGAATATTCCGACAATGCTTTGGCTCTGACTTTGTCACGCGTTTCCTCGCTGATGGTGTTTCCCGGCCAGCCGACCCACATATATTCGGATTCACGGGCTAGGGAACTCTGCCCGGAGGTCAGCAAAGCCCTCAAACCTGTCGCTAAGCCCCCCGCACTTTCGTTAAATTGAATCCCTTCACCATCTTGCACAACCGTAAAAGGGAGACGATTGGAAACGATGACAATTCTTTGTGCTTCGGTGTTTGGACCTGACATGGTCATACCCGATAGGCCGGACAGACAAAATGAACGGCGGCATGTGGCTTCTTTATAACCTTTCCACTGCAAGCGCTATTTTACAAGCGGTTTTCTAGTTTTTTGTGGCGCTGTTGCCG
The DNA here is from genome assembly GCA_036794995.1 of Thermodesulfobacteriota bacterium. Classification (GTDB taxonomy): domain Bacteria; phylum Desulfobacterota; class Binatia; order UBA9968; family UBA9968; genus DAIRFP01. The sequence goes on along the minus strand of DAIRFP010000035.1, from coordinate 19,291 downwards.
AACCGCAGTCTTGCCTAAAACGGTCGCATCTTTGATGATCCGGTGATACTTTCGCTGGGATGTCTTTAAGCAGCCCATCGAAAGAAGCAATTGACCAGCGTGCCGCACAGTGCGGAGCCGTGGCGGTTGCTCCCTAACTGCTCTTGTGAAATCGTTTTTCTTTCATCCTTTTGATCAACTCATCCAGGGAAGCGTTGCTCAGAACGCGATTGAATTGAGCACGATAGTTGTTCACGATGCTTATGTTTTCAACCACGATGTCGAAAACCTTCCAATCGGAATTCACCGGATGGAGTTTGTAAGTCATTGGCGTTTCCTCGCCTTTAGCAGAAACTACTTTAGTATCCACTTCCGCATAGTCCTTTTCAGTACGTTCGTTCCGGTAAATAATTTTATCGCCGTTAGCCAATTCGATCTGATCGGCGTAAGTTTCTTCGAGGAGTTGCGTAAACGAGGTAACGAATTCGCCTTGCTTATCCGGGTAGCGGTTCCAGTTGTTTCCCAAGGCTCGCTTGGCCATCTCGGCGAAGTCGAACCTAGGTAGAACAACCTGCCGCAACTTTTCTCTCCTCTCGGCCTTTTTGCCGCCGCCCTGGAGCTTTGGGTCTCTAAGTACTTCCATCACTTGATCGATCGTTGCTTTAACCTGTTCGCCGGGGGTCGCAGCCCAGAGCGTGGTTTTTCCCGTTCCAATTAGGATAGTCCCGAGTCCAAGTATCACTGTCCATTTGTACAAATGAGTCATGACGATTTCCTTTCTTTTCTCCGATCTCAATCTCAAGGGATCCAGGTCATGGATTGGCACAACCAAACCGTCAAACAGCAACGTCTATACCAAGCTGCCGAGTCGACTGCACAAGTCGGCTAATTGGTTGGTTTGAATCTAAATTTTGAACGGATAGGTTTTGTTTCGGTGATGTTGTTGAAGGGATTTCTAAGACTTACATCTGATATTTTGTAGGGATCTTTCCTACAGCCTCGACGGCAGAATGATCGCACACCGCGCCGACTTATGAACAGTATGCATCGACATGCGTCAAAAGATTCTAGTGTCGTGTTCCCGAAATCCGTTGAATAACTTGGGCGTCATTCCGGGCAACCCGGATCATAGTCCGGGGTTGCGCGACCCGGAACCCAGGAAGATCAATCGCTCCCGCCAAAAAAAGCACGGAAGCCTAAACGATTGGTTTTGTCTTCGTGTTCATTATCGTCTTCTCCTTTTTTTCTTGTCAATCCGATTTATGCCTGAGTTCTCCTTTGTTTTGTTCTAGTTATTCGTCTTGTCTCTTGTTCTGTTGCCTTTTTGCTTGCCGCGATTGTGCTTGAATTTTCCGGATGCTTGAGACTCTTCGTGCCGTTGATGGCGCTCGTTCACTCGCACCCAGCCTCTTTCGGGATCGGCCGACCATTGGGCGTTTGTGTTGGCAGACCCCTTGTTACCGATATGAGACTTTACTTGACCATCTGGCTGTGAGCCATGGTTTGCTTGCCCGGCGTGTGCCGGAGAACGCGTTAGGCAGAACGCCAAAGCGTTCAAGAGCGAAAAGAGGGCGAAATATTTGCTCGGCTTCATAAAGTATACCCGTTAAGCTAACGTTTAGTACGATTTCTTACTTGCCGGTAACTTCGCTGGAATCGCCCAGTGCCCTAACTCTCGGGTCGACTTTTCGATCTGAGGCAGCAAATCCGACACGCGACGCAACATTGCGTTGAGAATTGCCAGCACGGCGATGTAATCAGGTGATTTCATTTTTCCCTCCTGTTTGTTGTCCAGTTGAGAAAATGTAGGAGCAACGCCCATGCCGGGGCAAATATACCTGTAAATCAAATACTTACAAAATGCCTGATGCAAACCGGGGCGAGTAAAAAGGTTTGCGGAGGGAGAAATTACTCTTTGTTGTAAAGAGTTAATTTGGCGTTTAGGGTTTTTGGAGTGATGCCCAAGATACGCGCAGCTTGGGTCTTATTGCCACCACTGGCGGTAAGGGCTCGTTCGATGGCCTGCCGCTCGGCCGCGGCCAATGAAAGCGGTCCGGCGTCGGAAGGCTCTTCCACTACAGCGTTAAAGCAAAATTGCTGCAGGTCCGCCGCCGTCAAGTTGGGACCGGACACAAGTACTACCAGCCGTTCCATTGCGTTGCGCAGCTCGCGGACATTACCGGGCCATAGATACGATTGGAGTGCGCTCGTGATGTCAGGTGCCCATGGCAACTTGGGACGTTGATATTTCTCAGCGAAGGATTCCAGAAAGTAGCGGGCCAGGAGCGCGATATCATCGGCGCGCTCCCGCAGCGGCGGCAACGCCAAATTAAAGACGCTCAAGCGATAGAAAAGGTCCTGGCGCAGCCTACCTTCCTTGATAGCGTTAGATGGTAAACGGTTGGTGGCGGCAACGACCCGCACCGATACCTGTATATTGGTATTGCCACCGATGCGGCGCACCTGCCCTTCCTCCAGCACGCGCAGAAACTTGGCCTGGACTTCCGCCGGCATCTCGGTGATTTCATCGAGAAAAAGTGTTCCGTCGTCAGCCTGCTCGAAGCAACCCAAGTGACGCTCGATGGCATTGGTGAAGGCCCCCTTCTCGTGTCCGAAAAGCTCGCTTTCCATCAGCGTTGGAGAAATCGCTGCGCAGTTCAGCGCGAGAAAAACTCCCTCTCGCCGCGGTGAGAGGTCATGGAGCGTGCGCGCGACCAATTCTTTGCCGGTACCGCTCTCGCCGTTGACCAGCACGGCGGCCTCTGTTGCAGCTATTTGACTTATCCTCTGGTAGAGCTCGCGCATCGGTGCCGATTTTCCGATCAGGCTCCCATAGGACCCGAGTGGCGACTCCAGTTTTTGGCGCAACGCGCTCGCTTCGCGGGCTAGAGACACTTGTCTAAGTCCCTTTTCAAGCACGGTTCGTAACTTCTCCGGTTCCAAGGGCTTGGTAAGATAATCATAGGCGCCGAGCTTAATGGCTTGAACCGCAGTCTCGATCGTCGCCTGGCCAGTCATCATGATGACCGCCACTTGTTGCACCTGTTCATGCAGGTCTTCGATAAACTCGATGCCGTTCATGTTTGGCATCATCAGATCAGTTACGATGGCGTGGGGAAGCTCCTTCTCGCAGACCGTGAGAGCCGCTTTTCCATCGGCGGCCGCACCGGCACTATAGCCCCAGCTCTCTAACAGCGCTGTTAAACCGTCACGGGTGGCAGCATCATCGTCAACAACGAGAACTTTAGCGTGGGAGCGTGACATGTCAGTTTGCCTCCATGGGCAGAATGAGGCGAAACGTTGCGCCTGCAGTGGCAACGTTTTGCTCCTCGTAAATCAGCGAGCCGCTGTGAGACTCGACGATCAGTTGGCTCAAAGGCAGCCCGATGCCGCTGCCGCCGACCTTGGTCGTCTTGCCGAACTCAAACAGTTCACCACGACGCTCCGGTGCCACGCCCGGTCCGGAATCCGTAAAGCGCAGAATTAACTCGGCGGGGTTTTTACTGGCAACAACGCGAATCGTGCCGCCATCCGGTTGGGCTTCCATGGCATTGCGCAGTAGATTGTCGAAACATTGGCGCAGACGCGTGCCGTCGCCTTGAATCGTCCATGGACCGTCGCCCAACTCTTTTATCAGTGCAATCTTCCTGGTTGTGCATTGTAACGAAGCGGCGTCGAGGCTTGCGGCGAGCACCTCGAAGACGTCGGTTGCTTTGCGTTCCATAGTAACCGGCGCGGAATAGTCGCTGAACTCGCGCACAAGCCGGTCGACTTGCCGAACACTGGCGTCCAACGCGCCGAGGGTTTTTTGCTGTTGACTGTCAGAGCCGTTGCCCGCCTGCGCCGTGTTGCGGAGGAGTTCGAGATGAATCGCCAAAGCATTCAAAGGCGTTCGGACTTCATGGGCCAAAGTTCGCGCGGCAATGGCCAGGCGTTGCAGCGGCGCCGGTGCCCCGGCGGTTTTGCGCTGCTTCATGACGAGACGGTCGATTAGGTCCAAGCTCTTTCCCACTTCGTCATCGCTCCGATATCGGGGACGGGCTTGATAGGTCCCTGCTTCAGCTTGGCCCAAGGTTTCACTGATCAAACGGAAGCGACGGGTATAGAGAGCCGTGGTCAAGAAGGCGCTCAACAAAGCGACACCGCCGCCAAGCGCGAACAAGAGCGCGAGTTGGCGCCATAGGCCTGACAGCATCTCCGTCCAGTCGGCGGGATCGATCCAGAGCCTCAGACCGCCGGGACCTTCTACGCCACGCGGCATTTGCAGCGGCACCAGGACGTCGTAATAGGTCGATGTTCCTCGGCGTTGGGAATTGATTGTTGTGGCGCCGCTCTGCAGGCTGCTGCTGAGCTTCGGGTCGGTAAGGGCTTCCCCCTTTTCATGCCCCATTGAACTGTAGAGGATTTTGCCGTCCGCATTGAGAACCCACATGGCCTCTATGCTGCCGTTCCGGTTGACGAAAGCCTCCATTAAGCCCTTGACTTCGGCGTGCCGCGAGGCTGGACGTCCGGGGACGTATCGGGTTTTGGGGGCAGAACCAGTGCCGGGGAAAATGTTACCCAAGAAACTCCAAAAAGAGGGAGACGGCTGCGTTTGAACAATCCGACCCTGAGGCGCGGGACGCTGGCGCATGCTGTCGGCCAGGGCGATCTCGACTTGGCGCGACATCAGAACGGCGGTTTGGAGCGTTGCCTCGGTGGTTAAACGCTGGGCGATGAGCCAAACGCCGGCGGCAAAAATACCAAAGATAACCACAACGGTTCCGAAAAATACCGCGATCTGCTGCTGACGCAGGCTCATTTGGCCAACTAGGATAACAGATCGCATCCAACCCGGAAAGTTTAATAGGAAGGCGGCACGGCCTGCCTTGCGCCTGGAACCCCTTTGTTGCATAGTAAAAGTGGAATGTTAGTCGATAGTTATACGCGTCAGGTCAAAGACCTAAGGATATCGGTTACAGATCGGTGCAATTTTCGTTGCACCTATTGCATGCCGCTGGACGAATACGAGTGGATCGACAAAAGGGAGATCCTCACTTTTGAGGAGATTACCAGACTGGCGGCTCTATTCGTTCAACTCGGGGTTGAAAAAATCCGTCTCACCGGCGGCGAGCCCTTGGTAAGACAGAATCTCGATCGTCTGGTTGGAAAACTTTCCGCCATTGAAGGGCTTAGAGACCTTTGCCTGACAACCAACGGCGCACTGCTAGCCGAGAAGGTTGAAGCGCTCAAACAAGCCGGTTTGCGCCGGCTCAACGTCAGCTTGGATTCTTTGGATCGTGACAAGTTCAGGCGCATGACCAAGAGGGGCGATCTCGACAAGGTGCTGGAAGGTATCTTTGCCGCCAAGAAGCACGGCCTCGATCCAATCAAACTGAACGCTGTTATCGAGCGGGACGTGAATGATGAGGACATTCTTCCTTTGGTGGAGTTTTCCCGGGAGCATGGCTTTGCCATGCGTTTTATCGAATACATGGATGTCGGCAACGCCAATAACTGGACGTCAGAAAAACTAGTTGCCAAAAAAGAAATTATCGCGAAGATCCATTCGCAATATCCGCTGAAGGAAATCGGTCGAGCCCAGGGAAGCGCGCCGTCGGTGGACTATGAGTTTGTTGACGGCCGCGGCGATATCGGAGTCATCGCTTCGGTGACGGAACCATTCTGCTCGAGTTGTACCCGGGCGCGGATCACGGCTGACGGGAAAATCGTGACTTGTCTCTTTTCAGAGGTAGGTCACGACGTGAAGCAGCTCCTCCGGGGCGGTGCGTCGGATGAGGAGCTGCTCGAATTGCTCGGCTCGATTTGGCTGAAAAGAGCTGATCGGTATTCCCTCGAAAGGCTGGAAGCTATCCGCACCGCGACCTACGACCCCAAGAGCCACAAGAAAATCGAAATGATTTCACTCGGCGGCTAACCGAGAGCCGTATTTAAAGCTACAGCTGCCTGAGAGCCCGGATGCGCTCATCGGTGGCCGGATGAGTCGACAACAGCCTGCCGCCGCTGCTTCCTTGCACGCGCATGATCCAAGTAAGCGTTCGAACCATAACGTCTTTAGAATAACCACCCCGTCGCAAGATCGTCACGCCGTGCCGGTCCGCCGCCAACTCCTGGGGGCGGCTGTAGCTCGATCCGATCAGAGTGCCTGCGATAGGCGCCCCCGTACCGCTTCCCGGAAATGCTTTTTATAGCACAATAGAGGATTTGATCCGCTCGTTGGGTTAAGGTAGCGTCCGAGCTTGCGTCACTTCGCAAGAGGAGAGACTTCATGCTTTTGAAAGAGAAAATTGCGCTTGTTACCGGATCGACTCATAATATTGGCTTGGCCGTTGCCCGCGCGTTCGCCCGTGAAGGAGCAAGGGTTGTCGTCCATTCGCGTCACCAGGACGACGCGAAGAGAATCGCCGCTGAAATCGGCGGCGACTATTTTGCCGCTGACGTCGCCAAGGCCGAACAAGTAGCGACCATGTTCGATCACATTCGCAAGCAACATGGCAGGCTCGATATCTTGGTCAATAGCGTGGCTCATTCCTCTAAAGGCGGTGTCTTGGATGTGTCCCTTGAAGAATGGAACCGCATCATGGCTATCAACTTGACCGGGTACTTCCTCTGCATTCAACACGCCGCCAAGATGATGAAGGAAAGACGCTTTGGAGTGATCATCAACATCTCCGCGGGCTCGGGCGAGAGATCGAGCCCCGGCGGCGCGGCCTACTCGGTATCCAAAGGAGCCATCAATTCTTTAACCCGTCAAGCCGCCGTCGATCTGGCGCCGGATATTAGAGTCAACGCGCTGATCTCTGGACTCGTCGGAACACCCATAGGCCAGAACGACATGGGCAACCGCAAAGCGGAATACGACATGATTCCTTTACGCCGCATCGGCCAACCGGAAGATGTAGCCGAAGCCGCAGTCTTTATAGCATCCGACAAAGCCCGCTACATTACCAATGCCATCCTGCCGGTTGACGGCGGACGGCTAAATGCCATGAGCAGCGGCAGCTCCAGATGACCTGAACGCTGTACGTCGTTTGATGCGACTACCCCTATCCCGTGACGGTTGGCTGCTCTTTACCACCTGCGGCGTGCGTTCGTTTGGGTACGGGTTTTTGTCCGTGGTCCTTGGGCTCTATCTGGATAGTATAGGACTGAGTACAACCGCCATCGGCTGGATCTTCACTGCGGCACTCGCCGGCGGAGCGGCGATGACAATCCTCATCACGCTCGCCGCTGACCGTTTCGGTCGGAGAACGCTGCTGATTTTTGGTACGGTGTTGATGGCTATCGCAGGAGGGGTTTTTGCCGTTACTGCCAACCCGATACTTCTGGCCCTGGCCGCGATCTTTGGCACCATCAGCCCGTCGGGAAAAGAAGTCGGCCCATTTCTCTCCATCGAACAAGCGATTCTCCCGCAAACCACTGAAGATCAACACCGAACCGCGGTTTTCTCCGCATACAATCTCGTCGGCTCGCTTTGTGGAGCGATAGGTGCACTGGCTGTCGGTATACCGTCACTGTTTTCACTTTCACCAGTCGGCGGCTATCGGTTTTTGGTCTGGTGTTATGTCGTTTGCGCCGTCGTCATGATGGTGCTCTTCAGCTTACTATCACCGGCTATCAAGACTAGAAGCAAAACTGTCCTACCGACGAGAAGGATTGGTGTGCAACAATCCCGTAGCGTTGTGGCAAAGCTGGCAGGACTTTTCGCCCTGGACGCTTTCGCCGGCGGCTTTATCGTGCAAAGCATCGTCGCCTATTGGTTCCATCTCCGCTACAAAACCGATCTCAACGTTTTGGGTGGCATTTTCTTTGGCACGAACTTTTTGGCCGCCCTCTCCTTCCTTGCCGCGCCGGCGATCGCCCGTCGTTTTGGACTGCTTAACGCCATGGTCTTCACGCACCTGCCGTCAAACATTTTGCTCCTGATCGTGCCGTTTATGCCCAATGTGGAACTGGCGATCGTCATGCTGCTCGTCAGGAACCTGCTCTCACAACTCGACGTGCCGACCCGCCAGTCGTATACCATGGCTGTCGTCGAAGCTGACGAACGTGCGGCCTCGGCGGGAATTCTCTCGGTTGCCCGCAATGCCGGCGCGGCCATCGCGCCATTGTTCACCGGTGCGATTCTCGCCGTTCCGAGTATGGGGTTGCCGTTTATGCTCGCCGGCGGGCTAAAAATCGTTTATGACTTATGGATTTTTGCGGTGTTTCGGAAGGTGAAGCCACCGGAGGAATTATCGCCACATAGGAGACCGCGCTAACCTAGCGGATGGGCATGCTGTTTGGCTGTGCCGGTGTTACGGCCGCTTGCACCGTGTATGCCTTGCACATATCTGTTGCCCAGTGGAAGAATTAACGGGTATCTGTTAGAGGGTTTGAAGGAGATTGCAACGATGCTTAAAGTCATACCTGTGGAAGAAGCGGTAGGGTTACCGTTGGCCCACGATATTACCGAAATTGTTCCTGGCAAACACAAAGGGCCGGCGTTTCGCCGCGGCCATATCGTCCGCCAAGAGGATATTTCGAAGCTCTTAGATGTCGGAAAGCAGCACCTCTATGTGATGCAGCTCGAAAAAGATGATTTGCATGAAGAGGACGCAGCACGCAGATTGGCCAAGGCGGCCGCTGGGCCGAATCTTAAATTGACGGACCCGGTTGAGGGACGAGTCAATCTGGTTGCAGAGATGCCGGGCTTGCTGAAGATCGACGCTGATCTGCTCTATCGCTTCAATTCGTTAGGCGACTTGATGATGGCCACGTTGCCGTCGGACCGCTACGTACGGCAAGGCGACGTGGTGGCAGGCACGCGAACCATCCCTGTGGTTGTCAAAGAGGAGTTAATTCGGCAAGCCGAGACCCTGTGCGAGGATCACCCGATAGTCAAAGTATTGCCGATGCCGGCGCGCAAGATTCATCTCATCGTCACCGGCAGCGAGGTTTATAGCGGTCGAATCAACGACGGCTTCGAGCCGGTGGTGCGTAAGAAGGTCGGCGAGATGGGTTCGGATCTCGCGGATAAAAAACTGGCCACGGATGACCCGGATCAAATCGCGCAATTGATCAGAGGCGCGCATCAGGCCGGTGCGGAGCTGATTTTAGTCAGCGGCGGCATGTCCGTCGATCCGGACGACAAAACACCGGAAGGCATCCGCCGGAGCGGTGCAGAGGTGGAGACCCATGGATTTCCAATTCTGCCCGGATCGATGTTTGTCATGGCATATCTAAATGGAACTCCGGTTTTAGGCCTTTCGGGTTGCGTACTTCATGACCCGTTTACCGCTTTCGACATACTTTTGCCCAGGCTGCTGGCCGGAGAGAAAATTTCTCGTAGTGATATCATGGCTATGGGACACGGAGGGCTGCAAAAGAAGCACGATCATTAGGAGGAACCCGCTATGGAAATTCTACGGAGCCTAAAAGAACGTTGCGACCCGAGGCTGGCCGCGCTGCTAGTGGTCGACGTGCAAAATGATTTCGTCAGCCCGGAGGGAAGTGCCGGAAACAGAGGCGAAGATGTCAGCGCGGCGTTGGCGATGGTGCCTCATCTGGTAGGGTTGATCGACGAAGCACGACGCGTGGGTCTGACTATCGTTTATGTCAGGACGACCCATAGCGAATGGACCGACACTCCTTCCTGGATTTATCGTAGCTCACAAAAAAGCGGCTTGAACACGTGCCGTGAAGGAACCTGGGGCGCGGAGTTCTATGCCGGGATTGCACCGCTACCGAGTGAGCGTGTGGTGATCAAACATCGCTACAGTGCTTTTATCAATACTGATTTGAACACGGTGCTCAAGGCACGAAATATTCAGAGCGTTCTGGTGTGTGGGGTGGCCACTAATGTATGTGTCGAGACCACCGCACGGGACGCCTACATCTATGATTACTATGTAACGATGATCGATGATTGCTCCGCAGCCTATGAGGCAAAGTTGCACCTGGGTACGCTGGAAAACATGCGACGCCACTTCGGATTGGTCGCTTCTTCAAGCGAGATCATCGATACCTGGAGGGGGCTACCGAGACAAACGCCGGGACTATAATCAACGAGGAACGAGTTCCAAAGTTGTGGAAGCCTAAAACGGTGGACAGGACACTTACTTCATCATGTCTGCGTTGATTGCCTCCAGCGCCTCAAGCGCTGGCTGAAGATCATCCTGGGTCAATTCAGACAACGGTATATCACATAGGTTCAATTCTTCAGCAAACTCCTTACGGTTGGGATTGTAGTAAATAAGTCCGGTCAAAAATTTGCCCTCGGCAATGGATGCATGGATGGCCTGGATCGCCTGAGCTTTGTTGGTGGGATCGTAGTCCTTGCTAAGTTTATGCAGAATGATGCGCGAGCCGTCGTGTAGCTCGACCTCGTGATCCGTCCCTTCATCGTAATCCGCTTCGATATTTTCGTAGGGTGGAATAAAATCGATGTCGTGGATCGGGTCGAGATGGCCTTTAACGTACTTGAGGCTCTTGGTTGATCCTTCGTGGTTATTGAACGTGACGCAGGGGCTAATGACGTCCAGTATCGCACTCCCTTGGTGCGCTAGAGAGCCTTGGACGAGGGGGGTGAGTTGTTTCCGATCGCCCGAAAAACTGCGGGCGACGTAGGTCGCGCCGAGTGTGATCGCTAGCTCGGCGATATCGATCGCCGGAATATCGTTGACCTTACCGCCCTTCATAACGGCACCGACATCGGCGGTGGCGGAGAACTGGCCTTTGGTTAATCCGTAAACGCCATTGTTCTCTATCACGTAGGTGATATTCACATTGCGCCGCATCATGTGACAAAAGTTGCCCAAACCAATCGCGGAAGTATCGCCATCACCCGACACACCGATGGGTAGGAGAGTGTGGTTGGCCAGATTCGCCCCGGTCGCGACGGCTGACATTCTGCCGTGAACAGCATTAAAACCGAAAGACTGACTCAAGAAGTACGCGGGTGTTTTTGAGGAACAGCCAATGCCGCTGAGTTTGACGACTTTCCGCGGGTCGATACTGCTCTCGAAATAGGCGCGCATGATCGAGGCTGAGATCGCGTCGTGGCCGCAGCCCCGGCACATGGTCGAGGGTGCCCCTTCATAATCCTTTTCCGTTAGGTTAATTCGATTTACTTTTGCTTCTGCCATTATTCTATCCTTACATCTGTGCGGTTTTTAATTCGGCCGATTGTGCCGCATCGAAGATTTGTTTTACCACTTCCCCGGCGGTCACGGGAAGTCCGTTGTAGACCAAAATGCTGATGATTTTTGATCCCAATTCAGGATGCTCGTCTTTTATGATTGCCGCCATCTGAGCATCGCGGTTCTGTTCCACGAAGTAAATGGTGTCATGTTCCACCAAGAAATCCTGTACCTCCTTCGTTAGCGGTAGAGCCCGGATTAACATGTGGTTGGTCTTCAACCCCCGAGCTTTCAACCGGTCGCGAGCCTCGCGCACCGCCTCGTAGCTAGAACCATAACAAATGATTCCGGTCTTGACGCCTCGTTCCTTCTCCACGATTGGCTTGGGGACAAATTTCCGGGCGGTCTCAAACTTCTTTTTCAGTCGATCGAGAATGTATTTATAGTCATTTTCATCTTCGGAGTACTTGGCGTCGGCGTCGTGCCCCGATCCGCGTGTGAAGTAGGAAGCCATGCGGTGCTGATTTCCGGGGACGGTTCTATAAGGTATGCCGTCGCCGTCCTGGTCAAAGTAACGGCGGAACTTCTTGCCGGCCTTGGCCCATTCCTCAAGTTGGTCCGCGCTTAATCGCTTGCCGTAGTCGTAGGGTTGTTTTTCTAAATGGAGAGGGTCTGAGGACCAAAAATTCATACCCAGGTCGAGGTCCATAGCCACGAAAACCGGCGTCTGAAATCGGTCAGCGAAATCGAAACTCCGGCGGCCAAAGTCAAAGCAGGAATTCATGTCGTGGGGAATCAACAGAATATGCCGGGTGTCGCCATGGGAAGCACCATACATCAGGGAGATATCTGCCTGCTGCGTCCGTGTAGGCAGACCCGTCGAGGGGCCGCCGCGTTGGATGATAAAGAATACGCAGGGAATCTCGGCATAGTAGGCGAGCCCGATAGTTTCGTTCATCAAAGAGACCCCAGGCCCGGAAGTAGAAGTCATTGCGCGGGCTCCGGCCCAACCCGCACCGGCAACCATGCCTGCCGACGCGATCTCATCTTCCGCCTGTACGATAGCATAGGTTTTTTTGCCATCTTTGGCCTTGCGCAATTTAGGCAGATAGTACTCCATGGATTCAGCAAGGGAACTGGATGGGGTGATCGGATACCAACAAATGACCGACGCCCCGCCGTAAATCGCTCCTAACGCTGCGGCGGTGTTACCCTCCGTAATGATCTTGCCTTTGTTGCCATTCGAGATAACCTGCAGCCGTGCGATATTTTGCGTGAAGCCTTTCTCCTTTACGTACTGATACCCGGCGTCGATGCAAAGGAGATTGGACTCAATCACTGCGGGTTTTTTCCCGAACGTGTCCTCCAAGACGGCCTTGATAACCTCCATATCGATACCGAATAGACAAGCCAGCGCACCTACGTAAATCATGTTACGCTGCTTTGCCCGAAGCGGCGAAGCGGGGACTAATTTGGTTATCAGCTTATTGGCCGGGACTCCAACGTACTGCACCCCATCGCGTTTTAGCTGGGCAGACAACGGCGTGGAATCGTCGTAAAGAATCAAGCCGCCATCCCGCACCCTGTAGATGTCCTTGGCCGCCGTGGCGTCATTGAACATGACCATCACATCAATAACATCTTTGCGGCTCAAATAGCCTTCTGCTGAAGCCCGAATTTGATACCAAGTCGGCAAGCCCTGGATGTTCGACGGAAACATGTTCTTCGATGAGCAGGGTATACCCATTTTGAAGATCGCCTTGAACAGTATGTTGTTCGAGGAGGCACTTCCCGAACCATTCTCTGTAGCGACGCAGATGTTTAAATCATTGATTGTAGGCGTATCCAAAACACAACCTCCTTAGAAGTACTTCGCAATGCTTTAATTCTAGCATATTCCCCTTAGAAGACAACATGTTAGTTCAATTACCCTGGCGTGTATTGGTCTTCGGAATCATAGTATTCCTGGACTTCTTTCCAGGTTTGTCGAACTTTTTCGTCGATGTTAAACGCGGCGGCGTACTGGAGGATATCGGGCATGGAGACGATCCCTATGAGATTACCGCCTGTTCCCATGACCGGCATGTTTCTGATGTCTCGACGATACATCTCAGTCAAGGCTTCGCCAATGAACGCCGATTCGGCCATGGTCAAAAGCGGTGAAGTCATAACTTCCTTGACCGGGGTCCGCTTTGTATCAATCCCCTTGCTAGCGACGCGTTTGAGAACATCCCTTTCGGTAAAAATACCATTCGGCTTACCGGAGGTCGAGACGACCACCGAGGAAACGCCCTTACGGATCATTAGATCAATGGCTTCATACACAGACGAGCTCTCATCGACGGAGAGAGCTTCACCCGACATGAGACTTCCCAGTGTTTTCGTTTCGCTCATTCCTTGCCCCAATTCGACCGCGAGTCCAAGGATCCGGCGCATAGAGACAATGCCGACGATTTTTCCTCTCCGTCCACGGACCAGCAAATGGCGGTATTTGCCTCGGTACATCTTGCCGAAGGCCTCGACGATGTGAGTCTCCTCGCGTACGGCTCGTATCGGTGAGGTCATCACGTCTTTGATCGGCGATTTTTTCGGGTCGATGTCCTCGTTGACGACGCGCTTAAGGACATCTTTCTCAGTAAAAATTCCAACCGGTATTCCCGCATTGGTAACGATCACGCGGCCGACATCGGCCGTGACCATCATTTCCAAAACCTCCTGAATCGGACTCGCGACGGTAGCGCTCGTTAGGTTCGTTGTCATTATCTCGCTGACTCGGTTAGAAAGCACGGGGCACCTCCTTAGGTCTGCGAACTCGTCGAAGATCCCAATAACCTGATGGCAAGCCTCTGAGTCAATCTAGTAAATATACTACTTTTTTTGCTTTGGGGCACAAGCAGTTAGATATTATTTTTGGCTGTTGATATGGGTGGTTGCCGAGGATTGCGACTCGTAGGAGAACCATGTTAGATTCATATCGTTTCCAGGGAGGCATTTCATGAGCCGCAGGGAAACCGAATTCGATCGCGAGCTGGTTACAGAGACCAAGAAAAAGCTAAAAAAGCCTCCCCTCTACAAAGTTTTGCTGCACAACGACGATTATACTACCAAGGAGTTCGTTGTGCAGGTGTTGCAGTATGTCTTTCATAAGGAACATACCGCAGCCGTTCAAATTATGCTGCACGTCCACAAAAAGGGCATCGGAGTGGCGGGCGTTTATACCTATGAAATCGCGGAAACCAAAGTGACGTTGGTAGAAGGCCTAGCCCGCCAGCACGAATATCCGCTCAAATGTACTATGGAAGAGGCCTAGGATGATCAGCAAGGAGCTGGAAGGAACGCTGAATACCGCTTTGAAGGAAGCGAAAGGCAGGCGTCATGAATATGTCTGCTTGGAGCATCTCCTCTACGCTTTGCTGCAGGACAAAGATGCCAGTGGTGCGATCATTAATTGCGGCGGCGACATCGACCGGCTCCGAAAGGGCTTGGAAGAGTTCTTTCAAACCCACCTGGAGGCTCTTCCTGAGGGCGAGCGGCAGGAACCGCAACAGACCCTTAGCTTCCACCGTGTCCTGCAGCGCGCGGTTATCCATGCTCAATCGGCGGAAAAAAAGGAAATCAACGGCGGAAACCTACTCATAGCGATGTTCCGCGAGCCTGACTCCTACTCGGTTTATTTGTTGGAGGAGCAGGGCATCACCCGTTTCGATGTCGTCAATTACATCTCCCACGGGATATCGAAAATTGCGGCGAAAGACGAATGGTCCCCCGGTGAAGAGGAGCAGAGCGAAGAAGAAAAGCCCAATCGTCGGGTGAAACCCCTTGAAGCTTTTGCAGTCAACTTGGTGGCGAAAGCGCAACAAGGAAATATCGACCCGCTGATCGGGCGGGACGACGAGATCGAACGGACGATTCACGTTCTCTGTCGTCGTCGTAAGAACAATCCGATCTACGTGGGCGACCCCGGCGTTGGGAAAACAGCGCTGGCGGAGGGGCTGGCGCTGAAAATTCATCGCGGTGAAATCCCTGATGCTCTGAAGGACGCGGTCATCTACGCGCTTGACATGGGCGCGTTGCTTGCCGGCACCAAGTTCCGCGGCGATTTCGAGGCGCGTCTGAAAGGGGTTCTGGCGGGTCTTAAGAAACAACCCAATTCGATTCTTTTCATCGACGAGATTCACACTATCGTCGGCGCCGGCGCAACCAGCGGTGGCTCGATGGACGCTTCAAACATCCTAAAGCCGGCCCTCGCTTCCGGAGAACTGAAGTGCATCGGTTCGACCACGTATCATGATTACAAGAGCTACTTTGAAAGAGATCGCGCCCTAGCTCGGCGCTTCCAGAAGATCGAAGTTCCCGAACCCAGCCAGGACGAGGCGTACAAGATCCTTGAAGGTTTGAAACCGCACTACGAGAAGCACCACGGAGTCCATTACACCACCGGGGCTATTCGTGCCGCAGTCCAACTTTCCGCCAAGCACATTAACGATCGCAAATTGCCGGATAAAGCCATCGACGTCATCGATGAAGTCGGCGCGGCGGTGAAAATCCAACCGCCGGAGAAGCGCAAGAAATCCATCGGCGCGAAGGATATTGAAAAAATCGTCGCTAAAATCGCTAAGATTCCGCCCCGTAGCGTTTCGACGTCTGACAAAGAGCAGTTGCAAAATCTCGAGAGAGATTTGAAACTCACCGTCTTCGGGCAAGATGCGGCCATCGATACGTTGACGAGCACGATAAGACTCTCGCGTTCCGGTCTGGGCCATCCTGAAAAACCCATTGGTTGTTTTCTCTTCTCGGGCCCGACGGGGGTTGGCAAAACCGAAGTGGCGAAACAGCTAGCGCAGGTCATGGGTATCGAGTTTATCCGCTTTGACATGAGCGAATACATGGAAAAGCACACTGTCTCGCGCTTGATCGGAGCGCCGCCGGGCTACGTCGGATTCGATCAAGGAGGACTGCTCACCGACGCCATCAACCGAAATCCATACGCCGTGTTGTTGCTCGATGAGATTGAAAAGGCCCATCCGGACCTGTTCAACATATTGCTTCAGGTGATGGATCACGCAGCTTTAACGGACAACAATGGAAAAAAAGCAGACTTCAGAAATATTATTCTGATCATGACAACCAACGCGGGCGCCCGTGAGATGAGCGGGACACCGCTCGGCTTCGGTGCGCGCTCCAATGCGGGCAAAGGCAAAGAAGCCATCGAAAGGATGTTCAGCCCAGAATTTCGCAACCGCCTTGACGCAATGATTGTTTTTAACTCGTTGAGCATGGAGATCATCGAACAAGTGGTGGACAAGTTCATTATGGAACTCGATCACCAGCTCAACGAGAAGCGAGTGTTTTTGCAAATTACCGCAAAGGCGCGGCGATGGCTCGCGGAGCGAGGCTACGACCCGTCGTTTGGGGCGCGGCCGATGGCGCGATTGATCCAGAATGAGATCAAACGGACTTTAGCCGACGAGATCCTCTTCGGTAAACTGCAAAGTGGCGGCAAGGTAGAGGTCGACGAGCAGGAGGGGAAGCTCACCTTCGCCTATAGTGCGCTCGCTGGCTGATCGGTCTTTGATTGTCCCGCATTCGTTAACTCCTTTCCCTATTCGCCGTTTGTCATAATGGAACAAGTCATAGTTGGGCTATTCCTCGTCCTTTTCGTTTTGGAATTCATCGTCGAATTCGGACTGAATGAATTGAACCTGCGCTATGTTCACGCGCGTTGGGTAGAGAAGAAAATTCCTGATTTTTTCCAAGACAAGATAAGTTCCGATGAGTACGAAAAGTCTGTCCAATACACCCTAGCTAAAGGGCGGTTTCAGCGCTGGGCGGAGATCTATGGTCGACTGGTTGTCCTGATCGTTCTTTTTGGCGGATCGCTTCCATTCATGGATCGGTTCTCGCAGGATCTAGCCGGCAGATTCTTATCGATAAGCCACGCTCAAGGGTTAATTTTCTGCTTTGGCGTTGCTCTAGTTTTCTCCATAGCGAGTTTGCCCACCGATCTTTATTCGACCTTTAAGCTCGAAGCGCGCTTTGGGTTTAACAAGATAACTTGGAAGCTGTATTTAGCAGATAAGCTTAAAGGACTCTTTCTCGGTACCCTCATCGGATTGCCCTTTCTTTGGGTTGTGCTCTGGCTGATGGAGGCAACGGGTTCTTATTGGTGGATCTGGACATTTTTCTTTGTCGCTGGGTTCCAGCTGCTGATGGTCATTGTTTACCCCACGCTCATTGCGCCGCTCTTCAACAAATTCGAGCCGTTACCAAAAGGCGAGTTACGAAATCAAATCTTAGACCTGGCGGAGCAGGTGGGCTTCAAGACGAACGGAATCTTTTCGATGGACGGATCGAAACGCTCAGCGCATTCCAATGCTTATTTCACAGGAATCGGCAAGGCGAAACGGATCGTTCTATTCGATACGTTGATAGTACAGATGACCCTTGAGCAAGGGCTTGCCGTGCTGGCGCACGAGATGGGCCATTACAAGATGAAACACATTCGCCGCATGCTGATCCTGCAAACAGTTTTTCTTTTCTTCGGGCTCTCTATCTTAAGTTTGCTGGTGAATTACAGACCTTTCTTTACGGCCTTTGGCCTGGACAATCCTTCAAACTACGGAGCGCTTGTGCTTTTCAGCCTGCTCTCCGGGCCGTTTGTATTCTTTCTAGGCCCATTGATCAACGCGCTCTCGCGCAAGCACGAGTATGAAGCCGATCGATTTGCGGTCGAGACGCTGCATAACGCTAGGCCTATGGAAGAAGCACTGGTCAATCTAACGGTCAAGAATTTATCGAATCTAACGCCCCACCCGTGGTATTCCGCCTACCATTATTCTCATCCCACGCCCGCAGAGCGGATCGGAGCCATCCGAGCGCTTTCGATTTAACGATTCGATTGCGTGATCAATCAAGAATGGTCGGGGCGATTGGCTTTGAACTCCTCCAATAAAAACAAGGGGGATAGGTGAAAGCGGCCGTAAACCGCATTGAGTTACAGTGGTTTTTGCTTTCATGAGGTTTTTCTTTGATCCTGCATTTCACCCACTAATTTTCCCGAAAACCGAAACAGTTTCGGTTCGCCGGATTTGCAGCGTCGACTCGGTGGACGTGGGTACCCCCGACCCGCAGGTCGCAGATGGAGCCAAGCAAAGCACCGCGCAACACAAAAAAGCAAATAGCCAGGGGTAGAAGTAGAAGGACAGATTCACTGGCTTCCATTTATCGCAAGGTATGTCGAGATTTGTGATTATTTGACAAGCAAAGTCAAAATAGATATGAAACCCAAAGTCAAAATAGATATGAAACCGCAATGTGAATTCGAGTCCCACAGTTGAACAAAGCGCAAGCTCGACTTGTGGGTTTGTTATGTCTTTACTTTACGAGGCGCAGAACTCGCAGAGTGCAAAGGACGGAGCAGTCGTCATATTGGAAAGACCTATGGGAATTGTACCCGTCTACGTGTGGAATCATTTTCCAAGCGCAGACAACAGAGACGGACTGGTTGCCCGGTCAGAGCAGCCTGTATTGCCGGAAGTGCTCGAGGAACGTAGGACCCAATTCCGGCGCCTGCAGGATCAAGATCCGTACTTTACGGAGAAAATTCTAAGACTCTTTCGCATTTTTAAAGCTGTCTATTGCCCATCAAGCCCGAGGCATATCGAATCAGCAACGCTGATCTGTGAGTTGTTCAAACTGCCGGCACCCATTCCAGATGCGCGTTTGAGTGCCATCGACTATGGGAATTTCAAGGGCCAACCGCTATCGAGCATGAAACCACCGCATGATTATGTGGAGATACCCTACCCCGGCGGGGAAAGTTGGCTCCAGTGTCTCGCCCGTTGGCGGTCATTCTTCGAGGAAGTGCTCCCAAGGTACAATGGCCACCCTGTACTGCTGGCTGGACAGACCAGAGCAGCCATCCGAATGTGCGCGCATTTGTGCGAGGGGATGAAACTCAGTGATGCAGTGGACCTTGAAGTAACCGACCCCAAGGTTCCTTGGGTTTATTTCTACAAGTTTTAGAATCCTCAAACTCCGAAACACTGCGGCGTCTCCGCGGCCACTTAAGATACACGGCTTTTGGTGGGGTTTGGTTTTTCCTTCTCAACGGAAGAAGGTCGCTCAAACACGTAGCCAAATCTCTCAATCAATGGGCGATCACGAATTGAAACCAGCTCTGCGAGCTCCGG
>DAIRFP010000241.1:5328-7393 GCA_036794995.1 Thermodesulfobacteriota bacterium | reverse complement strand
GGTCCGTCATACCGTTGGAAAACGGTATCCAGGTGACGATAAGGCGGGAAAGACGGAAGGTGCAGCAGCCTGCTAGCGATGCATTAGCAGATCATGAGGGACTGATGCGTGTTATCGATGTCGATGGCCATGTCCGGGAAGCCGACGATCTGTGGGAACGTTATCTCGAGCCGCCCTTTCGCTCCCGCGCGCCCAAGATCGAGCGGGTCCCGAACGGACAATTGCTTTTTTTACTGGAAGGCAAGCGGCACCACCGCAAACCCGACGAGTCCCCTTTTCGGATCAAAGCGGACGATTCCCCAGTCAACGAACATCGCGACCTGGCCACGGATCCCTTCGAAAGACTTAAAGACATGGACCGCGACGGCATCGAGCGCGGCATGCTTTTTCCTTCTGCGGGCCTCTATCTACCGTCGGTGGAAGAGGAGGCCTACGCCGTGGCGCTCTGCCGCGCCTATAATAATTGGCTCTACGACTACTGCAGCGCCGACCGCACGCGTCTGATGGGCGTCGGCGTGGTTCCGGTCCAGGACATCAAAGCCGCCGTCGCAGAAACTCGCCGGGTGATTCTCGAGCTCAAATTCAAAGCCGTCTTCGTCCGGCCCAACCCCGTCAAGGGCCGCACCTTGGACGATGCTTATTACGACCCGCTTTACAAAACGCTGCAAGATCTCGGCGCGCCGCTGATGGTTCATGAGGGGTCCGGCGCCTATCTGCCGACCGCCGGCGCTGACCGTTTCCCCGGCCAATGGTTTTTTACCCACACCGTTTCTCATCCCTTCGAACAGATGCTGGCAAGTTTGAGCTTGATTTGCCAAGGCACCCTCGACCGCCATCCGAATCTTCAAGTGGTTTTTCTCGAATCCGGCGCGGGCTGGCTGCCCTATTGGCTCTGGCGCATGGACGAGCACTACGAGATCCTGCCGTTTCAGGTGCCGTGGTTGAAGATGAAACCCAGCGACTATTTTCGCCGGCAATGTTTCACTTCCTGCGAGCCGGATGAAACTCGCCTGGGAGAAGTCATCGACGTCATCGGCGCCGACCGCGTGCTCTTCGCATCGGATTATCCTCACTGGGACGCGAAACTCTCGGGCTCGCCGCAGGCGGTGATGGACCGACCCGATCTCAGCCTCGACACGAAACGGAAAATCATGGGCGAGAATGCCGCGCGTTTGCTGCGGCTGGACTAACTGACCCAGTCTAGGGTCTCGAGTCTTGTGTCTCGCGTTTTTCCGAGCAACTCGAAACCCGAAACTTTAAACTCGAAACTGTTCTTTTAGGAGGATTCGCAAATGGCCGAAACGCCGAAACTAGTTTCATCCATGGGCAGGGCGGAGCTCGACCGGATTTTTGTCCGCGGTTATGACCTGAATGAAGACCTGATGGGCAAGATATCCTTCGCCCAGATGGTCTACTTGATGCTCGTGGGCCGCATGCCCAGCGCGGAGGAAGGCCGCATGATCGACACCATGCTGATCGTCTTGGTCGATCACGGCATGACTACCGGAGCGATGGCCGCGCGCATGACCTATCATTCCGCGCCGGAGGCGCTCCAGGGCGCCGTGGCCGCGGCCATTCTGGGCGCCGGCAGCGTCCATCTCGGTTCGTCGGAATATTGCGCCAAGATGCTGAACGACGCTTTACCCCCGGATTCGAAAAGCGCCGATCTCGACGCCATCGCCAAAAACACCGTTGAAAAACGGCTGGCGAACAAGCAACTGATCCCCGGCATCGGCCACGGCATTCACACCCAGGGTGATCCGCGGGCCGAAAAGCTCTTCGACGTCGCCCAGCAGACGAAAGTCTACGGCCGCTACTGCGAGCTACTGAGGAAGATCGGCAAGATCGCCGAGGAACAGGTCGGCCGCCGCCTCCCCGTGAACGTCACCGGCGCCATCGGAGCCATCTCCATGGACATGGGCTTGCCCTGGCAAATGTCGAAGTCCTTCGCGATTCTTGGCCGCGCCCTCGGCGGCATTGCCCACGTCGGCGAAGAGGTCCGCCGTCCCATCGCGCGGGGCATCTCGGATTTGATCCGTAAGAGTTTGCAGTACGAGCCGGGGGA
>DAIRFP010000241.1:0-5228 GCA_036794995.1 Thermodesulfobacteriota bacterium | reverse complement strand
TCGCGCGGGGCATCTCGGATTTGATCCGTAAGAGTTTGCAGTACGAGCCGGGGGAATAGGTTGCTTTTGGTTTCGGGTTTCGGGTTTCGGGTTTCAGGTGTCGGGTGTCGGGTGTCGGGTCAACTCGGATTCGAGTGTCGAACTCGAGAACAAACAATGGTGGAGGTGCGATGACGTTGCCCACGTGCTTTCGAAACCTTACTGGGCTTTTATCCTTACTTTTCTTTTTCGCGGCGCCCGCCGGGGCGCAAAGCCAAAAGATCAACATCGCTTATTCGGCGACCAGCCCCTATCAGGCCGCTCTGATCATTGCCCAGGAAGCCGGGTTCTTCAAAAAGCGGAACTTGGATGTCTCCCTGATTTTTGCCGCCGGTGGCTCCCTGGGAATCCAAGCGATGATGAGCGGCGATGTGGCCATGACTTTGAGCGACGGCTCTTCGTCGGTGGCCAGCCGGCTGGCCGGTGTCGATATTCTGGTGATCGCCAGCCTGTTGAACACGTTTCCTTACAGCCTGATCTCTTTGCCGGAGATCAAAAAAGTCGATCAGCTAAAAGGTGGCAAGATCGCCGTAAGCCGTTTCGGCAGTGCCACGGATCTCGGCGTGCGTATGGCCCTGAACAAAGTCGGGCTCAACGCCGAAAAGGATGTCTTGCTGTTGCAGATCGGCGCCCAAACCGCCCGCTACGCCGCCCTGCAATCGAAGAACGTCCAGGCGACGATTATCACGCCGCCTTTTACCTTGACGGCGAGAAAAATGGGCTTTCAAACTCTCATCGATATGGCGCAACTGAATATCCCATTCCAGCTGACCGCCCTCTTGGCCTTGCGGCCCTACCTCAAAGCGCACCCCGATGTCGTCCAATCCACCGTCGCCGCCCTGGCGGAAGCGATCCACTTTTACAAAACCGAGAAGGAAGCCACCATCAAGATCCTGGGACGCTACTTGAAAACCGACGATAGAGAAGCATTGGATGAGACTTATCGCGAGATCGCGCTCAAAGTCATGCCCGAGAAACCCTATCCCACGCTTGCCGGCATTCAAACCATCCTGGACGAACTTGGCGCCAAAACCGCCAAAGCCAAATCCATGAAGCCGGAAGAGTTCGTCGATTCCAGCTTTGTCAAGAAACTCGACGACGAAGGACTGTTTAACAAACTCTACAAGCGCTGATCGTACCAGCCGCGACGAAACCTCGGTGCTCTACCATTCCGTCAATGACCCGCAAAAACTTGACAACATGCTGCCGCTTTTCATATGGCGCTCAGGAGACGATCGCCGGAGATCACTTATGAAGAGACTTCTTTCTACTATCGCGTGCTACATGTTCCTGCTACCCATAGCAACGGCCGCCCATGCCCAGAGCGATCCTTTCTACAAGGGCAAGAGCATCAAGATCGTCGTCGGTTTTACCGCCGGCGGGATCGTCGATCTGTGGGCGCGGCTCTTCACTCAGTATCTGGGAAAATATATTCCCGGAAATCCGGATCTGATCGTCCAGAACGTGCCGGGGGGCGGATCGATGATCGCCGCCAATCAGCTCTATAACATCGCCAAACCCGACGGTCTGACCTTGGCAATGATTTCCACCGGGCTCTACTTCGATCAGCTTTTGGGCGCCAAAGAAGTACAGTTCGACTGGGCCAAATTCGCTTGGATCGGATCTCCGGTGCGTAATTTCGAAGTTCTAACCATGCGGGCCGACACCCCCTATCGAAGCATCGAAGATATTCAAAAAGCCGCGCAGCCACCGCGCTGCGGCACCACCGGCACCGGCGCCACGGGTCACTACTTTCCTAAATTTATCGAAGAAGCGCTCGGGGCAAAAATCAACGTCGTGCTGGGCTATCCCGGCAATCGAGAAGTCGAGCTCGCCATCGAACGGGGCGAAGTGCAATGTTATGCGATTACCAAGGAAGCCTTCCTGCGTGAACCCGGCCGGTCGTGGTTAAAGACCGGCTTCGTCCGCGCGCTGGTTCAGGGAGGACAGAAGCGCGATGCGCTGTTCCCGGACACACCCACTATCTATGAATTGATGGACAAGCATAAAACCCCCGATCCGGTAAGGCGTCTCGCCACCGTCCTGCTTTCTCCGGGAGCTCTGGGCCGCCCGCTCATGGGGCCGCCCAATCTCCCCGCAGATCGATTGAAAACCCTGCGCGACGCTTACGCGAAGATGATCGGCGATCCGGAATTCCTCGCCGACGCTAAAAAACGCGATTGGGACGTCGAGTTCAACAGCGGTCCCGATCTCGAAGCGATGGCAAAGAAATCGGTCACCCAACCGCCGGACACGATCGAGCGATTGAGGAAAATATTAAGGGACCAGTAGATCGTCCATTTTCAAGGCAAATCCAGAAAGGAATCCCATTCTCATGCTCACACCCATTCGAATCGACAACCGAATCAACGGCTTTCTCGGCAAGCCCGCCGGCGGCGCCAAGCGGCCCGCGGTCATCCATCTTCACGAGCGCTACGGCATTGTGCAGCACACGACGGATCTGGGAGAAAAATTCGTCGATGCCGGTTACGTGACGGTGGTTCCGGATCTCTTTTCGCGCTTTACCGGCGACCGCGAAGCGTTGGCCCGCGGCGACGAGCATTCCGACTTGAGCGACGAAGAAGTCTTGCGGGACATCGACGCCACTGTTGATTATCTACGCAACTTGCCGGAGGTGGATGCAGGTAAGATCGCCATGTCAGGCGTCTGCCAGACCGGCCGTCAACCGCTGCTCGTCTCCGCGAAACGAAATTATCTCTCGGCTGCCGTCGTCTTGTACGGCGCGGTTTACCCGAATGATTGGCAGTCCCACCCGCTCCGGCCGGAGCCCATCGATCAACTATTGGCGGGTGTATCCTGCCCGCTTGTGGGGATCTTCGGCGAGCTCGACAATTTAGTCCCTTTGGACAACGTCCTGCGTATGTGCAGTGTGCTCGCGGGGGCCAAAAAGAGTTTCGACGTTCGCATTTATCCGGAGGCGCCCCACGGCTTTCTCAACGACACCATGCCGGGCCGCTATCGCCTGTCGCAAACCCAGGTTGCCTGGAACCAGATCACGACGTTTCTCAAAGCGGTCTTCAACGGCGAATGGAGCAGGGAGCGCGCCATCTGGCGGTTCGAAAGCGATACTTCCGTCCACTACGACTTCACCAAGCACAAACGCTGGGAGTAGGCTGCGCTTCGCGCAGCATCACAAATTGCAAATTTCAGATTTCAAATAATCTATCAGAATTCCCGATCTGTGATTATCTGTGATATGAGATTTGAAATCCGCGATCGCGAAGCGCCCGTCTCGCCCTTGACGGGCGGGCGGCGGGCGAATAGGCTGAAAACTCTGTTTGCAGGCTGCTCAAAAAGACTCAGAGCGAGGCGCGCATATATTAGTTTCGAGTCTTGCGTTCCGAGTTTCGGGTTAACTCGAAACCCGGAACCCGAAACTCGGAACAGCGTAAGCGCATATGAGGCTTTTTCAGCAGCCTGCTAGAGGAGAACCATACGGCCCAACGAGATAGCTCCATAGAGGCGGTGTCCGTTGACGGATCAAAGCCTCTACCTAGTTATACCCTGGCGACGCGAGTCCGGGACTTCGCGGTTAATTGGCTGGGCGTCATCGGCGTCGTTGGATTCTTTCTCGCCTGGGAACTTGCCACCCGCTTAGAAATCCTCAACCCGTTCTACTTTCCACCTTTTACCAAGATCATCGCGAAGGGGGTCGAGCTCTTCGCCGACGGCAGCATCTGGCAGCATATGTGGTTCAGCCTGACCAATTTTACCGTCGGTTTCGTCATTGCCGTTGTCCTCGGCGTGGTCGCCGGCGTTCCCATGGGCTGGTACAAAAACCTCAGTCGAACCTTTGATCCGCTGCTCTCCGGGATTTACGCTACGCCGCTCATCGCCCTGCTGCCTCTGATCATCATGCTCTTCGGCCTTGGACCCCTGTCAAAGATCATCATGACAATACTGGCTGCGGTCTTCCCGATCTTGATCAACACCATGACCGGAATCGCCAACACGGACCACCGTCTTATCACCATGTCCCGCGCTTTCGGCGCCACGGACAGTACGGTTTTTCTCAAAGTTTCGATCCCGGGCTCTCTTCCCTACATCGTCGCCGGCATGCGCGTGGCCTTGGGACGCGCTCTCGTCTACATCGTCGTCGCCGAGCAATACGGCGCCGCCATGGGGCTGGGATATCTGAGTTCCGTCGCCGCGCAGCGCTTTCAAATGGCGGCGATGTTTGTGCCGATTGTCATCATTGCCTGCCTCGGCGCCGCGCTGAACGAATCCCTCAAACTGGTAGAGAACCGGCTCGATAGATGGAAGCCGCAGAGGGAAAAGTAATTGGAGGGTGAACATGAAACCGACACGGAAGGTTTATCTGCCGCTGATTATCGCGATCACGCTATTTATCGGCTCGGCCGGTGAGAGTTACGCTCAAGCCGCCAAAATGACGGTGGGCCAGACCGGAACCAATCCAGGGACCGCCCTCTATTTTATCGCCGAAAAGGAAAAGCTCTTCGTCAAACATGGACTCGACGTGAACATCGTCAAAACCAACACCGCTGCCGCGGTGCAAGCCATGCTCGGCGGCAGCATGCAAATGGCCACCGGATCGGGCGCCGCAGCTTTCATCACGGCGACCCTCGAAGGAGCCCCGCCCTTTGTGTTGGTCGGCTCCTGGGTCAACGTCTTCCCCTATAAAGTCATGGCGCTGAAGGACATCGCAAAAGTGGAAGACCTCAAAGGCAAGACCGGTCATGTCGGCGCCCCCTTTGGGACCATACCCGACACCGCTTTGAGATTCGCTCTGACCAAGCTCAAATTGGAGCCCGACAAAGATGTGAAGCTCGTGCAGAATGCCAGCGCCGATCCCGCGAGTATCCTCGCGGCGATGGACCGGGGCGACGTGCAATTCGGCATCCTGGCTCCGCCGTTCGATCGCGTCGCAGAAAAACGCGGCTATCGAACCTTGCTCGCCCTGCCGGATCTCGGCATTCCCTGGCAGCAAAACGGCGAATGGACGACACGCTCCTATCTTAATAGCAATCGTGACAACGTCCTTCGCTACGTGAGAGCGATGTCCGACGCCGTCAAGTTCTACTTTGACCAAAAAGAGAAGACCGTCATCTATTTGAACGAGTTTATCGGCGGCAATCGCGAAGACGTCGAATACGCCTATCAATCATTCGTGAAATGGGCTGACCGAAACCCCAGGCCGAAGGTCGACA
>DAIRFP010000034.1:27545-31908 GCA_036794995.1 Thermodesulfobacteriota bacterium | reverse complement strand
GGCGACCGCAACGGCGTGCGCACGCCGATGCAGTGGAGCGCCGACCGCAACGCCGGCTTTTCGCGGGCCAACCCGCAGCGGCTCTATCTCCCGGTGATTATCGATCCGGAAAATCACTACGAAACGGTCAACGTGGAAGCGCAGCAGCAAAATCCCAGCTCGCTCTTGTGGTGGATGAAGCGGCTCGTCCTGCTGCGCAAGAACTATCAATCCTTCGGCCGGGGCAGCCTCGAATTCCTCTACCCCGAAAACCACAAAGTACTGGTCTTCACCCGCCGATTTCAGGATGAGATTATCCTGGTCGTCGCCAACCTCTCTCGCTTCGTCAACTACATCGAGCTCGACCTCGCCGCCTACAAGGGGCTGGTGCCGGTGGAATTGTTCGGCCATACGCGATTTCCCACCATCGGCGATCTGCCCTATTTCTTGACCCTCGGTCCGCACTCCTTCTATTGGTTCAAGCTGGAGCAAGCGCGCATCTCTGAGGCCCGCGCCGCCGCCGAGGGATTCGAGCCCGCGCGCCTGGAAATCGCCGACTCCTGGGAAAACATTCTGTACGGCAGGGCACGCACCACCTTGGAACGAATTTTTCCGGCATATCTTCTCACCTGCCGGTGGTTCGGCGGCAAGGCACAACCGATTCGGACCGTGAGAAATGTCGATATCGTCCCGTTCGCCACCGATTCGGTGACGGCTTTTTTCACCACCTGGGAAGTTCAGTACACCGGCGGCACGCCCGAGACTTATTCGCTCCCTTTGGCTTTTGCTGCCGGAGATCGCGCCTTCGAATTGCGCCAGACCAATCCCCAATCCGTGGTCGCACAACTAAAGATAAAGGAAGAAAACGCGGAAACCGAGGGTGTGCTTTATGACGCGCTGTACGATCCACAGTTCTGCAAGGCACTACTTGCAAGCGTGGGGCGCGGCCGGCGTTTGAAAGGCGACAGCGCCGAGATCCACGCGCAGCCGTCGAAGAGTTTTCGCGCGCTGGCGGGCGACGCCGAGGCTCTGCTGGAACCCTCGCTGTTAAGAGGAGAACAAAGCAATACTTCCATCGTTTTCGGCGACCGGCTCATCTTGAAGTTCTTTCGCCGCATCAGCGAAGGCATCAATCCCGATGTCGAGGTCGGCCGCTTCATCACGGAGAAAACCGCTTTTGCCAACGTCCCGCCCCTCGCGGGTTTTCTCGAAATGCGCAAGGAACAGAGCGAGCCCGCCACCCTCGGCATTCTCCAGGGGCTGGTCATCAACCAGGGAGATGCCTGGCGCTATACCCAGGACAGTCTTGGACGATATTTCGAAGAAGTATTGACCCGCCACCCCGCCCCCGAGGCCGCCATGATCCCGGATAAACCGTTGGCGGAGGTTGCGGCACAAGAAACACCGCAGCCGGTCCGGGAGTTGATGGGCCCCTATCTGTCCTCCGCCCTGCTGCTGGGTCAACGCACCGGCGAGCTGCATAAATCGCTGGCGTCGGACGTCAAGGACCCCGCGTTTGCCCCGGAGCCGTTCACCGCGCTCTATCGTCGCTCGCTCTATCAAAGCATGCGCACCCTGGCGGATCAGTCGCTTTCCCTGCTGGAGAAACGGCTGCCGGGATTGCCGGAAGAGATTCGGCCGGACGGCGGAAAGATCCTCAAGCTGGAGAGCGCGATTCTCGATCGTCTCAAGCAGATCCTGGACAAGAAAATGACCGGGATGCGGATTCGTTGCCACGGCGACTTTCATCTTGGCCAGGTGCTTTTCACCGGCAAGGATTTTGTCGTTATCGATTTCGAAGGCGAACCTGCAAGATCGATTACCGAGCGACGCTTGAAGCGGTCACCCCTGCGCGACGTCGCGGCCATGCTCCGCTCCTTCAATTACGCGGCGCTGTCCAAACTCAGAAATAAGAGCGTACGGCCCGAAGATGTCGCCCAGCTAAAACCCTGGGCGCGATTCTGGGATTTTTGGGTATCGGTGAGCTATGTGAAGGGCTACTTGGATACGACCACAAACGCCTCCTTCCTGCCCAAGTCCCAGGATGAGCTTAATCTCATGCTAGGCGTTTATGTGCTCGAAAAAGCCATCTATGAACTGGCTTACGAGCTCAACAACCGTCCCACTTGGACCGATGTTCCGATTGCGGGCATCCTGCAAATTGTCAAGCCCGAGGAATCCAACCGCGCAAAATGACCGCAACCCAACTGCTGCACGATGTCGCGCGCCTTTTCAATATTCAAACCATTTTCTACGACGCCTTCGGACGTTTGACTCGGCCGCCGCCCGAGGCGATTCTTTGCGTCCTGCGCGTTTTAGGAGCCCCGGTAGAACGCATGGACGATCTCCACGACGCCCTGCGCCAGCGCCGGCAGTTTCTTTTTGAGCGCGGCATCGAGCCGGTTGTGGTCGCCTGGGACGGCAATCCGTTGGAGTTCAAGCTTCGCCTGGCGCATCGAGATGCCGGGGCGGAACCCCGTTATCGCGTCACTCTGGAAAGCGGCGAATCCTTTGAAGGCCAATGCCGGATCGACGCCAAAACCAAGCCAGTGGAACGGTATGTCGAGGGCGCGCGTTACGTAACCCACCGGATCGTGGTTCCCGATAACCTGCCCCTCGGTTACCACCGTCTGCAGTTGCAGGCGGGGGGGCATAGTTTCGACTCCCAACTATTGTCCGCTGCGCGGCAAAATTACCGCGCCACAGATGGCAAGCTTCGACCCTGGGGTCTTTTCTCGCCCCTATATGCTTTTACTTCGGAGCAAAGCTGGGGCGCCGGCAATTTCTCGGACCTCGAGTCATTGGTCGACTTCACGGCGCAAATGGGAGGAGATTTCATCAGCACCTTGCCGTTGCTGGCGACGTTTCTCGATGAGCCCTTTGATCCGAGTCCCTATGCCCCCGTAAGCCGTCTTTTTTGGAACGAATTCTATCTCGATGTCACGCGGGTGCCGGAGCTTCAACGCTCGCCGGCGGCCCGCGCTATAATTCAGTCCCCCGCCTTCCCGAGCGAGCTCGATAGCCTGCGCGCCGCGCCTTTGATTGAATACCGGCCCTTGATGGCGCTTAGGCGGCGAGTGCTTGAAGAACTGCTGCGCACCTTGATGATGCGTCCTGCGCAACGGCGAACGGCTTTCCAACATTTTATCGATACGCATCCGCAAGCCAGGGACTATGCCGCGTTTCGCGCCAAAGTGGAGCGCGAGCGTAAGCCCTGGGAGCTCTGGGCCGCAGACCACCGCGACGGAAACCTGGGTGCCGGCGACTACGACGAAACCGCCAAACAATATCATCTGTATGTGCAGTGGCTGGCCCAGGAACAGATGCATGCCCTGGGAGAAAAGGCGAAGACAAGCGGGCAGACGCTCTATCTTGACTTTCCGTTAGGAGTGAACCGCGACGGTTACGACGTCTGGCGCGAACGGCAAGTATTTGCTTTGGCGGCGAGCGGCGGCGCGCCACCGGATAACTTTTTTACCCGGGGTCAGAATTGGGGTTTCCCGCCGCTCCATCCCGACGGCCTCCGGCGGCAAGGCTATCGCTACTATATCCAGTGCCTGCGTCATCATCTCCGGCGCGCGGGAATGCTGCGCATCGATCATGTCATGGGACTGCACCGCTTATATTGGATCCCTCGCGGCTTCGGGCCTACCGAAGGAGTTTACGTCCATTATCCGGCGGAAGAATTCTACGCGATTGTGAGCCTTGAATCGCACCGGCATCAGGCTCGGATCGTCGGTGAGAATCTCGGGACGGTGCCACCCTACGTGAATTCGGCGCTGGCGCGGCATGGGATCCACGGCATGCACGTGAGTCAATTCTGTATCGCCGATCCGCAGCGGGCGATGGCAGACGCCCGCGGCACTGTCGCCAGCTTAGACACCCATGATACGCCGACCTTCGCGGGCTTTTGGCAGGAGCGCGATATTCAGGATCGGATCGACCTCGGGTTGCTCTCCGCTGCGGACGCCGAAATTCAACGGCGGGAGCGCGCCGCGGGACGCGCGGTGCTGG
Organism: Thermodesulfobacteriota bacterium; assembly: GCA_036794995.1. GTDB lineage: Bacteria > Desulfobacterota > Binatia > UBA9968 > UBA9968 > DAIRFP01. Next base: position 27,915 of record DAIRFP010000034.1, on the reverse strand, counting down.
TCGCTTACTTGAAAGCAGGTGGCTGGTTCCAGGAAGAAGCGCCGGAGCTGCTTACCGTTTTACGCGCCTGGCTTTCTGAACTGGCACGCGGGGATGCCTATTTAGTACTGATTAGTCTCGAAGATCTCTGGCTCGAACCGCTGCCGCACAATGTCCCCGGTACTTGGGAGGAGCGACCCAACTGGAAACGCAAAGCACGATTCTCTCTGGAGCAGATCCGAGAAATGGATTCGGTTAGCGAAATTCTGCAAGCCATCGGCAAAATTCGCCGACGCAGCAATAACATCTAACTAACGTAGCGCGGCAAAGCCGCAACCAAAAACTCGGACTATCTCCCGCAAAGCATGTCCTGAGCGACGCCGAAGGAACG
>DAIRFP010000034.1:21756-27445 GCA_036794995.1 Thermodesulfobacteriota bacterium | reverse complement strand
CGCAAAGGTCGGAGAAAAAACGTGAAAATCATTCGTAAGAAATTTTTATATTTTCCCTTCGAACTTGGCGCCTTGCCCTTCGACCTTGCTCAGGGTGGTGAGTTTATCGAACCACGCCTTGGCGGTAAGAATATCCAAATCCGAGAACCCCCGACTTTCGCAATATTCAAACGGCTCGCTATGAAAAACCTGTGGGTGTTAGTTTTTGGATGGCAATGCAGAATCAGGTTCCGGATTTGGAGGGCCTTGGATTTGCTGTAGCTACCTACAACTCGTCCAGTTGTCGGGAAAATTCCGACAACGTTTTTCACTCGTTCGAGACCTTGAACATGGAACTTTGAACCTTGAACGCTGAGCCGCACTCGTGCTGGAGGGCTCGCCCTTCGATCAATGCCACGAGTGAAAAATGCTGGCGTGCAGGCGCTATCAACGGGAGGATCTCATGAAAATATGGCCAGGCAGTCCCTATCCGCTGGGAGCCATTTGGGATGGCTCCGGCGTTAACTTTGCCTTGTTTTCTGAAAACGCTACAGGCGTCGAGCTGTGCCTGTTTGACGGTGACAACCGCAACCGCGAAGCCATGAGAATCCGCATGACGGAACAGACCGACCAAGTGTGGCATGTCTATTTGCCGGAAGCGCGGCCGGGCCAGCTCTATGGCTACCGCGTGCATGGCCCCTATAGCCCGAGCGACGGTCATCGGTTCAATCCCGCTAAACTACTATTGGATCCCTACGCCAAATCCATTGCCGGACCGATACGATGGAGCGATGCGCTCTTCGGTTATACGATCGGACACCCGGACGCCGACTTATCCATGGATGAACGCGATAGTGCCGAAGGGTTGCCGAAGTGCGTCGTCGTCGATCCGGCTTTCAGTTGGGGACAGGACGCTCCGCTGCGGATCCCCTGGCACAAGACTTTGATTTACGAGATGCACGTGAAGGGATTCACGGCCCGGCACCCTAAAGTGCCCAAAGAGCTGCGAGGTAGTTATGCAGGGCTTAGCCATCCGTCGGTGGTCGATTATCTCCGGTCCCTGGGAGTTACCGCCGTGGAGCTCATGCCGGTGCATCAGTTCGTCGCTGACAAATCCCTGGTGGATCGGGGCCTGACCAATTACTGGGGCTATAACTCGATCGGCTTTTTTGCGCCCGAGTCTCGCTACGCATCAACGGGAGTGCTGGGGGAACAGGTAGCGGAGTTCAAGACCCTGGTGAAGACCTTCCATCGCGAAGGTATCGAGGTCATCATCGACGTGGTTTATAACCACACCGGCGAGGGCAACCAATTGGGGCCGACGCTTTGTTTTCGCGGCATCGACAATGCGTCTTACTACCGTCTGGCGGAGGACCACCGCTACTATATGGATTACACCGGCTGCGGCAACACCTTGAACATGACGCATCCTCGCACCCTCCAGCTCATCATGGATAGCTTGCGTTACTGGGTGCTGGAAATGCACGTAGACGGATTTCGCTTTGATTTGGCATCCACCTTGGCCCGCGAACTTCATTCGGTGGATCGTCTGGGGGCGTTCTTCGACATCATTCATCAAGATCCGGTACTGTCGCAGGTGAAGCTTATCGCAGAGCCTTGGGACCTCGGCGAGGGCGGCTATCAGGTCGGCAATTTTCCGGTTCTCTGGGCCGAATGGAACGCGGAATACCGCGACACGGTACGACGGTTCTGGAAGGGGGATGGCGGGCTGGTCGGCGGACTGGCATTGCGTCTGACCGGCAGCAGTGATCTCTACGACCGCGGCGGGCGCCGTCCTTACGCGAGCATAAATTTTGTCACCGCTCATGACGGCTTCACTCTCACCGATGTGGTCAGCTATAACGAAAAACACAACGAGGCCAACGGCGAAGACAACCGTGACGGCCATAATGAAAACCTGAGCTGGAATTGCGGCGTGGAAGGCCCCACGGACAACCGAGAGATTCTCGCTCTTCGGGCGCGCCAGCAACGTAACTTCCTGGCAACCCTGATTCTTTCTCAAGGGGTGCCCATGCTCTTGGCCGGAGACGAAATCGGCCGCACCCAGCGGGGTAACAACAACGCCTACTGCCAGGACAACGACATTTCATGGATGGACTGGAAGCTCGATCGTTGGCGGCGGGAGCTGCTGGAATTCACCCGTTTGCTGATCCGCTTATTTCATCAGCATCCGGTCCTGCGTCGCCGGGTTTTCTTTCAAGGACGCACGATCCGTGGTTCGGAGGTTAAAGACTTGGCCTGGTTCAAACCCGAGGGTAAGGAAATGACCGACGATGATTGGAACAACGGATTCGCCCGCTGCCTCGGCCTGCGGCTCGCCGGCGACGCCATCGAAGAGGTGGATGCCCGCGGTAACCGGATTATCGATGATACTCTGCTGATCCTGCTGAACGCGCACCATGAGCCAGTGGACTTCGTGCTCCCGGCCCATCGTCGCAAGGTGCGCTGGCAGGTGGTGTTTGACACTCGAGAGGAGAAAATCAAGGGTAGACAGCGCTTGATACGGGGCGGAAACACCTACCCGCTGGAGGCGCGCTCCATGGTATTGTTGCGCCTCCCCCATCACGAGACCGGCGACTCGAAAGAGCAGGAAACACATTCCGTTTAAGCAATGGACAGTGTCCAACCCATTCAAGCGATTGACCCGCAAGCCGGCGGGCTTAGCACAGGCCTCTCACGATCTGTCAACTGGCGTGTTTGAAACTTTCGATTCTAATTTCGTGCTTTCTCAGTAGCTCGTAAAAGTCAGTCCGGCACTTTCCCGCAAGTTTCGCCGCCTCGCTCGCCTTGCCTCCGCAAAGTTCCAGCAATCCCATCAGATAATCCTTTTCGAACTGATACCGAGCATCCTTGTATGACTTGACCGGTCCCTTGAGGGCGATGCTCATCTGGGGCCCGGTATCTTGCACGGCGGTGGTCTGGAACGGGGAATGTTTGCTCTGCAGCACGAAATCGTCGGTAATCATATCCAGCGGTGTCATGGCCATCGCGTATTCCAGCGCGTTCTCCAACTCCCGAACATTTCCCGGCCAGTCGTGAAGCATGAGCTTTTGCATGGCCTGGGGTGTGATACCCTTGACGTCTTTCTTCATCTGCTGCGCAATGATCTTTACAAAATGACTGGCCAGGTGCGGAATATCTTCCTTTCGCTCTCGGAGCGGCGGCAGATGAATTGGAATCACATGGAGCCGGTAGAATAAATCCTCGCGAAAATTGCCCTCTTTTACTTCCGCCTGCAAATCTTTGTTGGTCGCCGTGATAATTCTGACATCCACTTGAACCGGTTTCTCGCTCCCGACGGGATAAAACTCGCGTTCCTGCAGCACACGTAAAAGCTTGGCTTGCAGGGAAAGGGGCATATCGCCGATTTCATCCAGAAAGATCGTTCCTTCGTGAGCCTGGCTGAGCAAGCCTCGAGTGCTTCTGTTGGCGCCGGTGAAGGCCCCTTTTTCGTGGCCGAAAAGTTCGCTTTCGAGCAAAGTCGCGGGCAGGGCCGCGCAATTGATGGCGACAAAGGGTTTGTTCTTCCGCTTGCTTGCGAGATGAATTGCCTTGGCGACCACTTCCTTGCCCGTGCCGCTTTCGCCGTGCAGATAAACCGTCGATTCTGTACCGGCGATGCGGGAAACTACATCGAGCACATTGCGCATCTGTTCGCTCTTGGCGATGATGTTGGTGAAGTCATACCTTTCCTCGACCAGTTCCTTAAGTCTCTGGATCTCCGAGTTTAGCCTGCGGTTTTCCAAGGCCCTTTCGATCTGCAACAAGAGTTCCGGACTGTTAAAAGGCTTGGTCAGGTAACCGTAGGCGCCCTTCTTCATGGCCTCGACGGCAGTCTCAACGCTCGCGTGTCCGGTCAGTATGATGACCGGCATGTCCGGGTTTACCGAGTGCAATTCCGTCATCAGCGAAATCCCATTGCTGCCGGCGAGTCTGAGATCAACGATACACAGATCAAAGAGTTCCTCTTTTACAGCCTTGAGGGCATCTTCCTCTTTGAGAGCCGTGGTGACTTGATAGTTTGCCGCCTCCAGCTTCATGGTCACCAGCTCGATAAGATTACTGTCATCGTCGACGACTAAAAGCTTTCCGCCGCCTAGCAGACTCTTTCCGTTTTCTGTTCCCATTGGTTCTCTCTCTTTTCGGCCGTCCCAGGCAGGTCAGCGGGGGCCGGTAACCGCTATTTTATTTGCCCTACCCGCGTCACCGGTGTTCCTGTTAAGCTGTTTAGCGAAATTAGCCCCATCTTTCAATCTTCATGAATTTCAGTCGCCTTCCCTAACCGCTAACTCTCCAACAATAATTTGTGTCGGAAATATCCTACCTATTTTGTAGTCAAAATACCTACAACATCACTAAATGGGAAGCACTGCGACGGGGCGCGGATCATTTCCAGCGTCTCGGCGGGCTTTGGTACGACAACGCAACGAGCCCTTTAACTTTTTCTTGAAGCCGTTATTTAACGGAAACCCGCAGGGATTGTCGGCAACCCGACACTCCGCACTCTTCCCCCACTCATTGGTATGACGCGCTAAAACCTAACCTAGACGCTTAAGAGCTCAAGCCATTCATGAATAGAGCAAGAACCATGCAAAGCGAGCAAATAATTTCTAAATATTGTTACGATAGCTGCCACCGACAAATAAATTCATAGTATGGATAATTACTGAACTATACGAGGTTTAGTCGCTGCTTGTGCTCGAATAATCTCACCGCCACAGGTTTTTGATGAATTGTTTCTCACCGACAAATCCCATTGAAGGCGGCGTTGGGAATATCAGACAACTTCAATCAGGAAATAGCTAGACTAGCAGGGGGCTGAAAAATATCGTTCATCCTTTGAGAAAGCTCAGGACAGCCGGTCCTCATCCGTTTAGCTTTTGGCTCGGATGTGATGAGCATCCATTAGTTCGTTGTCGCCGCTCTAGTTCCAACAGAAAGCAGATTTCACTCCTGGATGAACTAAGCGGGTTGGTGATCTCGAACGACTGTTTGACGATACGCCACCATGCTTGACCATCCTCCCTGAGAGCGTCTCGGAGTTCCCCGACGGAATGATCGAATAATCTGGCAGGTCCTGAACCCAGGGGTGAAGCGCGACGAGTCTTAACCAGGTCTGAGGAACTGAGGAGTTGGCAAACTCAATCCCTGGTGAAACTCGTGAGGGGTTAGCATTTATTCTTGTCTCCTTTCAGACAAACGCCGGCACCCGTCGGATCTCGATTCACCCTGGTTGCAAACTTGGTATGAATTGGTTTGTGATTTCTGATTCAGTTTAGACGTACCCCATTGGAAATTTGCACGTCCGTGTTTTTCCCGCCGTCGTCCTGAAAACTCGAACAAACTTTTCTCCGCGTTTCTATTTTCCGAGCCGCAACTCCCAGCAAATTGTGGAATAACGTGTGCTCTCCAAGCTTGGCACGTCCTTTGTGTAACCACGCGACAGCGGGCCGATTTTGATTAATTAAAGGAGGCATATGAAAACATTTGTTTGGTCCATTCCATTATTGTTCGGACTGAATGTTTTTTTCGCAGCATGCGACGAACCGCGACGAGAACCCACAACCCAAAACGCGACCAAGATGAGCGACGGAGATTTGGAGAAAGCCATTCGTGCAAAGCTTGAAAGCGACGTGCAATTGAAGGATGCGAAATTGGACGTCGACGCTGATGTTGACAAGAACGAAGT
>DAIRFP010000034.1:0-21656 GCA_036794995.1 Thermodesulfobacteriota bacterium | reverse complement strand
GGAGGCATCATGAATAAAGACCAATTTAAAGGCAGATGGACTCAATTCAAAGGCGAGCTAAAGAAGCAGTGGGGCAAATTTACCGATGATGACTTGCTCCAAATCGAGGGTGATTACCAAAAGTTTGAAGGAGCGCTGCAAGCAAAATATGGCGACCAGAAGGAAGAGGTAAGCCGCTGGGCCGACCAATGGTTTGAACGGCAGGACACCGCTCCGGAAACGGCACGGCGGGGAAAAGCCCTCTAAACTTGACCTACTTCTCCCTGTGGGGAGGGATTATTAAGGAGAGGAATTTGTGGAGAAGCAAGCTGGTCCCATGAACAACGGGACGACGCAAGATCGGTTTTCTCATGGCAGTAATCAGGACGAAGTGATTTGCGGACTGGTACTTGCCGGCGGAGAAGGCCAACGCCTTCAGCCTTTCATCAAATCCCTGGGAATGGGCACGCTGCCAAAACAGTATGTCAACTTCACGGGCACCGATTCGATGCTGGAGAACACATGGCAGCGTGCCAAAAAACTAATTCCTTCTGAGCGTGTATTCACGGTGATCAGCGAGCCTCATTTAAGGCATCCCGAGGTGCGGCAACAACTGTCCGCTAGATCTCCGAACACGGTAATTATCCAGCCCGAGAATAAGGAGACGGCCCCCGGGCTTTTGCTCCCGCTCATGCATTTATACAAACGGTATCCGAGTTCGGTGGTCTTGGTTCTACCGTCAGACCATTTCGTGTTGGAAGAGGATCGGTTGATGGGGCAGGCACGCCTTGCATGCCTGGCTATCAAGCAGGACGTGTCACGGCTGGTCCTGTTAGGGGTCAAACCGGACAGGGAGGAACCTGAATACGGCTATATCGTGCCGGGTAAAAAGGCCGGAATTACCCACCCTGCCATGTCCGAAATTTCATTATTTATCGAGAAGCCGGACCCCAAGACCGCCCGGCGCCTGATGCAAGGCGGCGGCTTGTGGAACACCATGATCATGGCCTTTCACACTGGGACGATGCTTCATTGGGTCAGCAGATTCGCACCCGTCCTCTATCAACAGTTTCAGCAAATCTACCAAGCCATCGGGACGCCGGACGAAAACCGAGTAGTGCGAGATACTTATCAGCAAATGCAACCGATCAATTTCTCCAAGGAACTGCTCGAGCCCTTGGTCAAACATTGTCCGTCGAATCTATTGGCACTTTGCATCCGCGATGTCTTGTGGAGCGATTGGGGTACCGCGAGTCGTGTAATGGATGTGCTCAGAAAGACCGGATCCATTGGCCAGCTCAACGGGTTTTCCAACGGCGCCGAGAAAAGAGCGCAGAATCGACGGTCCGCAATCTCCCGCTGCAATGACCACGATCTCCAGCCGTTTTCAGCCAGAGTAGCGGCTTTTCGGCGGGCGCGTCAGCCTACGAAGGAGGGCCGCGCAAATAATTTGTCTGTTCACGATCGCATTTCATGAAAGGAGGTCTTATGGGAACAATCCTCATAATCATTCTCATTTTGTTACTTCTAGGAGCACTGCCCACTTGGCCCTACAGCTCGGGCTGGGGATACTATCCAAGCGGCGGCTTGGGGGTCGTTTTGCTGATCATCATTATCTTGCTCGTTATGGGACGGGTCTGACGCGAAAATATCGCGCGGCGCAAGCGACAGATAGAGCAAGCATCCGTCACAGCGGGCCTTTCTGTAGTTAGGCGAAGGCAAACTTATTAACTCATTAACAATTAACAGGAGGAAACCGAATGATTAACAAACTAAAAATATCGTCAATCGCGCTGATGACTCTCTTGGTCCTGAGCGGCTGCACAGCCATGACCGGCCAGACCACAGGCGAGCTTGTGGATGATTCGACGATCACGGCATCGGTCAAAGCCAAACTCGTGGGCGATAAGGCCGCGAATCTTACGCGCATTGAGGTCGATACCACCAACCAGGTAGTTACGCTCAACGGTGTCGTCGAATCAGCAGATCAAAAGGCCAAGGCGGAACAACTCACCCGCCAGGTCGGTGGAGTCAAAAGTGTCAAGAATAATCTTCAAGTTCAGAAACAATCCTAACCAACCGACGTGAAATAAAAGAGGATACTAAGATGACTAGAAACAATAATGAGAGAGAGACGTTTGGAAACGACGAATCGGCGGGTTTTGGATACTTGCTGATCGGCATTGGCATCGGTGTGGTGGCCGGTCTGTTTCTCGCTCCCCGCTCCGGGGAAGAGATGCGAGAGGATATTCGCCACCGCACCCATCAAGGGATGGACTATCTAAATCAGCAGGCGGAAAAAGCTCGCGATAGCGCCGAAACGGCTATTACCAAAGGCAAAGAATGGATCGGCCGGCAAGCCGAGGCTGTTCAGTCCGCCGCCGAGGCGAAAAAACCTTCCCACGAGCGAATCTAACCCATGTCCCCATATCCCGGCATCGTGCCGGGATATGGGGTCCGAAGGATAGACTATGAACACATCCTATCAAGCTAAAAAGTTTAATTTGTCCGGCCTGAACGGTATCTCCGATCAAACGCTGGAGATGCACTTCAAGCTTTATGAAGGCTACGTCAAGGAAACCAACCTGCTGCAGGAGAAAATTTCAGCGATTCTAAAAGACGGCAAGGTCGATCAAGAAGAGATGCCGGCCTATTCCGAACTGAAACGGCGCCTGGGTTTCGAATACAACGGCATGGTGCTGCACGAATACTATTTTGGCAACCTGAAAAAGGGGGGCGGTGACAAACCCAAAAGGGGCTCTTCGTTGGTCAAGGCTATGGAGGAGAATTTCGGCAGCTACGATATCTGGAAGACGGATTTTGCCGGCACCGGCAAAATGCGCGGCGTCGGCTGGGCGATTTGCTACCAAGACCCAATCAACGGCCACTTATCCAATCATTGGGTATCATTGCATGAGATCGGCAACGTTGCCGGCTACCGCCCGGTGTTGGTTATGGACGTGTGGGAGCATGCCTTTATATTAGACTACAAGCCTGCCGAACGCGCAAAATACATCGAAGCTTTTTTTGCTAATATCGACTGGCACGCCGTTGAAGAGCGCATGCAAACCCCGGCAGCCGAGAAGTCCACGCGCGCCCGCGCCGGCTAAAGCTCGCTAGGGGCATGACATGAACGTCGGCGAAAAAATCTCCCGGATAAAAACGATCGTCATCGTCGCTTCCACCACGTGTGCCATTCTCGGTTTGGCGACGGGCTGCGCTCTAGAGGCTGGCTCAAAAACGTCTCGCCAGCCGTCGAGAGAAGCCCGGGCGCCAAACGCTAAGTCCCTCGATGCGCGACAGACAGCGAGGCTTCAAAGCATCATGATTCCTCTATTGCGCGCCGGCAACAAGACGGCATCGCTCAAGGAAGTTAGGATCGGTGTCATTGAAGACGCCAACATTAACGCCGCCAATGCCGGGGGCGGCGAGTTCTACGTCACCACGGGTTTACTGCAAAAAGCCAACGATGATCAACTGAGGGGCATACTGGCGCACGAGATAGCTCATGACGATCTAGGTCATGTTGCGCGAGCCCAGGTATTAGGGGTCGGGTTGAATCTCGGTGTGATTCTATTGGAGCAAATCATTCCCGGGAGCAGCGCGATCACACCCATCGCAGGGACGTTAGTCGCCCGCGCGTACAGCAGGTCAGAAGAATTGGCTGCCGATCGCCATGCAGTGGAGATCTTGCAGCGCGCCGGTTACTCGGAAAACTTAATGATAAACGCGCTTAGCTGGATTTTGCAATCCTCACCCGCAGACGGCGGCGGATTTCTTTCGACGCATCCGGCAACGTCGGAAAGAATCGCTGCCCTGCGGCAACCACACTAGGTTGTGCGGGCTTGATCGTAGGATTTTTCCTGATAGGGCAGTAGTGGTTTTTCCTACAACCAAAAACCGGTCTAACGCTAATAACATTGGATTTGCCGCTTGCCGTGCCGTCGCACCGATTGAACGATCACTTTGGCTGTTCACGGGGGCCCGTAAGGGGAACTATAGGATTGCCGGAGATTCTGTCTCGCATGGCATCTATATTGCTCGTTTACATTTAGGATGAGTGAAGTCAGTGTTTGACTCTTTGCCGAAATCCGCCAACTAATGACGGTTATGGGTAGAGGTCAGCAAAGGGGCGCAGCGTTTTGGAGAAAAATATACTGATCGTTGACGACGAAGAGAACCTTTTGTTGCTCCTTGAGAGAATTCTCAGCAAGCAGGGCTACCAGGTTATGACGGCAAAGAACAGTTACGACGCCCTTGCCTTATTGGAAACCAGGGTTTTCCAACTGGCTATTCTCGATATCAAGATGTTTCCCATCGATGGAGTAGTACTGCTTCAAGAAATCAAAAGCCGGCGTCCCGCCATCGAAGTTATCATGATTACAGCCTATCCGACGGTTGATACGCGTAACGAATGTATGAAAAAAGGTGCTTCCACTTATCTGACCAAGCCAGTGGATATTCAGGAACTCAAAAGCACCGTCAACGGTCTGTTGGCTCACTAAGGACCGTGGAACAATCCACTCCGCTCGGTTATTTTCCCCATCCTGACAACCATTTCGTGGCGCAATAGCGAGACCCGGCGAACCATGGCGTTTCCCTTTCCAACATCGTTTCGCCACGTGCCGGGCCAACGCAGAGGCGCCGCGCTGTCATTTGCTCGTTGATGCGCGTTGTCACTTCTTTACTTCCGGCATGCTTTAGATTTAGATATCACGCAAAAAAGACTCGCAACGCATTGGTTCGCCAAGTTTCGCTGGAGAATGAAGTACAATGAAAAACTTGGATCGAGGATTGTTGTCTGCAATAGCACTGGTAATCCTCATCTTGCTCCTCAATACCTGGTTCGCCTATCACAACATCCGACAGATGCACGACGATGCTCGGATCGTTGATCACACGCATAAGGTGCTGGCTGCTTTAGAGAGTATCATTTCGTTGGCGAAGGACGCCGAAACCGGCCAGCGTGGTTACATTATTACCGGCGAACCATCCTACCTCGAGCCGTATAACGCCGCCGTTAGCGCGATCCAGACACCGGTCAAGGCCCTGGAAAATCTCACCCAGGACAACCCAACGCAGCGAGCGCGTATTCCCTCGTTGAAGGAGCGCCTCGCGAACCGGCTAAAGATCCTTGAGGAACGTCTAGTTCTGCGAAAGGAAAAGGGGTTCGAAGCCGCGCGAGAGGCCATCTTAACCGGCAGAGGCAAAGCCGAGATGGACGAACTGCGCAAACAGGTCGACGAAATGGCCGCGGTTGAGCAGCAATGGTTAAAGGCCAGATCGGACCGGTCCGAGCGCACGTATCAAGTCGCCCTCTTAAACACTGTCATTGCAGATGTTTTCGCCTTGGTCATGGTCCTGGCATTTATTTTCTTGCTGCGACGGCATTTGCTTGCGCGGGATCGCGCCGCGGCAGCCATCCACGAGCAGCGGGAGACGTTCCGAACCGCCATTGCCAGTATCGGCGATGCCGTGATGACCACGGACACGCAGGGGCAGGTCACCTACCTGAATGCCGTGGCCCAATCCCTGACGGGCTGGACCCTGGAAACCGCGGCGGGCCACCCGCTGGAAGATATCTTTCATATCGTCAATGAGCAGACACGGGCTCCAGTGGAAAATCCGGTGGCGAGAGTCTTGCGGGAAGGAGTCATCGTCGGGTTAGCCAATCATACCCTGCTCATCGCCAGGGACGGCACCGAACGGCCCATCGACGACAGCGCCGCCCCGATCAGGGACCGGAGCGGAAATACCGTCGGAGTCGTCATGGTCTTCCGCGATGTCACGGATCGGCGGCGTGCTGAAATCGCGCTCCAAGAAGCTAACGTCCGGCTCGAAGAACGGGTGCGCGAACGAACGGCGGCGCTTGTAGAAGCCAACGCGAAGTATCAGGCCATCTTCGATCAGGGCCTGTTTGCCGGCCTCCTAACACTTGACGGCACGGTGATTGAGGCAAATCGTTCTTCCCTCGAAGCCTGCGGGTTCACGCGTGAACAGGTCATCGGCAAACCGTTCTGGGAGACCGGGTGGTGGAACCGCTCGCCCGAGGTCCAGGCGTGGATCAAAGCGGGATTTAACCATGCGCTTCAGGGCCGCACGTTTCATGGCGAAACGATCTATTTCACCGCTGACGGGAGCGAGCGGGTGGTAGATTTTGCCTATATGCCCATCAAGGGCGATACAGGAAAACTGCTCTTCGTCGTCCCCACCGGGCTGGATATTACGGAGCGGAAACGGGCCGAGGAAGCACGCAAAGCCGCGGAAGCGCTACGCGAGAGCGAGCAGAAGCTCCGCCAGCACGCACAGGAGTTGGAACAGCAACTGATCGCTTCCGGCCGTCTGGTCTCTCTCGGCGAAATCACCGCTTCGATGGCCCATGAGTTCAACAACCCGCTCGGAATCGTGCTGGGGTTTGCCCAGGATCTGCTGAGTGAGACCGATCCGTCGAGCACGCAGTATCGAGCGTTGCAAATTATCGATGAGGAAACCAGGCGCTGTCAAAAGATCATACAAGAGCTCTTGCAGTTCGCTCGACCGAGCAGCGCCGAGTTCTGCCCGGTCGACATTAAGCAGATCATCGAGAAGACGATCAACCTGGTGGCTAACCATCTCTATAAACAGAAAATCGAGCCGGCCATTCTTATCGATGACAATCTGCCCAAGATAGTTGCGGATCCGCAGCAGATCGAGCAGGTCTTGGTCAATCTTTATCTAAATGCCATTGACGCGATGCCGGAGGGCGGTAAGCTGAGGGTAGGAGCGAAGATGGAGCACCTGGACGGGAACGCCCCGACGTTGGTGATAATGGCAACGGATACCGGCTTCGGTATTGAAGCGTGCGACTTGCCGAAAATTTTTCAACCCTTCTTTTCGGCGAAAAAGGGCAGAGGCATGGGATTGGGTCTCTCTATATCCGAACGCATCGTCAAAAATCATGGGGGGAAAATCAACGTCGAAAGTCAGCCCGGACACGGGACGACTTTCAGGCTTTATTTACCGTTGGATCATCAGCCCCAGGAAAGCAATTCCGTTACGGCAACCTAATTGTCGAGGTGGTCAGAGGCTGCATCAATGCAAAACCCTCAATCTTCGGCCTGCGATTGGTTAATCGGCGGCGGTGAGATGGGCCGATTGATTCGTTCAATGGACTGGTCGAAGACGCCGCTCGGTCCGATCGAATCATGGCCTCAAAGCCTGCGAAGCGCGATCAGTATTCTACTGCCCTCTCGAGCTCAGATTGTTCTCTTCTGGGGTCACGATCTAATTGCACTCTATAATGATGCTTATCGGCCGGTCTTTGGGGCGAAGCACCCATGGGCTCTCGGCAGACCAGCGCGGGAATGCTGGAATGAGATCTGGGATGACTTACTTGGGCCGCTATTCGAGAATGTTATAGCAACCGGCGAATCATTTTGGGCCAAGGATCATCAATTCCTCCTCGAACGTCACGGCTACGTTGAAGAGACGTATTTCGACGTCTCCTATGATCCCATTCGAGATGAGAGTGGCCAGGTCGGCGGCGTCTTCTGCATCGTCAGCGAAACCACTGAACGCGTGCTGAGCGAACGCCGGCTGGGCATGCTACGGGAATTAGGAGCCGACCTGGCAGCGATCAATACCGAAGATGAGCTGTTCTCCACTATTCGGTCCCGTTTGGACGCCAACGCTAAAGATCTCCCCTTTGCATTGGTCTATCTATGCGAGGCCGACGGAAAGCATGCGCGGCTAGCATGCGCTCATGGCGCAACTGCCGGCGATGCTGTTGCGCCCATAGTCATCGATCTCGACTGGGAAAATGAGATATGGCCGGCACCACAGCTTCTCGCCACCGCTGCACCCGTGACCGTGGATGATCTCGCCGCACGCTTCGCTGCTATCCCCACCGGGCCCTGGGACAAACCTGTTAGGCAGGCAGTCATTTTCCCGATCGCTCAGCAAGGTCAGGATCGTCCAGCGGGTTTTTTGATCGCGGGAATCAACCCGTATCGACCCTTTGATACAGCGTACCGGGGATTCATCAATCTGCTGGCGGGCCAGGTCTCGGCCGCTCTTGCCAGTGCGCGCGCCTACGCGGAAGAACGCAAACGTGCTGAAGCGCTGGCCGAGCTCGACCGCGCTAAGACGGCGTTTTTCTCCAACGTGAGCCATGAGTTTCGCACACCGCTCACGCTCATGCTCGGGCCCCTCGATGACGTTCTAGCGAAGCCTGAAGGTCAAGTCTCGGCCGAGAACCGCGAGCTTTTGACCATCATGCACCGCAATGGCCAGCGGCTGTTGAAGCTGGTGAATACCTTGCTTGATTTTTCCCGCATCGAGGCGGGCCGGATCCAAGCAGTTTATGAGCCGGTGAATTTGGCCGCTGACACCGCCGCTCTGGCAAGTGTATTCGGTTCGGCGATGGAAAAGGCAGGAATGCGGTTAATCATCAACTGCCACCCGCTTCCGGAGCCGGCCTATGTCGATCGTGAGATGTGGGAGAAGATTGTTCTCAATCTCATCTCAAACGCATTTAAGTATACGCTGGAGGGCCAAATCCAGGTATCGCTCCGGGTCGAAGGCGCCTCGGCTATTTTATCGGTCCGCGACACCGGGACGGGAATCCCTGAGTCTGAACTCCTAAATATTTTCAATCGGTTTCACCGGGTTGAGAGTCCTAGGGGACGCACACAAGAAGGCACAGGTATCGGCCTTGCGCTCGTCCAGGAGCTCGTCAAGCTACACGGCGGAACAGTCGGGGTTGAAAGCATTTACGGAGAAGGCAGCACTTTTACTGTCACCATCCCGCTGGGCAAAGAACATCTTCCGCCGCACCGCATCGGCGCCCGCCGAACGCTTGAGTCCACCGCTCTCGGAGTCAGCCCGTTCGTTGAGGAGGCGCTCCGATGGCTGCCTACAGCAGAAGAAGGAGAGAGGGGGAGAAGTGGAGAAGGGGAGAAAGACGGATTACTCTCCCCGTCTCCCCGTCTCCGTGGCTCCCACTCTCGTATTCTCTTAGCCGACGACAACGCCGACATGAGGGATTACGTGCGGGGGCTCCTCCTGAGCGCGAATTACCAAGTCCTTGCTGTCGCTGACGGACAGCAAGCGCTGCGGGCCACCGTCCAAGACAAGCCGGACTTGGTGCTCGCGGATGTAATGATGCCGAACTTGGACGGTTTCGGTTTATTGAAGGCTCTGCGGGAAAATCCGGAAACGGTCTTCATCCCAGTCATTATGCTTTCCGCTCGCGCCGGCGAGGAGGCCCGCATTGAGGGTTTAGAGGCCGGCGCGGACGATTACCTGATCAAGCCGTTCAGCGCGCGGGAATTGCTTGCCCGGGTCGGCGGTGCGCTCGCTTTGGCTAGAGTCCGCCGCGAAGCCGCCAACGAGCTGCGCGAGAGTGAAAAGCGGATGCGTCAGCTCACGTCGCTGATGCCGGCAGCTGTATACAGTTGCGACGAGGAAGGGCGCATCACATTTTTCAACCGGCGCGCGGCAGAGCTTTGGGGTCGTGAGCCAAAGCTTTATGATGATGAAGAAGGGTACTCTGGATCCTTCCCTGTTTTACGGCCGGAAGGTTCACTGCTTCCTCACGGCGAGGGCGCCATGGCGATGGCCTTGAAAGCCGGGAAGCCCACTCGCAATGAAGAAGCTACTATCGAAAGGCCCGACGGATCCCGGATCGTGGTCAGCCTAAACATCGACCCGTTGTATGATATTAATGGCCGCCTCCGCGGCGCTATTAACGTCTTTGAAGACGTCACGGATTTAAGACAGGCCGAACAAGCCAGCCGGCGGCTGGCCGCTATCGTCGAGTCTTCGGACGACGCGATCATCAGCAAAGACCTCAACGGAACCATTACCAGTTGGAACCAAGCTGCAGAGCGGCTCTTTGGCTACACGGCTGAAGAGGCGATCGGCAAGCCCGTCACTTTTTTAATTCCGCCGGAGCGCCACGATGAGGAGCCGGGTATTCTTGAGTCCATTCGGCGCGGCGAGCGGATCGAGCACTATGAGACGGTTCGACGGCGCAAGGACGGAAGTCTGCTGGACATTTCCCTGACTGTGTCGCCCATCAAAGATACCAAAGGAAACATCGCGGGTGCGTCCAAGATTGCCCGCGACATTAGCCGTCGCAAACGCGTGGAAGTCGCGCTGCGTGAGAGCGAGCAACGGCTGCGTTTAGCGACGCAAACCGGTAAGCTTGGAGTCTGGGATTGGGACATCGTCACGAACCAGATCTCATGGAGTGATTCGCTCTACGCGATCCACGGCGTGAGGCCGGAGGAGTTCGACGGCACGGTGGCAGGTTTTACCGCACTCATTCATCCTGAGGATCGGCGTTCGGTATCGGCGGCGATTCAGCGCGCGGTGGACAATGATGCGGCCTACGAATTGGAGTTCCGCGCAGTCCGCCCCGACAGCGAGGTCATCTGGTTGTTTACCAACGCAATTGTGCTGCGCGATGGCCCTCGCCCGGTCCGAATGCTGGGTGCCACCATGGATATCACCCAGCGCAAGCGCGCCGAAGAAGAACTGCGGCAAAGCGAAGAGAAGCTCCGCCAGCAAGCTCAGGAACTGGAGCAGCAGCTGATCATGTCCGGGCGCCTGGTTTCCCTCGGGGAAGTGACGGCTTCCATGGCCCATGAGTTCAACAATCCACTCGGAATCATTATGGGTTTTGTCGAAGATATGTTGAGCAGCATGACCCCGGCGGACCCCAACTATCGCGCGTTGCAGATCGTTCAGGAGGAGTCCAAGAGGTGCAAGCAGATCGTCGGCGATCTGATGGAATACGCCCGCCCAAAAAGTACAGACTTCTGCTCGACCTCGATCACGGATGCCATTGAGAAGACGTTTCAGTTGGTGGAGAACCGCCTCTACAAACAGAAAGTCGCCGTGGAGAAAAAGCTAGAATCGGATCTGCCGCGCATTCAAGCCGATTCACAGCAGCTTGAGCAAGTGTTGGTGAATCTTTATTTAAACGCGATTGACGCGATGCCGGAAGGCGGCAAGCTAATTGTGGAAGCAAAATTAGCGGAATCTGACGGTCTGGCCCCGGTGGCGTTGATAGCGGTGGCGGATACCGGGTTCGGCATTGCAGAGACCGATTTGCCAAAGATTTTTCAACCGTTTTTCACCGCAAAGAAAAGAAGAGGAATGGGTTTAGGACTCCCCATCTGTCAACGAATCGTCAAGAATCACGGCGGAAGAATTGAAGTCGAAAGCCAGCCCGGGAGAGGTAGCATCTTTAGGATTTTTTTACCCTTAGAACCGCAGCGTCGATCCGAGTCTTAACCGTAGCGATTGCTCATGAGCGCCACCCATCAAGGGTTAAACGCTCTACCAGGGTGCGGATATGACATGTTTCGAGAGCCAGCATGGACGGAATTTTCTTAGTCATTTCTCTTTCCGTTCGCCCCTATCTTGTTAAAGGGTGCACGAAGGTTTTTTCAGCAACAGGTTAGAGCTAGCACGGACGTTATAAAGTTAAAAGTTCAAGGTCGGAACGCATCTAAACGTTAAACCCGAAACCTTGAACATCCTGCCGTACCGTCTGCTGATAACATTCTCCGCTCTTTGTTCAAATTTCTCCGGTAGATTTACAAAGGCTTCAGCATCTGTCAGAATTTTTGTAGAGTCAGCGGCCAATCACGCAACGCGGGCGATCCCAGGCAGGCCCGTGGTGGGCGATCTACAAGATTGGCGCTTGAAAGAATACACCGCGGCACAAGGTCAGCAGTGCTCTCCGGCGTAGGTATCTCGTTCCGCCCCGTCCTCGAAAGTAGACAAGGAAGGTAACCAGGATCGATGGGCAGTCATAAAACCGCAAGCTTCTTCACCGATAACGATCTCTACCTCTTCAACGAGGGCAGCCATTTTCGCCTCGCCAGCAAACTCGGCGCGCATATCATCGACCACGATGGCAACAGCGGCACTCATTTCGCTGTTTGGGCGCCCAACGCGGCGGAGGTTTTTGTGATGGGAGATTTCAATGGCTGGAATAAAACCAGCCATCGCCTCCACGCCAACGGGCAATCCGGCATCTGGGAAGGTTTTTTTCCGAAGATCGGCAAGGGAGCGCTCTACAAGTACCACATTGTTTCTCGCTTCAACGATTATCGAGTCGACAAGGCGGATCCATTTTCGATCTTCAATGAGATCCCTCCCAAGACGGCTTCCATCGTCTGGGATCTCGACTATCAATGGGGCGACCCAGCATGGATGGCATCGCGCCGGCAGCACAACGCGCTCGACAAACCCATGGCGATCTACGAAATGCACGTTGGCTCATGGCGGCGGGTGGCGGAGGAGGGTAATCGTTCGTTGTCCTATCGCGAGCTGGCGCCGCGACTGGCGGACTATCTGCAACAGCTCGGATACACCCACGTGGAGTTTCTGCCCGTCATGGATCACCCGTTCTTCGGCTCCTGGGGTTATCAGATCACCGGTTACTTCGCTCCTTCAGGCAATTATGGCACCCCTCAAGATTTCATGGTCCTCGTCGATACTCTGCACCAGCGCGGCATCGGCGTCATCCTCGATTGGGTGCCGTCCCACTTTCCCGCCGATGAGCATGGATTGGCTTTCTTCGACGGAACGCATCTGTACGAACATGCCGACCCGCGCCAAGGCTATCATCCCGAATGGAACAGTTACATCTTCAACTATGGCCGCAAAGAGGTCCAAAGTTTTCTCATCAGCAACGCACTCTTCTGGCTCGCTTACTATCATATCGACGGATTTCGCGTCGACGCCGTTGCCTCGATGCTCTATTTGGACTACGCCCGTAAACCAGGGGAGTGGATTCCCAACCCATATGGCGGACGGGAAAACATTGAAGCCATTGAATTCCTGCGCCGACTGAACGAAGAGATCTATAGCAATCATCCGGACGTGCAAACCATCGCCGAGGAATCCACTTCGTGGCCGATGGTGTCACGGCCAAAATATTTGGGCGGTCTCGGATTCGGGCTCAAGTGGGACATGGGCTGGATGCATGACACCTTGGAATACATGAGCCAGGATCCGATCTACCGGCGTTATCACCACCAGCGGCTGACCTTTCGGATGATCTATGCTTTTCATGAGAATTTCGTCTTGCCGCTATCCCACGACGAGGTCGTCTACGGCAAACGTTCCCTGATCAGCAAAATGCCCGGCGACGACTGGCAAAAGTTTGCCAACCTCCGGACGCTGTTCGGCTATATGTACGCGCAACCGGGAAAGAAACTGTTGTTCATGGGCGGCGAATTCGGCCAGTGGCGGGAGTGGGCGCATGACGGCAGCCTGGACTGGGATCTGCTGGAGCATCCCCTCCATGCAGGACTGCAACGGTGGATGGAGGACCTCAATCGGCTCTATCGCAGCGAGCCGGCGTTGCACGAGCTGGATTGCGACCCGGGGGGGTTCGAATGGATCGACTGCGATGACGCCGACAGCAGCGTGGTAACTTTGCTGCGCAAAGGGAAATCGAGCGCCGCGCTTATTCTCGTGGTCTGCAACTTCACACCGGTACCGCGTTATAGCTATCGGCTCGGCTCCCCGCGCGGCGGCTTTTGGCAAGAGATTTTGAACGGCGACGCCAGCGAATACGGCGGCAGCAACATGGGCAACCTCGGCGGCGTGGAGGCGGTTCCCGTGCCGCTCCACGGTCGCCCCTATTCGCTCACGATCACGGCGCCGCCGTTATCGGTTTCCTTTTTTAGGAATCAGACGTAAATGGGAAACGACGAGAGAGAGGTAACAGTCCCCGGTAGCTTGTTATGAAGCTCGCGATGCTGTCACCGGAGATCACCCCTTTCGCCAAAACCGGCGGTTTGGCGGATGTCGTTGGCACGCTTTCCATCGCGCTAGCACAGCGCGGGCATGAGGTCTTATTGATCATGCCGGCTTACCGGTCCGTTCTTAACGGTCCGTTCGCGCTCGATGAGAGCGGGATGCAACTGGCCATTCCGCTGGGGACGCGCACCGAAAAGGCGTCCGTGATCCGCACGCGAGCGGGGCAAAACGTCGCCGTATATTTCGTCCGTGCCGACCATTACTTCGACCGTGATTTTCTCTATGGGACGGCCCATGGCGATTTCCCGGATAACGCGGCACGGTTTGCCTTCTTCAGCCGTGCCGCATTAGAAATTCTCCGTCGCCAGCCCGTCGACATCATCCACTGCCACGACTGGCAGGCCGCATTGGGGATCGTCTTTCTGAAGGCTCAAGGCTCGCGCTATCCCGAAATCGCCTCGGCCAAAACCGTCCTAACGGCCCACAACCTTGGTTTTCAGGGGATTTTTCACGAATCGAATTGGCCCCTCTTAGACCTCGATCGCAGCTACTTCAGCCCCCGCCAGCTGGAGTTCTACGGTAACATCAATTTTCTTAAAGGCGCCCTGGTCACGGCCGACAAGATAACTACCGTCAGCCCGACCTACGCTCGGGAGATCATGAGCGCGGAACAAGGTTTCGGCCTTCAGGGGATATTGCAGCAGCGGGCGGCGGATGTAGTTGGAATTCTCAATGGCGTCGACTATAGCGAATGGAATCCGGAAACCGACCCCTTCATCGCCCAGCGATACTGCGAAGGTAGCCTCACCGGCAAGTCCTTGTGCAAAGAAAAGCTGCAGGCAAACCTCGGACTACCCGTCGAGTCCGCAGTGCCGTTGTTGGGCATGATTTCTCGCTTGACGTCGCAGAAAGGTTTTGATCTCGTTCAAAAGATCTTCGATCAGCTGATGGAGCAACCGCTCCAGATGGTTCTCTTGGGCAGCGGCGAACCGAGATACGAAAGCTTTTTCACCCATGCCGCCGCTCGTTTTCCGGAAAAATTCGCGGCCCGCACCGGTTTTGATGAAGCCTTGGCGCACCAGATCGAAGCGGGCGCGGATATCTTTTTGATGCCGTCGCTTTACGAGCCCTGCGGTCTCAACCAGATGTTCAGTTTAAAGTATGGTACAATTCCGATTGTCCGGGATGTCGGCGGCTTGAAAGACACGGTGGACGACTATCATGCGGAACGCGGCACCGGCACCGGTTTCATCTTTCACCCATACGAACCGCAGGCCCTGGCAGCAACCATTGAAAGGGCGTTGCGAGTTTTTAACGACAGGCGAGCCTGGACCGCGATGATCCACAGGGCGATGCGCATGGATTTCTCCTGGGATCGCTCCGCCCAAGCCTATGACAGCTTATACGAACAGATTTTTGCGTTAGGGAGGTCACCGTAGAGGTCGGATGATGTACGTTCTGGGCATCGTGCTCGCGGGCGGCAGGGGCGAGCGGCTCTATCCCTTGACGGCGCATCGGGCCAAGCCGGCAGTGCCCTTTGGAGGCCGCTACAGGATTGTTGATTTTGTGCTTTCCAACTTCGTTAACTCCGGCATCCTTTCGATCTATGTCTTGACGCAATTCAAAGCGCAATCTCTGTTAGAGCATCTGGAAAAGGGCTGGCGCACCACTGATTTCTTGGGCGAGCACTTTATCACGCCGGTGCCCGCGCAAATGCGCATGGGCAAGGACTGGTATCAGGGCACCGCCGACTCCGTTTATCAGAACTTGTACCTGATTGAGCGCCATCGGCCCAGGCTCGTGGCGGTCTTTGGCGCCGACCATATCTATCGGATGAACATTCGCCAGATGATCGACGAGCATCAGAAAAAAAACGCCGACGTCACGGTCGCGGCATTGCCGGCAAAAATCGAAGAGGCGACGCAGTTTGGCGTGATCGGGATCGACTCCGATTGGCGCATTGTCGGCTTCGATGAAAAGCCGAGCCGGCCCAAAACGATCCCCGGAGAGCCGGACTCAGCACTCGTCTCGATGGGCAACTATCTCTTTAACGCCGATGTTGTGATTCAGGCGCTCACGGAAGATGCCAAACTAGAATCGAGCAACCATGACTTTGGCCGCGATATCCTGCCCGCTCTAATCAACACAAAGAGAATTTACGCCTACGACTTTCGCAAAAATCGGGTTCCGTCGACCCAAAAAGGCGAAGAATCCAGCTACTGGCGCGACCTCGGAACCATCGAAGCTTACTACGAGGCTAACATGGATCTCTGCTCGGTGGATCCCCAGTTCAATCTTTACAACCGGAGCTGGCCGCTTCGAACCACGGACTTCGGGGATCCTCCGGCTAAGTTCGTTTTCGACTGGCACGATCGCAAAGGCGCGGCGCTAAACTCCATCGTGGCTCAAGGAACCATCATTAGCGGCAGCGTCGTCAAGAACTGCGTCGTGGGCCGCAACGTCAGAATCCATAGTTACAGCCAAATCGAAGACTCTGTAATTATGGACTGGGCGGAGATCGGCCGGGGCTGCAAGATTCGCCGCGCCATAATCGACAAGTCGAACGTCATTTTGCCGGAATCCGAAATTGGCTACAATCTCGAACAGGACCGCCAACGTTATTTTGTCTCGGAAAGCGGCATCGTTGTGATCGGCCGTGGGGAGCGAAAAACCAACTGGATTACCACGGGTCAGTTATAGCCGGGAAAACCGGAGAACTCCGGAGAGCGTGGAACAACGGCCAGAGCTGCGGCAATGACCCTTCGTTCTTTCGCGTCTGGGCGCTGAAGGCAACTATGTTCGAGTCTCGATTTCTGTGCCTCTTTCGGACGGCCGTTGGCACACGGCTTTAGACTCAACCGACGGACGGTGGCACGGCGCGGGAAGTACACTGCCGCCTGAAATCGAAACCCACGAGGTCCTGAAGCTGGCTTTACAACCCAAGTCGGTTACCGTATTCGCCCGCAGTGGTAGCAATCCCGGAAAGTAAATCTCTCTGTGACCCAGCCCACACAGCGTTACATCTGTATTCACGGCCACTTCTATCAGCCGCCACGGGAGAATCCATGGCTCGAAGCCGTCGAGCTGCAGGATTCCGCGTACCCCTATCACGATTGGAACGAGCGCATCACCGCGGAATGCTATGCGCCCAATTCCGTATCGCGGATTCTCGATGGCGATAGCCAAATCATCCGGCTGGTCAACAACTATTCGAAGATCAGTTTCAACTTCGGCCCAACTTTACTGACTTGGCTTGAAGCCAAGGCACCGGATGTTTATACGGCGATACTGGAAGCCGACCGGGAAAGCCAGAAAAACTTCTCCGGGCACGGCTCCGCTTTGGCCCAGGTCTACAATCACATGATTCTGCCGCTGGCAAACGCGCGGGATCGGCGCACGCAAATTCTATGGGGCATCCATGACTTTGAGCGCCGCTTCAAGCGCATGCCGGAGGGCCTGTGGCTCCCGGAAACGGCGGTGGATCTCGAGAGCCTGGAGATCCTGGCCGAGCTCGGGATTCGTTTCACCATCCTTGCCCCGCACCAAGCCCTGCGCGTCCGCAGCATCGGTGGACGGGTTTGGCAGGACGTCAGCGGCGCTCGTATCGATCCAACGCAGGCCTACGAACAACGTTTGCCTTCCGGAAGAAAGATCGCGCTTTTTTTCTATGACGGACCGATCGCTCGCGCCGTCGCCTTCGAAGGTCTCCTTTCCAGCGGCGAACATCTCGCTAACCGCCTGATCGGCGCTTTTTCCGATGAGCGCGAACGGCCCCAGCTCGTCCATATTGCCACCGACGGCGAAAGTTACGGCCACCACCACCGTTTCGGCGATATGGCTCTGGCCTACGCCTTGAACACCATCGAGTCCAGTCAATTGGCGCAACTTACCAACTATGGCGAATACCTGGAACGACATTCCCCGACCCATCAAGTGGATATTATCGAAAAAACCTCCTGGAGCTGTTTTCACGGTATCGATCGTTGGTGGAGTAACTGTGGTTGTCGCACCGGCGGCGAACCCGACTGGAGTCAGGAGTGGCGTTCTCCATTGCGCGATGCGCTGGACCGATTGCGTGACTCCCTCGCTTTGCCCTTCGACAAACGGGGCCGGCAGTTACTGAAAGATCCCTGGGCCGCGCGCAACGACTACCTCAGCGTCATTCACGACCGCTCGGCTGCGAATGTGGAGGTTTTTTTTACCCGTCACTCGGCGCGCCCGTTAACCGCCGCCGAGATGACCACAGCCCTGAAACTGCTCGAGCTTCAGCGCCATGCCATGCTCATGTATGTTAGCTGCGGCTGGTTCTTCAATGAGCTCTCCGGCATCGAAACCCTGCAGGCCCTGCTCTTTGCCGGGCGCGCAGTCCAACTCGCGCAAGAACTATTCGGTGATTCGCGAGAGTCGCAGTTCACAGAGCGCCTCGCTGCGGCCAAAAGTAACCTCGCCGAATACGGCGATGGACGGCGTATTTATGAAAAGCTCGTGCGGCCGGCGATGGTCGACTGGGAGCAGGTAGGAGCCCACTACGCCATCAGCTCGCTCTTTGAAAATTATCCTGAGCAAGCGAAAATCTATTGCTACCGGACCGAGCGCGAAGAATACCAGACTTTCAAGGCGGGCATGGCTAGGTTGGCCTTGGGCCGCATGAAGCTGACATCGGAAATCACCTGGGAGTCGACTGTGCTTGACTTCGGTGTACTGCACATGGGCAATCATAACCTCAACGGCGGCGCGCAGGAATCTCGCGGGGCAGAAGCTGAGCCCCTTTTTACCCCGGAGGCGGTGGAGTCTTTCCGGCGGGCCGACTTCGCCGAAGTGATTCGCTTTTTGGACCGGCGCTTCGGCGAATCCAATTATTCCCTTCGGTCGCTCTTCCGCGACGAGCAACGGAAAGTACTGGAGCAAATCCTAACCGCGAGCCTCGGAGAGGCGGAGGCTTTATATCGCCAACTTTACGAGCAGCGTGCACCCATGATGCGTTTCCTTACCCATCTCCATATTCCACTCCCTAAGGCTTTTCATGCGGCGGCCGAGCTGGTACTCAACGGAAATTTGCGCCGCGCTCTGGAGCACGAGGACGTTGATCCGGAACGGGTCAACACGCTGTTAGAAACCGCCAGACTTGAAGGGGTGGCCCTGGACACCGCTACATTGGAATTCGCTTACCGGCAGAATCTCGAGCGCATGGCGGAACGGCTTGTCGCCAACCCGACCTTAGACTCATTGCAGCGATTGGATAGCGCAGCGCGCTTGATCCCGGCACTCCCTTTCCTCGCGGATTTGTGGAAAATCCAAAACAACTATTACCGATTGCTCAAAGAAGTCTATCCGAATGTGCGCCGGCGGGAGGAGCAGGGCGATGAGACTGTGCAAGACTGGCTCAACACCTTCGAGGCGTTGGGGCAAAAACTTGCGGTCAAGGTGAGGTAACCTAGGGGATGCCTTTTGCGAACGGCTTCGCCTTGGTGAATCTGTTCGGCACGAAAACGCGGCACTAAGCCACAGCGGCCGTTAACCGCCGCGCTGCGAAGCCGCCCGGCGGCTGTGCTCGTCCGCGCCGAATGTCACATCTCAAGTTTGGTTATTGCCAGATCACGCCACCGTCGGTGATCTCAATCTCTTCCGATGAAACCAGGGAACTAGTGCCGTTATCCCACTGAACATGTACCAGCTGTCCCCCTTCTCCCTCGAGTTCATAGACAATCGTTCCCTCGGTGGCAGCTCCGATGGTTCCATCGAGGTCGAGAATCTCCTGCGCCGCCCGACAGCGGACTCCTCGCAAGCTGACGTCAATCATTGCCTCACTCCCATCCGGCGTCAACGCGTCGGCTTTCTTAAGAATAAAATTCTTCCGGAAGGCCGAACTTTAATCACGGATGGATTACGAAATCAACCATCTTTTGAAGCTAAGAATCGGGATCTATTTCAGCAGCAAACACGCGCGCCGCTCAAACGAATGGGCGGTGCTAAGCGCTGCCGTCCTCATAGGACGAGCAACAATCGCAGGTCCATGACGTTTGTCAGTGTGGGTCCGGTGGTCAGCAGATCGCCAGTGGCTTTTAGAAAAGGATAGGAATTATTTCTCTGGAGGTAGTCGCTTGCGTCGATTCCCTTGTCTCTGGCGCGCTGCAGTGTGGCGCCATCGACGATGCCTCCCGCCGCGTCCGTCGGTCCGTCGCTGCCGTCCGTGCCCCCGCTGAGCGCCACCACTCCAGTCATGCCGTCGATCTCCATGGCGGCCGCAAGCGCGAACTCTTGGTTCCGCCCCCCCAAACCGTCACCCCGGACTGTCACGGTTGTTTCGCCGCCGGAAATAATACAGGCGGGCCGGCCCATTGAGCTGGTAGGCGACAGGACATCCCGCGCCAGCGCCACGTGATCGATGGCGACCTGTTTGGCTTCGCCCCCGATAGCGCGCGAAAGTATTGAGGCGTGATAGCCCAACGCTTCGGCGCTCTCTCTAGCGGCCAACAATGCGCAGTCGTTGTTGCCGACGATAAGGTTTTGCACCCGCTGAAAGATTGGATCACCCGCTTTGGGCGTTTCCGCAGTTGCTCCCGCCGCTCCCGTTTTCAAGAAACGCCTTACAGTTTGGGGAATCATTTCTCCAGCATCATACCGTTCAAGGATAGACAAACAATCCGCAAAAGTACTCGGGTCGGGAGCCGTCGGTCCCGACCCGATATTGTCAATCGAATTGTCGATCACGTCTGATAAAATCAGCGACAACACAGTGGCCGGGTGTGCGAGCTGGGCGAGCCGGCCCCCTTTGACTTTGGAGATATGTTTACGGATTGCGTTAACATCTTGAATTCTCGCGCCACAATTTAGCAGCGCCTGAGTGGTTCGTTGCTTATCTTGCAAGCTTAGCCCTCGACTAGGGCACGACAACAACGCAGAGGCGCCCCCGGAAACTAGACAGATAAGCAGATCGTTTTCGCCGGCCTCCCGCAATAGAGTGACGATGGCTTCCGTGGCGTCAACTCCTGCCTGATCGGGGAGCGGGTGACCCGCTTCGATGATCTTCAATTTTTGCAGGGGTACCCGATGTCCGCGTTTGACAATGACGAGGCCACCGGTGATTTTGTCACCCAACAGTTCTTCAACTGCAAGCGCCATCTTCGCTGTCGCCTTGCCCGCGCCAACCACGTAAAGATGACTGAGTTTTGCTAAGTCGTAACCGACTCCGCCGGCGTAGAGAATCTGCCCGTCGACTCGCAGGTACCGCCGGATGGACACCATCGGATCGGCAGCTTGGAGAGCTGCTTCAAAGATGATCCGCGCGTCCTCCCTTTGCTGTTCCAAAGAACGCATTGCGCTTTAACAGAATCACCTTCGATGAGACATGTAAACCGAGACAAAAAAACCGGGAGGTCCGGTTTTCGGACCTCCCGGTTCGAGAGTTAGCTGGAAAACCCGAAAGGAAACTACTGAGCGGGAACCGATACGGTGAAAAGCCTAAACCCGCCAAAACCATACTCCCCGATGACCTTACCGGTCGTGTTATCAAAGATATCGATGAGCATGTTTTTCTCCGGATGACCGGCGAGATAGCGGGAGAAGATCTCTATGAATTGCTCTTTATCACCTGTGTTGGCTTGGGCGAATCCTTCTGCCACGTAAAGCCGATGCGGTCTCTTGCTGCTATCGAGCCTGACCCAATAACGAGAGCCCTTGGAACCGAGCTGATCCAACCAGCTCTTGTATTCATTTACCCTCGCCTCAATCTCCCTGAAACTCAAACTCTGAGGCGAGGCTACGGTAGGGAACAGCAGCGCCAACCCTAGGACCAAGGCACCTGCTGTTTGTCGGATTCGCACTAGCTGTTCCCTCCGCATAGATCTAATTGACTTTTATTTCGACGCGCCGATTCTTGGATCGACCTTCTGCGGTCTTGTTATCGGCGATGG
>DAIRFP010000240.1:0-7443 GCA_036794995.1 Thermodesulfobacteriota bacterium | reverse complement strand
GCCGCCATTGTGACGGGGGCGCTGGCCATCGGCATGCGCGAAATGGCAAAGCAAAACGCACTGGTAAGAAAAATGCCGGCGGTGGAAACCCTCGGCTGCGCAACCGTGATCTGCTCGGACAAAACCGGAACTCTCACCAAGGGAGAGATGACGGTCCGCCGGATCTTTGGCGCAGGAAGGGTTATCGAGGTGAGCGGCGCCGGTTATGCCCCCGAGGGGAGTTTGAGTCCGTCTGCTAACGATTCATCGCTGCACATGCTCCTTAGAGGCGGCATCCTCTGTAATGACTCGTCGCTTTTCGAAGCGGAAGGGAAGTGGTCGATCAAGGGCGATCCAACGGAAGCCGCCCTCGTGGTTCTCGCGGCGAAGGCGGGACTGGGGCAAGACGAAACCAGGCAACAGTTCCCCAGGATCGGGGAGATTCCTTTCAGCTCGGACCGAAAGAGAATGAGCACCATTCATCAGATGGAGGATGGCAAAAAGAGGGCCTTTATGAAGGGGGCTCCGGAAATCATTCTCGATCGATGTTCAGCTCTCCACAAGGGCGATGAGATCGTCGCTTTGGACGACAGCGGGCGCGAAAGGATCTTGCTGGCAAACGAGGAAATGGCAGGAAGCGCCTTGCGGGTTCTCGCCATAGCCTATAGCGAGCTCTCGGAGACGGATGCTGATGGCGAGGAGGTCATTGAACGAAACCTCGTGTTTCTGGGCTTGATCGGCATGATGGATCCGCCCAGGGAAGAAGCCAAAGAGGCGGTAAGGGTCTGTCAGCGGGTGGGGATCAAGCCCGTCATGATCACCGGTGACCATCGGCTCACCGCCGTAGCCGTGGCGACGGAACTGGGCATTTACCGGGAAGGAGACCTCGTGTTCACGGGGGAAGACCTGAACAAGATCGACGATAAAGAACTGGAAAACATCGTGGACAAAATTACCGTCTACGCCAGGGTCTCGCCCCTTGATAAACTCAAGATCGTCAAGGCGTGGAAGAATAGGGGCGAAGTGGTTGCCATGACCGGAGACGGGGTTAACGACGCGCCGGCCTTGAAGCACGCTGACATCGGTGTAGCGATGGGCATCACCGGCACGGAGGTCGCCAAGGAAGCGGCCGATATCGTATTGAGCGACGATAATTTTGCCAGCATCGTCCGTGCCATCGAGCGCGGTCGCTGGATCTATGACAATATCAAAAAGTATCTCACCTATCTTTTGCGGGCGAATATCACCGAGGTCGTAGTTTTAGGCGGCGTGGTCATGGTCATGGGACCAGAGTTTTTGCCGCTGCTTCCAGCGGCTATCCTTTATATCAACCTCGCCACCGATGGACTACCGGCCCTCGCCCTGGGTGTGGCACCTGCGGATCCGGATATCATGCAGAAACCGCCCCGGGATCCTCGGGAGAGCGTGTTTTCACCGGACGTAAGAACCTTGATCCTGATGGCAGTCTTGATCGAGTGTCCGATATTTCTTTGGGTGTTCTTCCAAAGCCAACCGGATATGGAGCTTGCAAGGACCAGGGTATTTTTCATGTTTGTCTTCATCGAGCTTATCATCGCCGTTAACTTTCGTTCCTTGAGATACAGCCTCATTCAAGCGCCTCCGCACAAATGGCTGCTGCTCGCCATCGCGTGGGAACTGGTTCTTATCGTTGTTCTGATGCAATTTCCGGCGGTTCGTGAAGGCTTGGGGATCGGCCTGCCGTCGGCCTCCGACCTTGGGATAATCCTAGCCCTGGGCGTTGGTATCGCGATTGCGATCGAGTTGGCCAAGATTAAGTTTAGAACCAAAGAGAGCACGCGCAACGCCGCTGCTTATGTGGAGCGGGGGTAGTCCCTGGGGAAGTTCCAGGTTCAACGTTCAATGTTCAAGGTCGACGGAACTGGCTCTCACTTTGAACTTTGAACCTGGAACTTTGAACCTATGGTGCCCGCTATTGACGAAAGGCCCGGAATCCATTTACTGTCATCTGGACTGGAAACCGGCCAAATGAAAACTCAAGTCTCATCGCTGCTACCGGTGAGCGATTGGAGGAGGAACAATGCCCCTAGCAAACGTGCGCGGTGTCAACATCAACTATAAAGTGCTCGGCGACCACGGCCCTTGGGTGGCGCTTTCGCCCGGCGGCCGGCGCGATATCAGCGGTATCGAGTTGCTCGCCGGCGAAGTGGCCAAGAACGGTCACCGCGTGGTCATCTTCGACCGGCGCAACTGTGGCGCCTCCGACGTGGTTATCGACGGCGCGGATTCGGAGTACGAGATTTGGGCCGACGATATCCACGAGCTGCTCCGACAACTCGGCGCGCTCCCTGCCTTTATCGGCGGCAGCTCCTCCGGTTGCCGGACCGCGCTGCTTTTTGCCCTGCGTCACCCCGAGGCTGTTCGCGGCCTCATGCCATGGCGCGTGACCGGCGGCCGGTTTGCGTGTGAGCGACTGGCGGAAGAATACTATGGCCAGTACATAACGGCAGCGAAGCAAGGCGGCATGGCGGCAGTCTGTGACATGGAACACTGGAAGGAGCGCATCGCTGCCAGACCGCAGAATCGCGACGCGCTGATGAAAATGAATCCGGAGCGTTTCATCGCGGTGATGTCCCACTGGCGCGACTATTTTCTCAAGGGCGCCGATCTTCCGGTCATCGGCGCCAGCGAGGAGGATCTCAAGTCCATCAAAGTGCCGGCATGCATCGTGCCGGGAAATGACAATACCCATGGGCGTCAAACCGGCGAGAATCTCGGCCGCCTGCTGCAAAAAAGCGAGGTGCATATCCTGTTTCCCAAGCACTACGACGAACCCCTGAGCCCGCGGGAGGAATGGGATGAAAAAGCGGGGGAGATGGCCGCGCTGTTCAGCGATTTCATGAAACGGGCGGCGGCATAGTCGGTTTCGCGATCCGACTGGCACGACGGTTTTCATCGACATCACGTTCCAAAGCTACCGCAAGCAGATGAAGGTGCAAGACACCAAGTTTCTAGAGCTCATCTATCTAACTTCCATCGTGGAGCGCCTTCCGCTGAAGCCTTACCCCGAAGAAGAATCCGTTAAATGCGACCTGGGATTGGTGGCCTCAAGCAAGGTGCGCGACAAGCCTGTTTCAGCAACGCCCGCGGAGTTTGTCGATGCTTCGCTCCTCAAAGAATTGGAAGCGGAAAACTTTTTTGCGCGTCTCGACCATCAAGACGACAAAACGACACACTAGGTTGTAGACTCGGCGGCAGACGCGTGAAATTTGCGCACTTCTCTCACGTATGGAACAAGCCAGGGATGACCGCAGCCCAGCGCTACGAACAACTCTGGCGCGAATTGGCAGCGTGTGACGAGCTGGGTTTTGACTTCGGCTTTACCGTCGAGCATCACTTCAATCCCAACGAAAGCTGGATGCCGTCACCGTCCATCTACTGCAGCGGTGCGGCAGCGCGGACGGGCAGGATGCGCCATGGCCCGATGGGGTTTGTCGTGCCGCTTTACAATCCCCTGCGCATCGCCGAGGACGCGGCAGTTTTGGACAATGTTCTTAACGGCCGTCTGGAGCTCGGGCTTGTTTCGGGGATAGTTCCTGACTTTTTCGGCCCCTATGGCGCGGACTTCAAAAATCGGCGAGCGCTGGGCCATGAGGCGGTAGCGTTCGTCAAGAAGGCTCTATCCAGCGAAGGAAGTTTTAGCTTCGAGGGGCCCTTCCATCAATATGAGAACGTGACGCTTTCCGTGAAGTCGTTGCAAAAACCTCATCCGCCACTTTGGATGCATTCCCGCGATGCCGATACCTTGGCAATCCTGGCCAAAGAAGGTGTGCACACAGGCTATCTTTTCTTGGTGCCGAGAAAGGAAGTTGCGCCGCGGTATCGCGAGTATCTGAGGTTATGGAATCAAGCCGGCCACAAAGGAAAACCGAACATCGGCTACTGGGTGTTAGTCTATGTGGACGAAACTGATGACAAGGCTGTGGCGCGGGCGAGACATTATTTCGCTCACTGTTTCACCAAGGTCTTCGGCACCAGGGCAGACGGAGGGATAGGGTACCTGAGGCTCGCGGAAAATTTCGCCAGGCGCGGCGACCCGGGCGGAGCAGAGATCGCCAAAAACGCGGTCAATCTCGATTACCTGCTGGAACATAATCTAGCCTTTGTCGGATCTCCCAGAACCGTTGCGGAACAGGTCAAGGCAGCCGCCGCTGAAGGCTTGTTCAACACCATCCTTGGCGAATTCAACATCGGCGATATCGCCGAGGAAGACCTGATGCGCTCGATCAGGCTCTTCGGCAGGGAGGTGTTACCGGCGTTGCGGAGTTTCGAAGTGTATTGATCGGTAAGCCATCAGGTTTGTTGGGCCCGAACCCGAGGGAATTTTTAACCGCAAAGAGCGCACCGCGGCCAAGCACAACCAAAGCCCGGAATATCTCGCGCAAAGACGCAAAGGCCGGAGAAAATCATTCGTAAGAATATTTATCTTTCCCCTTCGAACTTGGCGCCTTTGCGCCTTGGCGGGAGGAATATCCGAATCCGAGAACCTTCGACTTTCTTGCGGTATGGGTCGGATCTAAGCAGCGCAGATTTCTAGGAGGAAAAATGTTGGATCCTATCGAATCTCTCAAAGAGAAAATGGTGCTAGCCTGCAAGGTGCTGCAACGGCAGGGGATCGTGGATGTTTACGGCCATCTCTCGGCGCGCCTGCCCGATGAACGCCTGATCAGCACGCCCCATATGCCGCCGGGCAAGGTCGCGCTGCGGGACCTGATTATCATCGACATGAACGGCAAAAAACTCGAGGGTTTCGGCGAACCCAACGGCGAGACCGCGATGCATACCTCGATTTACAAGGCGCGGCCGGAGGTGCGGTGCATCCTGCACTATCATCCGGACGAGCTGGTGGCGGTGAGCATCTCGGGGCAGGGCATCAAAGTCGTCGCCAATTGCGGCGTGCACTTTTATCGCGGCACGCCGATCTACGATTCCCCGGCGCTGATCCGCACAACGGAACTGGGAGACAAAGTCGCCGCCACTCTCGGCGATCGCAACGCGGTGCTTCTGCGCGGGCATGGAGGAACGGTGGTGGCCAACGACCTGGATACTTTGCTGCGCCTCGGACTCGATCTAGTGCGTACGGCGCGAATCCAAATCATGGCCTCTTCCCTCGGCCCGTTGAAGACGCATTCCCAGGCGGAATGCGAGCAAATGGTAAAATTCCACGACCGGCCCAACGCCAACCGCCGCTATGTCGACTATTATATTTCCGAGGTGGTCGACTGAGACGCGATACTTAAAAGGTGATTATTTCATGACGGCGGATCAAAATGCCTTTGCGACAATTCCTGATGGGCTGAAAACCACCGCCGCCGCTGCCGCGTTCGTGGAGAACGTGAGGTTCGCTGATATTCCCACTGAGGCGATGCGGATCGGCACGCGCTGTTTGCTCGACGGTCTCGGCCTTTTCGTCGCGGGCTCGGAGGAGCATTCAGTGGCGCTGCTCATTGAGGAAGCGGAAGAGACTGGCGGCCGGCCGGAAGCGCTGCTGCTGGCGCGCGGCGCAACCAAAGTTCCGGCGCCCATGGCGGCCCGCGTGCTGGGGACCGCGGGGCATGCCCACGATTGGGACGACAGCCAGGTCAGCCTCGACCCGGATCATGTCTATGGTTTGTTGACCCATCCGACCATCCCGCCGTTGACGAGCGCGCTGGTGATGGCTCAGAAACTCGGTGGCGTCGACGGCAAGCGTTTCATGCTGGCTTTTCTTACCGGCTTCGAAGTGGAGTGTAAAATCTCCGAGTGGATGTTGGCGCAGCATTACGTGCGGGGAATGCACTCCAGCGGCACGGTGGGAACCTTCGGCGCCTACGCCGCGGCGGCAAAACTTCTTGGCTTAAAGGGCGACCAGCTGCGCAGTGGGTTCGGCATCGCCGCGAGTTTCGCCGCGGGTATCCGCTGTAACTTCGGCACCATGACCAAGCCGCTGCATGTCGGCCGGGCCGCCGAGAACGGCGTGACAGCGGCGCTGCTGGCAGCGCGGGGGTTCACGGCGGATCCGGACGCGTTGGACGGCCCCTGGGGTTTCTACGCGGTTCAAGGTGGAGGCGTCAGCGGCGAAAAAACTTCCCAGGGCTTCGGCAAGATCTGGACGATCGTCGATCCGGGAGTATCGATCAAACCCTATCCTTGCGGGGTGCTGACTCATCCGACCATCGACTTGATGCTGCGGCTCGTCACCGAACATGATATCCAGACTGACGACATCGAAGCGGTAAAAGTCTACGCCGGCACCAACATTCTCAAACCGATTCGTTATCCGATTGCGGCCAACCATTTACAGGCAAAATTTTCCCTGCCGGCGGCCTTAGCGATGATCGCGCTGGCGCGCCAAGCGGGCAAGCGTGAATTCTCCGACGGGTTCGTCGGCTCGGCTGCCATGCAAGCCATGCAGCGGCGCATAGCGACCGAGCTCGATCCCGAGATCGAGAAGATGGGCTTCGATAAAATGCGCTCCCGCATCGCGATTCGACTGAAAGATGGCCGCAATGTCGAAGGCTGGGCCGATGAGCGCTATCGCGGCGGACCGGAAAACCCGCTGAGCGATGCCGATTTGGCGGCCAAAGTCCGGTCCTGCTGCGAAGGGATCTTGGATGGAGAAGGGCAAACAACTTTGATTGATACCGCCTGGTCGGTGGCTCAGTTAAGAGATGCGACGGAGCTGGCCGAGATGATCAATGATCCGAGCAAAGGTAAGAACCTGATCTGCTGAGCGGCATTTTCAATGGTTGGACTTCTGACCACTCAGCACGCCTGGCTGCGACGACGCAAGCCAACGGGAATGGAGTCGATGGATGAGCTGGTTTGACGATATGGAGCGATATGCCGAGGGTCGTACCCGAGCGCTGTCGGACCTGCATGCGCGCCTATGGAAAGAGACGCACGAAAAAACCACTGCGCCGGGAATGATGGTCGGCCCTCTCGAAGGCGCCGTGCTGAGATTGCTGGTGCGGCTCACGGTGGCGAAACGGGTCCTGGAGATCGGCATGTTCACGGGCTACAGCGCTTTGGCCATGGCACAAGCGCTGCCGAAAGGTGGCGAATTGATCAGTTGTGACGTGAACCCTGAGACCACTGACATCGCCCGGCGCTATTTTTCGTCAAGTCCTGACGGACATAAAATAGCGATCAAGCTTGGGCCGGCGAAGGAGACGCTCAAAACGCTGAAGGGACCCTTTGATCTCTGCTTTATCGATGCAGATAAAGAGGCCTACGGCGACTATTATGACGCTTGCATCGAACTGGTGCGGCGCGGCGGACTGATCGTTTTGGATAACATGCTCCAGGGCGGCAGAGTTTTGAAGCCGACGGACCGAGCCTCGCGCGCGATTGCCGCCCTCAACGAGCGGATTCAAAAAGACCTGAGAGTCGAAAACGTTCTGCTCCCCATTCGCGACGGGATCATGGTTGCCTATCGGCGCTGAC
>DAIRFP010000239.1:0-7480 GCA_036794995.1 Thermodesulfobacteriota bacterium | reverse complement strand
AAAGAAAGCGATGCTCGCCAAAAACAAAGAAGAGCCTGAGCACCTGAAGCCGCGCTTACGTGTTGATCCGCACCGACTCGGCTATTTGATCGAGTGTGGGCGCTGTGTCCTGCAAGCACGCCCTGCAACCGGTCGGGGGCGAGCCTTGGCAATTTTGATGTCTATATCCGTTCATGCGTTGCTTTGCTACCTGATTACGCGAAGAAGTCTACCGTCGCCGTTTCCGGGTCGTACATCGACCCAGCGATCTTGATCGCCCCTTCGGACACCATCGCTTTCAGCACGGCGCTGTTGTTACGAATAGAATCTATTGCGTTCGTAGCTTCGAACTTTAGTCACAATTCTCCCGTTCATCCTTGCAAATTTGACTATCATTCCCGAATATCATAGTGAACGCCGTTTGCTATCCGGGATGCCCTGATTTCACATTCCGAATTCCCTTAGCGAACGGATTTACCCTACCGGACGCTCTCTCCAAAGCCTTGCGTAAGGGGTCTATTCAGAGATCGGAAGGCCGCGGAAGGGTGATCAGCGCGGCATTTGTCGGCAGGGAGTCGCGAATACGCTCGGAGAAATCCTTCGCGCTCTTCCCAGCAGCTCGGACAGCCTAATTGATTCGAGACCGCCGCCGCAGTTCTGCAAATGGCAGCGTCGTATCCACGGATGGCCCCGCTCTGGGTCCAAGACCGGAATATCACACCAGACAATCTGCTTGGCCATAAATCTAGCTCCCTTGTCGTTCTTTTCTCAATCTGCTTGCCAATGCTTTCGCGGTTACCCGATATTTGAAGGCTTTTCTGCCATTGACAATAAGCACGGGCACTTCGTGGCCGTATTGCTCTTGCAGTTCTCCGGAGCTGTCGACGTCCAACTCCTCAAGGGTGAGAGTAAAGCTTTGGGCCACTCGTCGGATTACTTCTTTCATCTCGTCGCAAAGACAACAATCCTTTCTCGTATAGAGGATTAACGTGGCTTTCATCGGGCGGGCACGGGCGCGGCCTCCTTCATCGGTTCAGTCTTCTGGTCGTTTTGTGATTCCTCTCTTTTTCCCTCATCGCCCAGGCCGATCATGTTTTTAGGAATACCCAAAACCCCAAAAAAAACTTCCGAGAGGGTGCTTAGGGGCGCCGGCGTGATGGTGGGCTCTTCCAACGAGCCGCGAACATTGAAGCTCGCGACCAAAAAAGAATTCTTGATCGCCGCGATGCTTCGGCCGATCAGGGGAATGTAACCGATGACTGTGTCAATTCCCGCGAACGGGCGGACCGCAAGGACAAAATCAATTTCGTCGTTGCCGACGTCGATTTTACCGCTTCCCGTCATCCGCAAGTCGTCACTGTCGACAATCAAGTTCTGAGTTAAAAATACTCCCCGA
The DNA here is from genome assembly GCA_036794995.1 of Thermodesulfobacteriota bacterium. Classification (GTDB taxonomy): domain Bacteria; phylum Desulfobacterota; class Binatia; order UBA9968; family UBA9968; genus DAIRFP01. The sequence continues at coordinate 6,105 of DAIRFP010000239.1, read as the reverse complement.
TTCACCGTGAAGTCTCCCGAAATACTGCGAAAGCGAATACCATTCTTGCTGAGGTCGGGGAGTTGCAACGTGAACCATCGAGATAGATCCAAGAGGTTCAACAGCTGCACCACCAGGCGCAGGCGATGAATCGTCCCGTCGTCAATGCGCAAGCTCAGCGTTCCGTTTAGATTCTCTTTCCGCTCCGCGCCATCCTTGCCCATGGACTCCAGGTTCCCCGTAATGTTGACCTTTCCCGTCATCTCCGCTTGGCCCGCTTCGAACCAATTCAGCAGCCCTTGAAGCGGCACGCCTTGAACCCTGGGCGTCATGACAAACCTGATGGTATCAGGTTTGTCCGCAATCGTTGCCGTGCCTTGTACGGCTCCACCTCCTGAAAGCATGGCGAGATTTTCCAGCCGCCAAACTCGACGATCGAGGTTGAGATCACTCTTGAGTTCACTGAAGTCGAAGCCGCGGAAGCGACCCTTTGCAAGGCTGACTTTACCCTGTGCTGTAAGCGTTTCGTACCATGCAGTGGATTCCGGATCGATTTTCGAGATCAGATAGGCCACATCCATACTAGGGGCAAGAAAATCAAAGACTAGCTGCGGCTTCAGGCCGTAGCGCCATCGTCCGCCGAACTCAAAGGGCGCACCGACCAGCAGTCCCTTCAGCGCCTGAAAGTCAATGCCGGTTTCATCGATTTTCACTCTACCGCTGAGCTCCCGCAGCGGCTCTAGCAGAGGTTTGTGGTCGAGCTTGACGCCGAAAAGATCCAAATAGCCGGTGAACTTTCGCTCGCCGGTGCTGCGGAACGAGCCTTGATAACGCACCGAACCGCGCACGATGCCGGGATCTTCGGGGGTCCCTGTGTCAAGCAGCAAACGGGAAACCGTTCCGGCCTTCACTCCCGTGGAGTCGACCCGGAGATCAAAGGCGCCGGCATCGGAGGCGTAGTTCATCAGCGCGAGCTGAATCTCAACCGGTGAATTTGACAGCAGCGCGCGCAGTTTTCCGGTACGAATTTCCGCGGGCGCCAAGGTGAGATCGCCTTTGATCTCCGTGAGCGCGATGTCCTCGAAGCGTAAACGGGCGTTGTCGAGCGTGACTTTGCCCTCGAACTGGGGCGCCGACTCTCCGATCCGGCGCAAACTTAGAAAGCCTTTTCCTTTGCCGCCCAAATCTCCGACCGAAGCGAAAAGGTTCACCACGTCGGCGGGAAGCGCTCCCCGTTTTATTTGTTCCCGAAGTTCCGCCAGCTCCACCTCGCCGGTAGCGCGAATCTCCAGGTTACCCTTACCGGCCGGCGCCAGCTGGTAGGTCCCGTTCATGTCGGCGAGCCGCGACTGACCGTAGTTGCCTTTGAGATCCGTGAAAGTAAAAACGCCCTTTTCGAGACGGATCCGCCCTTGTCCGCCTTGCAAGGGAAGAGTCCCGTCGGCATTAAGCTTTAAGCCGACGTTACGGAACTCACCGTCCAGCCAGATAAGTCCCTTGGTGGCGCTCTGGACGACATTTTGCAGCTCACCGAGGGTACCATTGATGCCTGCATTCTTCAGGTGCAAATCCCCCGTCTGAAGGCTGCTCACGAAACTTTCCAATTGCGGCGAAGCGATTTTCTTTAACGGCAGATACTTGCGCAACACCGTTAAGGCAAGTGAAGGCGCCGACAGCTTCAACTGCACGTGGGTGTCATTAGCCGCGGTGGAACGTGTCTCGCCGCGCATAGTGAGATTCAGTTCCTTAGAACGCAAGTCAAAAAGCGCGATGTTGAGCCGTTGTCGCCCCCAATCGACATCAAATTCTGTTTGCCCGTCACCGGGAGAGAGCGGAGCGGCGAAAAAATCAGGAGCGTCGATGGCAAGCTGTTTAAACGACACAACACCCCGCAGCCGAATCTGATCCGTTGGGCTACCCTGGATTTGAAATCGGGGCGCCAACGCGCCGGTCGTCGACTTCACCGGCCACTGAATGCCGATGTACTGCCGAATGAGCTCGGCAGGCAGGTTCACTAACTGGATTTCCGCGTTCCACCATGTTTTCTCGAACTCTAGAGACTCTTCGGGAAAAACCATTCGTCCCCGTGCCCGCAAACCGGTCTTATGATCTTCTGTTTCTACGGCGCTCGTTAGATTGAAATCCAGCGCCACCCCCTGAGGTTCCGGTTGTTTTAGATTCGTCAGTTCTTTGACAAAGTCCAGCAACCTTTGACCGCGGATTCGTTGGACCTCGAGATCGATATCGCGAAACCAGGCCCGGCGCGGAACTTTCGCGGCCTGTTGATCTTCAAATTCGACTTTGCCGTCTTGGCAGCTGATGCCGTGCAGATCGAGACCAAATTGAGTCACGTCTTGGGTTAAGAACGGCAAGTTTCGCAACTTTTCCATGAGCGGAATTCGGCCTTCTTTATCGCGCACCACGCGGGCAGTGGGCTGGTGCAAGCGCACCGCATAAAGGATGAGTTTACGCTCAAGGAGCGGCAGCAAGGCGACCCGCGCGCTAATCCGCCGGGCGGTGAGGACAGGCGATGGGGCTTCCGATTCGGAGAGCGCAAAGTCATTAAAGCCGATGCCTAAGATTCGGCCCATTTCCAAGTCGGCCTTGCCAAGCTGAACTTTGAACGCCGTTTTTGCCTCGATTTCACTCACCAAAAATTGTTCCAATTCACCGGCACGGATCAAGTGGTACAACGCTAGCGAACCGGCGATAACAAAGAGCACCAGCGCGAACAAAACGACGCCGAAGAACTTGAGGGCTTTTCGCATAAGAAAGGGGGGGTGAAAGCGAACGGAGTCCGTGTGCCTTGCCTCCACACCATGACTATCGCCAATTTGATGCTAAAGGAACTGCTGCGAAGGCGCAAGCCAGCTTTTTTTCAAACCCGGTCCGGGAAGACGCTGCGGCCAGCACTCGTTGCAGCACACGTTTCTCATGGCATGGGAACTCTGATATCTATCCAACGGGGAGGGCAACCTTGGAGAACGGCCGCTTCGCTTCACTTAAAGACGTCCTATTCGGCAAACCGAAAGACCCGCTCGATCCGAAAGTATTTCATCAGATTTCACTCGTCGCCTTTCTCGCCTGGGTCGGGCTTGGCGCCGATGGCTTGAGCTCGTCTGCCTACGGACCGGAAGAAGCTTATTTGGCGCTGGGACAGCACCAGCTGCTGGCGTTACCACTGGCGATGATGATGGCGGCTACCGTTTTCATTATTTCCGCCAGTTATGCGCAGATTATCGAACTCTTCCCAACCGGCGGCGGCGGTTATCTGGTCGCGACCAAGCTCCTCGGGGAAAAGGCCGGGTTGGTTTCCGGCTCGGCCCTGGTCGTGGACTACATACTCACGATCACGATTTCCGTGGCCAGCGGCGCCGACGCGCTTTTCAGCTTTCTCCCGCCATCGGTGCACGGGTTAAAACTATTCACCCAAATGGCTTTCATCCTCGGGCTGATTTTTCTTAATCTGCGCGGCACCAAAGAGTCTGTGCAGTTTCTTCTGCCGATTTTTTTCCTATTCGTGCTGACTCACGCCGTCGCTATTGGCCTTGGCATAGGAACACGGATCGGGGAGCTTCCCGCAGTGGCCGCCGATTCCATCCAAGAATCCTTGAGCGATGTACGCGGCATCGGGGTTTGGGCAACCCTCGCCATCCTGCTCCATGCTTACAGCCTCGGCGGCGGCACCTACACAGGGATCGAAGCCGTTAGCAACGGTCTCCAGATCCTCCGCGAACCGCGCGCTGAGACCGGCAAAAGAACCATGCTTTATATGGCGGTCTCCCTCGCTTTCACGGCCAGCGGCCTTTTGCTTTGCTACTTGTTGCATCAAGTTTTCCACGAACCCGGCAAGACCTTGAACGCGAGCCTTTTTGCCAAGGTCTACGGCGCCTTCTTTGGCATCGACAGTTCGATCGCGGCGTCGTTGGTCGTCCTGACCCTGTTCGCCTCGGCCGCCTTATTGCTGGTGGCGGCACAGGCCGGTTTCATCGATGGCCCTCGGGTGCTCGCCAACATGGCTTTGGACTCCTGGGTGCCGCACCGTTTCTCGCTGCTGAGCGACCACCTCGTCACCCGTGACGGTATTTGGTTCATGGGACTCACCGCTTTGGGCTTTCTGCTCTATACCCAAGGCAAAGTGAGCTTGTTGGTGGTCATGTACAGCATCAACGTATTCTTGACCTTCACGCTTTCTCAGCTCGGCATGTGCAGGCACTGGTGGCAGGTGAGAAAAACCCAGTCCGGCTGGCTGCGAAAATTGTCTGTCAATGGGCTTGGCCTGTTCTTGACCGGCACCATCTTGATCGTTACCGTCACGATCAAATTCGCCGAGGGCGGATGGGTGACTTTAATCGTCACTTGCGGTTTTATCGCCCTCGCTTACTTCGTCCGGTTTCACTACAACCGCGTGCGGCGCGCTCTGAAGAGCCTCGACGACACGCTGCTGGCCATTCCCTTTCAGCCGAACTTGAAAGAGCCCGTTCCGCCCAAGGCGCCTGCGGCTCCGACGGCCGCCATTATCGTGCGCGATTTCGACGGTGTCGCGGTGCACGCCCTGCTCACGATTCCAAGGTTGTTTCCCAACCATTTTAAGAATGTCGTTTTTATTTCGGTGGGCGTTATCGACTCGGGCCAATTCAAGGGTGAGCAGGAGATCGAGAACCTTCGGCGTGCCAAAGAAGAAGACTTGAAGAGCTTTGTCGAGTTCGCCAACTGCCTGGGTTGGTATTCCGAATATCGCTACGCTCTCGGGGTCGATCTCATGGCGGAGCTGGAAGAACTTTCCGCCGCGGTTGCCCGGGACTTTCCGAAAGCAGTTTTCTTTTCCGGCAAGCTGGTCTTTCAGGAGGAAAATGCCTTCAGCCGTTTTCTCCATAATCACACGCCGGCAACGTTACAGCAAAAGCTGCAATTTGCCGGATTGGATATGATGATTCTTCCGATTCGTGTTTTCCCCGATTCCGAGAGCAGGCAGCTATCAATGACCGGGTCCGGGAAAGGTCCACGCCCCCCGTCTTAGCTTGAAGTAGTCAACCAGTAGAAAGTTTTTTTAAAAAACTTGCCTTGACAGCCCGGAGCGAACTTGTTAGAAAAAAAAACCTTTTACACTACAGAGCGTCCGCAGACGATCCTCGAAAGGAGGTTCTATGACGGAAAGAGAAGAAGAGCTATTGAACAGCAGGCAAGTTGCGGTAATACTAGATTTGAGCCCGGACACCGTGAATGAGTTTGCCCGTAAGAACATTCTCCCAGCCTTCAAAAAAGGCAAGCAGTGGCGGTTTCGCAAGCGCGATATTTCGATTTTCTTCAAGAAGCAGAGCAGGGATATTCGCGATGCCTAGGGGCGCATCGCCAGGGGTGGGGTGGGGATTATGGGTGATATAGAGGCACACGAAAGTCGCTTATACTCGGACTTCGCTCCGCTTTACGACAAAGTCTTCGGCAAGATCTTTTACTCCCGCCTGGAACGCGTTATCGAGGATCTTGAAATACCGGCCGGCGCAAGAGTTCTGGAAGTAGGAGCGGGAACCGGCACTTCTTTTCCCGCCTACCCAACGCATTGCGAGGTCACAGGAATTGACCTGGCTCCCGACATGTTGGCCCGGGCTCGTCAAAAAATCCGCGAAAATGGTTGGGGGCATTTGCAAGTCCTCGAGATGAATGCGCTGGACCTAGACTTTCCCGCGAACAGCTTCGATTACGTCATGGCCTTCCATGTCGTCACCGTCGTGCCGGATCCTATCCGAATGATTGAAGAAGCGAAGCGGGTCTGCAAGCCCGGGGGGAAAATCGTAATTGTGAATCACTTTACCAGCGATTTTCCGCTCTTGGGATCGCTCACCCAAGCGTTAGATCCGCTCACCCGCTGGTTGGGTTGGCGGACCGATCTCAAACTGAAGCCGTTCATCGAAACCACCGACCTTACCGTGGAGAAAGTTTACAAGCTTTCCAAAACCTCGCTCTACACCGTTCTGCTCGGCACGAAACAAAGAAACGGTTTTCATGCGACGCGGGAACTATAGAGCTTTTTTCAACCTCTGGCGTGATTGATTCCCCACAGCTTGCTGCGTTAAAGAGCTATTCCCAGACCTCTTAGAGTCCGTCATTCCCGAATGCTTCTATCGG